>CAYUZR010000001.1:0-9498 GCA_964449555.1 uncultured Candidatus Saccharibacteria bacterium
TTGAATGGAAATCTTTACGCAGGTGCTTCTGCTGTATTTAAAAAAACAAAAGGTGGTGGTGCTCTTATTAAATCTACTGATTAAGGAAAAACTTGGAAAATAATATGTGACTTTACTGAAGAAGAGGGTGTTTGGGCTGTAGAGAATTTTAATAATACAATTTATGTTGGAACTTGGGAGGATGATGGTGGAGGACACGGGACACTTTATAAAGTAGGAGCGAATCTCAGTTCTGTTTCTTATGGAACTGATACAGGTTATCATCACTATAATGCTAGATCTATTCTAGGAGGAACCGCTCTTGTTCTTTGTCCAAGTTCGCCAGAGGTTAAGAGTTGTAATGGTATGAAAAAACACGGTGGAATTGATAAAGGAAGACAAGTGTTTAAAAACGGAACACACAAATCAGGAGGACAAACTATTACTTGTACCAAAGCTGATGGAGGAACGATTAGTTATAAGGTTCCTGCTGGTAATGGTGACGCAAGAGGTTTAATTTATGGTAAGTGTCAGGATTAGTTTGTAAGTTATAAAGTTGAAAAATTAGTAAGTCAACATGTTTTTTCAATGGCTCACCGATGAGCCGTTGAAAAGATGGGGTATAAAAACAGCTCAACAAAGCCATTTTCAATGGCTCACTGGTGAGCCATTGAATTTTTAAGAAAAAATGCAGAAAACTTTTGTCAAAATTTTAATATTGTTTGTGGTTGTAACGGCTATTTTTGCACCGTTTGGTTTTAAGGTTTCTGAAATAATGGCTAATGGAGTTGACGGTTCTATTACTAAAAGTGATGGAGTGGAAGTACAAGACAGTGAATTAAAAAATTATGGAATTAAATGTGGTATGTTACCCCCAACACTTTCAGATTGTATTGCTCATTTTTCTTTTTCACTAAGTTCTGCATCTTCTCATGTGTTGAAAACTACTGGTTTTGTTTTTAACTTTTTAACTTCTTTTTCGTTGGATAAAAATAATATTGATCAAGAATTTGTAACAGAGACGTGGAAAGTTCTTCGAGATTTAGCTAATATGCTCTTTATTCTCTTGATGGTGGTTATTTCTATATCAATTATTCTTGATACAGGTCTTAGTTTTGGTAATAAAAATCTTGTTGTGGGTGTTGTAGTGGCTGCTTTGGTTGTTAATTTTAGTCTTTTTATAACAAAAGTTGTTATTGACGCCGGAAATATAGTGACTGTGGGTTTCTACGATGCAATTGTGGCCGATCCTTCTAGTAATGATAAAAAGGTATATGAAGAGGTGGGTAAAAACAATAAGGATAAAAAGGATATAACAGATTTATCTGGTTCTTTTTTACAAATATTTAATCCAACATCAATCGTTCAGTCCGGTTCTTTAAAAAGTATAGCAAAAGATGGTTTAGATAAAAAAGGAAGTATAAAAGAAGGGAATGTTAATTTTGATGATAGAGAAAAGTATATTTTTGCAATTATTATGATTCTTATAACCTGTATGACTTTATACACAGCATATATATTCTTTTTGGCAGGATTTTTGTTTGCTTCTCGTATTGGAATGCTTTGGCTTTTAATGATTGTTTCACCCCTAGCTTTTGTTGCTCAGGCAATTCCTGGTAAAACAACAAGTGGAATGTTTGGTAAGTGGTGGAGTAAGTTAATAAGTTATTCATTTGGTCTGGTTCCTTTCTTGTTTATTATGTGGTTGATAATAATGATGGCCAAAAGTGGTTTTTTTGATGAAGCGTTTGGTAAAACAGATGGTGTTAAAGATTGGTTTGTTTTATTGATGATTGCTGGTTTGAAATTTACATTGGTAATTACATTACTCAGAATGGGATTAAAACAAGCTCAAGGAGCATTTAATGATGGTAGTATGGGTGATAAGGCGTTTAGTCTTGTTAAAAAAGTTGGGCTTGGTGTTGCCACAGGAGGAGCAGCTTTTGCTGGTAGAGGAGCAGCTTTTGCTGGTAAACAAATATTTAACAGATTAGGTAGTAGGGCTGTAAAGACTATGGAAAGTAGAGGTATTGGAACAGGTCGTATTGGTAGGCTTGCACTAAAAGGAGCTAAGAATATTGAAAGCGCGAAGTTTGGTTCTAAAGAAAGTATAAAAGATAGAAACAAAAGAATTGCCGAAGATAGAAGAAAAGAAATGGAGGCCTTGAGTGATGTTAAGGATAGTCGTGGAAAAGTTATTATTCCAAAAGAAGTTAGACAACAAGAGTTTCGTGATACTATACTGAAAGGAAAACCTTCGGTTATAGCATTTGTTACAGGACAAAGAGCTGGTGAAAAAGAATTTGTTAAAAATAAAGATGCTATAAGAAAAACAACTATTGCACTTGATAAAAAACAAGATGAATTAAGGAAAGAAACAATAATATTAAAACAAATAAAACAAGGTACAGCTGCAACAAACACAACTGTAGAAGACCAAATAATGAGAGTTGATAAATTAAGAGATGAAACCTCTGGTTTAAGGTCTAAACTCAATAAATTAAAAGGAAAAGGAGATAAAAAGAAAAAAGATGATAAAAAAAGTAATAAAAAGAAAAAATAAATAATTATGGATTATACAATATCACAAATCGAAAAAAGATATAACCAACTTTTTAAGGATATAAAAGAGATGATATCTTCTGCTGAAACAACAAAACAAATTGATGATATTGGTTCACGAGCTAAACTGCATATTGATCAAAAAGGTGAACTTATTGATGAGACAGGTTTGTTAATGCTTGGTTTAACAAAACCAAATGAGTATGTTGGAAATTTAAAAATTCGCTTAAATATCTCAACTTTATTAGCTGAACAAATTGCTAAGGAAATAAACGAAAAGGTTTTATATAAAATTCGTGATTCAATTAAAGAAATGAGTAGGGTAGAAATGCCAGATGAAGAAATTAAAGAGCTACAAGAAGAATTAAAAGAAGAAGGTTTGATTTTGGATAATACAAAAATTGACCCAAACTTAGATAGAAAAAGAATGCTTGGCGAAATTGAAGACCCAACTAAAATTGATAAAAGAATTGAAAAAAATAAAACCCCAATACCTGTGATCGAACAGAATAATTCAGGAAGAATAAATTTAAAAGAAGAATCGGCTGTTCAATCAACGCAAGATTATAATAAAAATATTTCACAAACTAAGATTAAAGATACAACCGAGACAATAAAGTCAAATATTATTAATCACGAACTACCTGTTGATAAGAAGGATATTATAAAACCATCAAAAGAAAATTTATTAGAAAATAAAGATATTTCTAATAATTTATATCCGACAGATCAAATATTACAAAAAGACACTTCTCAGGCTTTAAACAAATCAAACCAATTAGAACAGTTAAAACAAACAGGTTTTGTTCAAAATAAACTTGAGAAACCGAGTAGTGTCCCAATGAAAGAAAATATCACAGAAGAAGGGGTTGTGATTGAGAAAAAGAAACCTAAAACAGATCCTTATCGAGAACCTTTGGTTTAATTAGAAGTTTTGTTAGTTAGTATATTGGTAAGTTTAAAAAATTTATTTATTAACATACTAACTTATCAACCGTATCTTAGTGTACTAAAATAGTATTATGGTAAAAAATTCACCAACACAAAATTTTGTCCCTGTACAAGAAATAAGAGATGGAATTGTTGTTCTAAAAGATGGCTCTTTAAGGTCTTTGGTTATGGTATCATCAATAAATTTTTCTTTGAAGTCTGTAGAAGAACAAGAAGCAACCATTGGTGAATTTCAGAATTTTCTTAATTCAATTGACTTTTCTACTCAAATTTTTATTCAATCTCGAAAGTTAGATATTAGACCTTATATAGCAATGATGGAAGACAGAAGAAAACAACAATTAAATGACTTGATAAAAATTCAAACCCGTGAATATATTGAATTTATAAAAAACTTTACTGAGAGTGTTAATATAATGTCGAAAAATTTCTTTGTTGTGGTTTCTTACTCACCTTCAATTACGGGGGGAAGAAAAAAATTTGGCCTAGGGAGAAAAAAAACAGAAGAAGAAAAAACCGACTCTTTCGAGGAAAATAGATTACAATTAGAACAAAGAATTGACATAATAGATCAAGGTTTGTCGAGAATGGGGTTAAGAACAGCTAGATTAGGGACAGAAGAAACAATTGAGTTGTTATATAAGATATTTAACCCAGGGGAGTCAGAGAAACCAATTCAAAATGTTTAACATTTTGAACAATTTCGAATTTTTAATTTCTAATTTCGATTAAATTTTTAATGAACTAATCTTTGAATTACTAAGAATATGCAATATGATTTAGAGGAAAGGACAACAAATTTTGGTAAAAATATTATAAGGTTTTGTAAGGGAATTAAGATTGATATCATAAACAAAAATTTAATAAATCAAATTATTAAATCTGGGACAAGTGTTGGTGCAAACTACAGAGAAGCAAATAGTGCGAGTTCAAAGAAAGATTTCAGAAACAAAATTCACATTTGTAAAAAAGAAGCAGAGGAGACTAGGTATTGGTTGGAAATATTTAAAGAGTCGGTGTTTGATAAAAACAATGAGATTGAAAAATTAGAACAAGAATGTAAAGAGCTAACTCTTATTTTTGGTAAAATAGTTTCAAAATTAAGAAATTAGTAAATTAAAAATTTAATCGAAATTAGAAATTAAAAATTAGAAATTAAAAATTTTAGAATAAAATTTTTATGAAATTCCATGTACCACAATTCGTAGATATTGAAGATAAGGTTTTTGGGCCTTTGACTATTAAGCAGTTTGTTTATCTTGCTGGTGGAGGTGGTGTGTCTTTTGCCTTTTTTAATTATTTACCCGTTTATTTGTATGTTTTTTTGATACCCTTAATGTTGGTTTTAGTGGTTGCTCTAGCCTTTTATAAACCAAACAACAGACCTTTTATTATGGCTCTTGAATCTGGTTTTGAGTATTTTAGAAAAAACAAGTTGTATGTGTGGCAAAAAGTTGAAAAAAAAGAAAAACCAAAAGAAGAGAAAAAAGAAGAAGTTGATCCCCTCGCACAACTAAATGTTCCAAAGTTGTCTGATAGTAAATTATCTGATTTGAGTTGGAGTTTGGATATTAAGGAGAGATTAGAAGATAATATAAACAATAATTAAACTTTGATATAATTAAATTAATTATGGGAATAACAGATACAATTAATAACTTAATAAAGGGCAAGAAAAAGGAGGGTGTGGAAATTACACCAACTTTACCACAGGATATTTATGAGACTGGTGTTTTGGAATTGCAAGATATTATTGCTCCGTCTGCTCTTAAAGTTGCTCCAAAGGAAGTTAATCTAGGAAGTAAAGTTTTACGAACCTTCTTTGTTATTTCTTATCCGAGTTTTCTGACAGAAAACTGGTTTTCTCCTATTATTAACTTAGATAAAGAATTTGATATTTCTATTTTTATTCACCCAATCGAAACATCAAGAATTTTAAGAAAGTTTCAAAAAAAAGTAGCTGAAGTCCAGAGTCAAATTATGTCTCGTGAACAAAAAGGAATGGTGCGAGATCCAAGTTTGGATGCTTCTTATCGTAACTTAGAAGAACTTCGCGACAGACTTCAACAAGCACAAGAAAAAATCTTTGATGTTGGTATTTATATTTCTATTTATGGTAGTGATACTAAAGAACTAGATAAGGTTGAAGCTGAAATAAGATCAATTCTTGAATCAAAACTTATTTATGTTAGACCAACCCTTTTCCAGCAAGAACAAGGCTTTCAATCAGTTATTCCTTTAGGTGATGATAAATTAAAAGTTCACACAAAACTGAACTCATCACCTCTTTCTAGTGTTTTTCCGTTTGTTTCTTTTGACCTCACATCAGATAAAGGAATTCTTTATGGAATAAATAGACATAATTCAAGTTTGATTTTATTTGATAGATTTTCTCTAGCTAATTATAATTCTGTTACTTTTGCTAAATCAGGAGCAGGTAAGTCGTATGCAGTTAAGTTAGAAATTCTTCGTTCTCTGATGTTTGATACTGATATTTTTGTTATTGATCCAGAAAGAGAATTTGAATATTTGGCTGAAGCTATGGGTGGACGGTATTTCAACATCTCACTTTCATCAGAACACCACATTAATCCCTTTGATCTTCCTTTTGCTCGGGAAGGAGAAACTCCTGCAAATGTTTTAAGATCTCATATTGTGAGCCTTGTTGGTCTTTTTAGAATTATGCTTGGCGGTTTGACTCCAGAGGAAGATGCTATTATCGACAAAGCTATTACAGAAACATATGCCCTAAAAGATATTACGGTTGATTCAAATTTTGACAATATAGAACCACCTTTGTTGTCTGATTTTGAACTTGTTTTATCAGGAATGGAAGGAGCAGAATCTTTGGTTCAAAGAATTTCAAAATATACCAAAGGAACATGGTCAGGTTTTGTTAACAAACCAACTAATGTTGATATTAACAACAAGTTTGTTGTGTTCTCAATCCGTGATATGGAAGACGAATTGCGTCCGGTAGCGATGTATATTATTACTCACTATATTTGGTCAGCTGTTAGGAAGGAGCTTAAAAAGAGATTATTAGTTGTAGATGAGGCGTGGCAAATGATGAGATCAGAAGATGCGGCTTCGTTCTTGTTTGGGATGGCAAAAAGAGGACGAAAATATTATCTTGGTTTGGCGACTATTACTCAGGATGTTAATGACTTCCTTCGTTCACCGTATGGCTTGCCGATTATTACCAACTCGTCTATTCAGCTACTTTTAAAACAATCTCCAACAACAATTGATTTAATTCAACAAACATTTAATCTTACTGATGAAGAAAAATATCTTTTGTTGGAATCAAATGTGGGGGAGGGGATTTTCTTTGCTGGGGTGAAGCATGTTGCTATAAAAATTATTGCTTCTTACACTGAAGATCAAATTATAACCTCAGATCCATCACAGATATTAGCGATAAAAGAGGCAAAAAAAGAATTAGGAAATGTTTAGTTTTAAAATAATCAGATGTTGAAGGCAAAAGACAAAATAATATTTTTATTTATAACATTGTTTTTATTAACACCTGTTTTTGTTGATGCTTTAGCTATTAGAGCAGAACATATTGATATAGAGGTAAGTCCGGATTATCCTCAATCCAACCAGTTTGTGACAGTTAGTTTAACTAGTTATATGACCGATTTAAACTCAGCAGAAATTATGTGGTTTAGAAATGATATTTTGGTTAGAAAGGGATTAGGAGAGACGTCTTTTTCATTTGAAACTGGTGGGTTAGGGAGTTTTGATTTAATTATTGCTCAAATTAGTTCTGGATTTTTTAATACAATCGAAAAAAACACCTTGGTTATTCCGGCTGAGGTAGATCTTGTTTGGGAAGCAGATTCTTACACACCCCCTTTTTATAAAGGAAAAGCTATGAGATCTTATGAATCTGGAGCTAGGGTTGTTGCTGTCTCTAATTTTGTGAATAGTGATGGTGTGTTAATTGATTCAAAAGACCTTACTTATAATTGGGAATTGGAAGGTTTTGTTTTAGGTAGTCGATCAGGGAGAGGAAAGGACACCTTAATTTTAACTGGGGATGATTTATTGTTGCAGGATTTAGTTACTGTTGAGGTAAGTTCACTTGATGATAGAATGAAAGCTGGGAAAGCTATTTCACTTTTTGATACGGACCCAGAAATTATTTTTTATGAAGAAGATCCATTATTAGGAACAAATTATAATAATGCGATAATCGGAGATCTTGATTTAAGTAAAGACGAGATTGTTGTGAGTGCTGTTCCTTATTTTTTCTCTATTTCTGATGTTCTTGGTGGTGTTTTGAAGTATGATTGGAGTCTAAATAACGAAAGATTAGAAGATTTTAAGGATAATATTGTTACTCTTAGACAAGGTACTGATGACGGAGGAACTGCTTCTTTGTACTTACAAGTAGAAAATATTTACAAGATTTTACAGTCGGGGAGTGGTGGTTTCAATATTAATTTTACTGGTTCTCGGAGAAAATTATTTGAATAGTGAAATTTTAAATTTTTAAATAACTAAATTTTTTAAAATTGTGATGAAAATAAAAATTAAAAAAATAATAACATTTGTTTTACCTTTATCTTTATTTCTTTTTATACCTATTTTTGCTTTTGCTGAAACAAAATATGTTATGCTTGAAGCTCTTCCTAATATAAACAAAGAAGGAACTACTTTTAGTGATTATTTATCGGGTTTATTTAAGTTGTCGATGGGTTTAGCTGTTGTTTTGGCCGTTTTTCAAATTAGTCATGGTGGTTTTCTTTATATAACGTCTGATTCTTTTATGAAAACAACGAAAGGTAAAGACAAGGTTGTTGGTGCTGTGACAGGTCTTTTAATTTTACTTACATCATATTTACTTTTGAATACAATAAATCCAGATTTGATCAAATTAGATTTTAAAATACCTAAGGCAACTGCTAAAAAAACCACTTCTGTTAAGAGTGAGCCTGTTATTAATTATTATTATAATAAAGATAAAATATATAACCCTAGTAGTGATACAACCGTTCATTATCAAGAAAGTTCGAGTAACAAAACTTTTGAGGAGAGCGTAAGAGAAGAAAATAAATCCAATAATAATTAAAGATAATTTTTATAAACATGACAAAAAACCAAAAAATTATAGCAGGACTTATAACTATTTTTATAATAGTGGTTCTTGTTTTGGTTTGGTGGTTTGTTAATTTATCAAAAAGTGAAGAAAAAACAAAAACATTAGAGGGTTTTATTGATACTTATATTTTTGGTAATTTTGGTGGAGATGGGGATGGAATTTTCGGCCAACAAGGAACGGTTATTTCAGAAGAGGACGATCTTCCTAAATTAAGAAAAATTACTTCATCTCCAACAGCAGGATTTATATCTTTTTTGGACGAGAAAGATAGGGTTCTTGTAAGGTATGCAGAAAAGGCTACTGGGCATATTTATGAAGCAACTCTTGATTCCACAACACTAGAAAGGGTGTCAAATACAACTATACCTAAACTTAAAGAAGCTGTGTGGGTTGGGGAGGAGGATACAATTTTATCTTATACTGATGGTGATAGTGTAAAGAGTTTTTATGCTAAGGTTGTTGAGCCCGGTGAAGAAGGTATTACTACAGTAGGGAAAACAGAAGGAGTGTTTTTGTGGGATGATATTTTAGGTTTAGTTCCTGCTGGCGGGAGGATTATTTATTTTCTGAAGAATCAAGATAACTCACATTTTTTTGTTTCTGATTTGGATGGTGAAAATTCTGTTAATTTATTTAGTTCTCCTTTGACAGAATGGCTTATACAAAGACCGAAAGAGGGTTTGTTATTATTAACAACAAAACCTTCTTTTAATGTGTTTGGTTATACTTATTTAGTTAATATAGATGATGGTAAGATGAATAAGATTTTACCTCGCACATTTGGTTTAACTACTTTGGTAAGCAGTGATGTCAAAAAAATTATTTTTTCTCAAAGTCAACAAGGAGGATTTTCTTTAAATTTATATAATATTAAAGATAAAAAAAGAAGTAGTTTG
>CAYUZR010000001.1:9552-38632 GCA_964449555.1 uncultured Candidatus Saccharibacteria bacterium
GTGCTTGGGGAGAAAATAATATTTATATTTATTGTGGTGTTCCAGCCACTATAGAAATTAATTCTTATCCAAATGTTTGGTATCAAGGATTAGTTTCTTTTTCTGATAATATTATTAAACTTGATACTAGAGATGGGGAGTTTCGTATTTTAGCTACCCCTTCTCTATTAGCCAGAGAAGATATAGATATAATTAAACCAGCGCTAGGACCAAAAGAAGAAAACCTCTTTTTTATAAATAAAAAAGATTCATCTTTATGGGTTTTGGAATTAGTTGAAGATTTTTCTGATGAAAAACCTGAAGCTACAACAACAGAAGAGATTATATTGTAGAACTGTTATTAAGTACTATTTTTTGTTTGTTTTTTTGGTCTTTTTAAGATATCATAGACTCCATGATATCTGGTCTATTTCACACAATTTTTTATGATCCTATTTATAATGGGTTAATTTTTTTGACCTCGAATTTTTCTTGGGTTGATTTAGGTGTGGCAGTTGTTTTTATTACTCTAATTGTTAAATTAATTCTTTTTCCTCTTACAAAAAGTTCAATTCGAACACAAATTAAAGTAAAGGAAGTTGAGCCAGAGGTTAATCGTTTAAAAAAAGAGTATGAAAACGACAGAGAGACACAAGCGAGAAAAATAATGGATTTATACAAAGAAAATAAAATTAATCCATTCGCTAGTTTTCTAACGTTGTTAATTCAACTCCCTGTTTTATTAGCTCTTTATTTTGTTTTCATAAAAGGAGGTCTTCCTTCTGTAAATATGGATTTACTGTATTCTTTCGTTGAAGCACCAGAGGTAATCAGCGATACTGTTTTCTTAGGTTTTATTGATATGACCCAAAAAAGTTTTATTTTAGCTATTTTGGCAGGTGTTTCTCAGTTTTTCCAAATAAGATTGGTAATGCCTAAAATTAAAGAAAAGAATGGTAAAAAAGATACCCTAAAAGATGATTTAGTTAGAAATATGCAGTTGCAAATGAAATATATTATGCCTATATTCATTTTTTTTATAGCTCTTGGATTTCCTTCGGTACTTGCTTTGTATTGGTTTACGAGTAATATATTTATGATTGGACAAGAGTTGTATATTAGGAGAAGGATAAGACCTATTGAAAAATAATATGAATAAACAAAAAGAAGAAATAAAAAAAATATTGGAAGATTTTCTTATAAAATTAAGTGTTGATTATAGTGAAATTGGTATTGATGATGATGATAACGGTAATTATCGTTTTGCTGTTAAATCAGAAGATTCAAAAATTTTGATTGGTAGTGAGGGTAAAAATATTCGAGCTTTAAACTACTTATTTAAACAGATTATTTATAAAAGAAATAAAAACGAAGATTTAATCAAGTTTTTTGTTGATGTAAACGATTATCAAGTCCAAAATATTGAAAGAATTAAAAGAAAAGCCCTGGATATCGCTGAAAAAGCCCTTGTATTTAAAAGAGATATTGAAATGGATCCAATGACTTCTTTTGAACGAATGATTGTCCACTCAGCTTTAGCTGACAAAAATGAAATAGAAACAGAATCTACTGGTTTTGGAAGAGAGAGAAGGCTTGTTGTTAAGTTTGGTGGGCAAAAAGATAATTATTAAGAGGTTTTATAGGTGGTGTGCCTAGAATCTATTACCAACAGCTTGTCTTTATAATAAGTTTGCCTTATTTAAAATAATCTCAATTTCTTTTTTGTATTCGTCTGTATTTAATTTATTTGACCCTTTCTTTAAGATGAAAATACCTATTATAGGTGTTTTTATTTTTGGTAAGTACTTTTGAACTATAGAGTAACCTCTTCTTCTTAGAAGATTTCTTTGAACAGCTGTTGGTGCTATTTTTTTTGAAACAGTGAAGGCAAACTGACTATTTTCTGTTTTTGTTCTAGAAATTTTAGCACCTAAAAAGTCGGAATGGTAATTTTTTCCTTCTTTAAAAATCTTTTCGAATAATTTTTTATTAATTCTTTGTTTTTTTGGTAACATAAATTTATTAACGACATAGAGCGAGGGTAATAGAAAAACGTAGCGAGTTCCACAAGACCCTACCAGCTCTGCTATAGGGATGCTTTTATTATATAGAAATTATATAATTTTGCACTTAAAAGATTGGTATATATTTTGGTTTTATTGTTATTTTCTGATGTTTAGTTGTTTTTGTTTATCCCCCGATACTTTTTTGTGATGCTAATACAAGGTATGAGGTTTAATGATATAATAAATTTAATTATGAAAAGTTTAGATCAAAAATTAAATACACCCGAGGAAGAATTAAATTTTCTTTCTGAAAAATCGAAGGTTGAGCAAATGCAGAGTTTTTTAGAGAATAATTTGAAAAAAGAAAGTTCAATAGAAAATAAGATATCTGAACAAATAGAAAAATACAGAAAAACTGAACCAGAAAAAGTTATTTCAGACAAACTAAAGATTTCCGAGCAAGATATGGATAAAATAGTTTTGAATCTTGCTCCAGAACAGCATGATAATTTAATGGAGCCTTTACTAGGTCTTCTCGAAGAGAAGGGAATAAAAAATGCTCTGACAGCTGTTTCTAAAATGAATAATCCTCATATTGAAGACGACTTTCATCGTTTGTTAGTTCAGTATGTAAAAGGTGGTAATATTGAAAGATTGCCTCAAAACTTAAAAAACATACCAAGTGAATTAGAAATGGTTCTTTTTGAGGTTATTTTACCTGAGTTTGAAAATAATGAAGAGAAAAACGACCTAACATCGTTAATTGCTCCAATGGAACAGTTTTATTCAGGAATGATTTCTATAACATCTGGAAAAGGTGGAGATTATTTTACTATTGAAATGGCAGTGGCAGATCATAGTAATGATTTGGTTATATATTCTTCTGTGCCAAATGATAAACAAGACTTATTTAAAAAACATGTCCTAGCTATTTTTCCTAACGCAGTGGTTAATGAAATAAATAATGATTTTAATATTTTTAGGGATGATTATATAGCGAAAGGCTCCAAAGCTGTTCTTGATAAAAAACCAATGTTCACATTAAAAACTTATGAAGAATTTTCTAACGACCCTTTTGGTATTATGTTGAATTCATTTTCTAAATTATCTTATGAAGAAGGGGCGAGTATACAGTTGGTTATTAATCCAGAAGATAAAAAGATAAATAATAAATATAAGAAAGTTTTAGATAAGGTTCAAAAAGGTATTTCTTTGCAGGAGGCTACCAGATCTGAAATGATGGGTATGGCAGTTGGGTTAGGGGATGCTGTTTTCGGGGCGAAAAAGAAAAAAGATGATGATAAAAAAGAAATTAATGTGGATCAGAGTATCGTCGAAAACATACAGAATAAAATTGCAAGTCCTATTATGTCTTCAAACATAAGAGTGGTTGTATCAGCTCAGGATGAAACACGAGCGAATGTTATTTTAAATGAGATAGAATCTTCTTTTAATCAATTTGAAAATCCTACAGGAAATAAATTCTCTTTTGAGAAAGTTGAGGGTAATAAATTGAAAAAGTTTCTGCATAAATTTTCTTTTAGAAAGTATAAAAAAACAGAAGAATTGTTTTTAAATATAAAAGAATTATCAACCTTGGTACATTTTTCTTCTGCTCATATTGAGTCTTCTGAAATATTGAAACAATCTAAATCTACAACAGCCCCTGCTTCTAACAAGATGTCTTCAGACGGAGTATTACTTGGTATAAACAATCATCGTGGTTCGCAGGTTGAAGTTAAAATGAATGAAAGGGATCGATTAAGACATCTCTATGTTGTTGGTCAAACAGGAACAGGTAAAACAACTTTGTTAAAAAATATGATTGTTCAGGATATTTTGAATGGAGAAGGTGTGTGTATGATTGATCCACACGGATCAGATATTGAAGATATTTTGGGTAATATTCCCGAAGAAAGATATAAAGATGTTATTTATTTTGATCCGGCTTATATTGAACGACCATTTGCTCTTAATATGTTGGAATACGATATTACAAAACCAGAACAAAAAACTTTTGTGGTAGACGAAATGCTTTCTATTTTTAATAAATTATTTGATATGAAAACAGCTGGAGGTCCTATGTTTGAACAATATTTTAGGCAAGCAGTTCTTCTTGTTATTGACCACCCAGAATCAGGAAATACGCTGGCAGATATTTCACGCGTGTTGTCTGATAAAAAATTTAGAGATATGAAACTTTCTATGTGTAAGAATAAGAATGTTGTAAGGTTTTGGAAGGATGTTGCCGAGCAGGCGGGTGGAGAAGCTTCTCTTCAAAATATTGTTCCTTATATAACAAGTAAGTTTGATGTGTTTTTAAGTAATGAAATTATGGGGCCGATAGTAACACAACCAAAATCATCTTTTGATTTTAGAGAGATTATGGATAATAAGAAAATTCTACTCGTTAATCTTTCAAAAGGTCGTTTAGGTGAAATAAACTCAAATTTGATTGGTTTAATTATTGTTGGAAAACTTTTGATGGCATCTCTATCTCGGGTTGAGCTAGAAGAGGATCAGAGAAATCCGTTTTATTTGTATATTGATGAGTTTCAAAATGTCACAACGGATTCTATTTCTACAATTTTATCCGAAGCGAGAAAATATAAGTTATCTTTGAATATTGCACACCAATTTATTAAACAATTAGATGAGGGAATTAGAGACTCAGTATTTGGTAATGTTGGTTCAATTATTTCTTTCAGGGTTGGGCAAGATGATGCGGAGTATTTAGAGAATCAACTTTCTCCAGTGTTTGATGCCAATGATATTGCAAATATTGATAATCGAAATGCTTATGTGAAAATGTTAATAAATGGACAGCCTTCAAAACCGTTTAATATTTCAACAACAGCACCCAAAAAGGGTAATCCCGACACAATTCAAAAACTAAAAGAACTTTCGTATTTGAGATATGGACAGGACAAATGATAATTTTATAGTTACAATATTATTAATAGTTTTAATTTAAAAAATATGACAACAATACAAAATAATCTTATCAAAGAATTTGGAATGGAAGGATTAGATCAAGAACAGCAAAAAGAAATTTTAACAAAAATGACAGAGTTACTTCTAAAGGAGATTTCAATCAAAGTTCTAGAAAAGTTATCAGATTTGAGATATGGACAGGACAAATGATAATTTTATAGTTACAATATTATTAATAGTTTTAATTTAAAAAATATGACAACAATACAAAATAATCTTATCAAAGAATTTGGAATGGAAGGATTAGATCAAGAACAGCAAAAAGAAATTTTAACAAAAATGACAGAGTTACTTCTAAAGGAGATTTCAATCAAAGTTCTAGAAAAGTTATCAGAAGAAGATAGAGAAACTTTCTTAGGAATGCAAGGAGAATCTTCACCAGAGGAAATTGAAAGCTTTTTAACTACAAAAATAGAAAATTATGAAGATTTGGTTGAAAAAACAACTAGGGACTTTAGGGAAGAGATAAAAACTTTAATTGATTTAGGAAAATAAAATGAAAGAATCTATGAATAATCCAAATGAAATAAAACAAGAAGACAATTCCGAAGAAGAGGTTGTTTTTGAGGAGGTTGTTGAGAATTCTAAAAATAAAATTATTGTAAAAGAGAATTTTGGTGGTCAACCTAGAACAAAAGAATTTTATGAAAAAATGAGATCTTATGGTGAAGGTATTTTGAGCAACGAAGAAATTTATAAAAAAAGAGAAGAAATAGAAACAAGGCTTGAGGAAATTGTGAAAGACCACGACAATGCTTTTATAAATAAAAAAGAACAAGAGAAACTTGAAAAAGAACTTGGTAAACTTGATATAAAGATGAAAAAAAGACAGGATGGAGATGAAGAAAAATTTTTTAGTTTAAAGAAGGAAAGGAAGGGTGTTGGCGAAGAAAAAAAAGGAGTTCATGGGCAGGAAAATTCTACAAAAAAAGATGAAGAAGAAGAGATTGCGGAAATAACATCAGAGAAAACTTTGGAAGAAAATGAGGAGATTCTAACAAAAAGTAGAGAGGCTTTAGCTAGGGAATATGCAGGCTTAGAAGAGAAAAAGTTTGGATATTTTGGCGATACCCGTGTCAGTGATCCGGAGTATGCACAAAAAATTGCTCTTATTGAAGACTCACATAGAAACAATTTAAAAAAGTATAGACGTTCTTTATTGATGAAAAGTGGAAAGAGAGAAGATGTTGAAAATATTTTTTTAAAAACCGTTGCTAATGAAGCTAGTAAACTTTACGATTTAAAACAGCAGATTAGGTTAGAAAATAATAAGGGTAATAAGGTTGAACAGATGAAGAGAGGTATTAAAAAGACAATAGAATTTTATAGGAAGATGCCTACAAAATATAAACTGGCTGTTTCTGTAGGACTTCTTGGTTCTGGTTTTGTTGCTGGTGCTATCGGCGGAGCTACAGGCGGAACTATTTTAGCAAGCGTTTTTGTTGGGAAGGGTATAAAAAAACTTTTTGGAGGTGCGGTTGTTGCTGTCGCTGCGGAAGCACTTATTCAACAAAAACAAGATAAGGGAGAAAAAAAAGAAGTTCTAGATAAGTTTAATGGAGAATCTCTTGTACCAATTATTAATAAAAAGAATGTTGAGTTAGATAAAAAACTTTTTGAATTAGAAGGAGAAAAACATAAAAAAAAAGTTCAGAGATTTGCTTTAGCTGGTGTTGCTGGAGCACTAGTTGGAGGTGGTGTTGTAGGAAGGGTTCTAAATAATTTTGGATTTTTAAGAGAAGATCTTGGTTGGGAAAGTCATGATGCTCATAATTTTTACAGTGGATCAGTCAGAGAAGATGCACTTCGAGAAGTTGTTCCAGAAACGATAACAGTAAAACCAGGAGACTCTATTTGGAAAATTTCTGAAAATTGGCTTAATGATAATGGAAAGTTGGAAGGTTTGAATGAAAAACAAAAAATATATGTGACGGACTTTCTTAAAGACAGGTTGATTAAGGGAATGGAAAATCCCGACTTAATCCACCCAGGTGATCAAATCGATTTTAAGAATAAATTTAAACCTGAAGATATAGATAAAGTTATTAAAATCTTACAAAAATAAATTTAAATAAAAAACAAGTTGTGTAATATTACACAACTTGTTTTTTTTACTAGTTTAATTAAACAGAAAGTTTTTTTCTACCCTTTCTTCTTCTATTTTTTAGGACATTTTTTCCTCCAGTTGTTGTTTTTCTAACAAGAAAACCGTGAGTTTTAGACCTCTTTCTTTTTTTAGGTTGATATGTTTGTGACATGTTATCTTTCTTACGAATGAAGTGAATTAGAAACAATAACACCTTGTTAATTTTATTTTTCGTAGAAAAATGAAGATTTTGTTTTTTCTCCAAGAAAAACAAAAGATATTTAACATGGGTTGTGTTTATTAACCACTAAAATATTAAGTGGTTAATACTATATATCAGTTTTCAATTAAAATCAACCATTTATTTTTTGGTATTGACAGATTGATAAATTATGCTAGTATTTATCCTAGAAATTTGTTATGGATATTCTATCCAAAAATATAAAAAAGAAGGAGAAAGAGATGAAAGGAAATGTAATAATGGTATTGTTTTTGTTGTTTTGTTTAAATTTTTTTACACAGGCCCACGCCCAAGATTATAAACTCTTTATAAATCATGGTTGTATGAATATGGTGGATTTTAACATATCTTTTTGGGCAAAAACAAAAAAAGATAAACTAAGTCTTTCTAGGGCTGTAGATGAAGTTTTTTCTGATCGTTATGGCCGGGAATGGAGGAGCAATCCAGATTTTTGTAGCGACGCTTTAAAATTAGGTTTACAAAAGTTTTGGGAAGAGACAGCTATAGAATATTATCACAATCGATATACAAAAAGAAAGTAGGGAATTCTTATATATTATCTAAAAACCTAAATATTAGTTTATATTTAGGTTTTTTTTGTAAAAATAACAACTACTATTGAGTATTTGTTACTTTTTTCCAAAAATTTTTTTGGTTAGTGTTTACAGAAAATAAAAAATACTTCCTACTAACTTATCCACAGCTTACCAACATATTAATCCACTATTCACAAGTTTGCGCGGCTTGTGGATAAGAGTATAATATAAAAGTCTTAAGTGATAATTTTTCAAAAATTTTATCAAATTTATACCTTTTAACTTTTTGGTATAATAATTTATCAGCTTACTTATAAATAAAAGGAGGCTGTCTATAAAACAAAATGGTGACCTTAAATACACAAATGAATATGTCTATTATGGAGGAAAATCAAAAGCTTTGGGATAAAGTATTATCTGAGGTAGAAATGAGTGTCTCAAAGGCAAATTTTAATACATGGTTTAAGGATACAAATATAATAAAAAACGAAAATGGGATAATTTCACTCGGTGTTCCGAATGAATTTGCTAAAAATTGGCTTTTTGAAAAATATCATAAATTTATTTTAAAATCTTTGAGAAATCTTCAGGATAGTGTAAGGAGTATTGATTATATAATTGTTGATGGTAGTTCTAGACAACAGATTACATCAAAAGAAAGGCGAGGGGTTGTTGGTGGTGAACTTCCTCTGAATAATTTTTATATTAACCGAGACGATAACCTTAATCCTCGATATATTTTTGATTCTTTTATTGTTGGTTCGTTTAATGAGCTAGCACATGCTGCATCTCAGGCAATTATTAAAAAAGAGGGGATTGTTTACAACCCGTTATTTATTTATGGTAATTCTGGTTATGGTAAAACTCACTTAATACAAGCTATTGGAAATCATTTAAAAACAACAGATTCTAAAAAAGTTTTTTATGTTACATCTGAAAAATTTTCGATGGATTGTGTGAACTCAATTCAACAAAACAAAATTAATTCATTTAAGGAAAAATATCGAAAATATGATGTTTTGGTTATGGATGATATTCAATTTTTATCTAATAAAGAAAGAAGTCAAGAAGAGTTATTTCATTTATTTAATACTCTTTATGATAATAATAAACAGATTATATTTTCATCAGATAAACATCCAAACTATATTCCAGGGCTTGCTGACAGGCTTAAAACTCGCTTTGGACAGGGTATGATTGTTGATGTTCAAGCTCCAGACACAGAATCAAGAATGGAAATTTTAAGATCAAAAGCTCGTCTAAATAATTTTCATTTATCGGAAGAAATAATTAACTTTGTTGCAGTTTCTATTGAAGGAAATGTTCGAGATCTTGAGGGGGTTCTTAATTCTATTATTTGTCAGAGTCAGTTAAAAGGTAGAGAATTAAATATAAATGAAGTAAAAAATCTTTTGAAAAATAATTCTAAACCCAAAAAAGCGGTTTCAGTCGAAGAAGTAGTTAAGGTGGTAACTAATTTTTATAACATTGACGAAAAAGTTGTTTATGAAAAGACGAGAAGAAAAGAGGTTGTGAAGCCTAGACAAATAATTATGTATATTTTGAGAAAAGATTTTGGAACATCTTATCCTTCAATTGGTGATAAGCTTGGAGGAAGAGACCACACTACTGTAATTCATTCTTGTAAGAAAGTTGAGGATGAGTTGAAGGATAATAATTTGTTGGAGCAAGAGTTAGACCAGATTCGTTCAATGTTCTGAATTAGTTAAAAAGTTAGTATGTTAGTAAGTTAGTAAGTAAATTATGAAAATAAATAGTTTTGAGGAAATAATATCTTGGCAGAAAGCTCGTGAATTATCTTTATGTATTTATAATGATTTTGAAAATTGTAAGGATTTTAGTTTTAAAAACTAAATACAAAGAGCTGCTGTTTCTGTAATGAACAATATTGCAGAAGGTTTTGATAGAAATAGTAACAAAGAGTTTAAAAATTTTTTGTGTATATCCAGAGGTTCTTGTAGTGAGGTAAAATCAATGCTATATCTTGCTTTAGATTTAAAATATATAAAAGAAGATAGACATAAAGAACTAAAAAATAAAACAATAGAAATTCATAAATTACTTAACGGTTTTATAAAAACTTTATAACTTACCAACATACTAACTTATTAACTCAATCTCTATGAAACTGGAAATATCTAAAGAAAAATTAGCCTATGCCGTATCTAAGGCGGAGAAAATTACTGGGAAGAATTTAACCCTACCTGTTTTAAGTTGCCTCTTGTTAAAAACAGGAAAAGATTCTTTGAGGGTAGTGGCCACTAATTTAGATCTTGGTATAGAAATTGATGTTCCTGCCAAAATAAAAACTGAAGGTAATATTGCTGTGCCAGGGAGTGTACTTTCTCCGTTAATTTCTGGTAATTCAAAAGATTCAGTTGTTAAGTTAGAAAAAACAGAGAAAAATTTAACTGTATTAAACGGAGGTAATTCCACTCTTGTTAAATCATATGTAAGTGATGATTTTCCAACAATTCCAAGATTAGATGAAACAGAATCCTTTATTATTAATAGTAAGAAGTTTATAAAAGGACTCAAATCAGTTTGGTATAGTTCAGCAACATCAAATATTAAACCAGAATTATCTTCGATACTTATTTATGTAGAGGGTAAAGATATTATCTTTGTGGCTACAGATTCATTTAGGTTGGCTGAAATTAAAATTGATAGTGATGATGTAAGTGGTTTGAATCAAATCTTAATTCCATTTAAAAATGTTCCTGAAATAATTAGAGTATTTGAAGATATTGACGACGATATTAAAATTTATCTAACTCCTAATCAAATAGCATTTGAATATAAAAATATTTACTTAACATCTAGAATTATTGATGGTAATTTTCCAGACTATCAACAACTTATTCCAAAAGAATTTACTACCGAATTTACTGTTCTAAAAGATGATTTAGTTAATACTCTAAAGGTAAGTAACGTATTTTCCGATCAATTTAATAAAATAACTTTTAAAATTAATCCTACTAAAAAACTTTTTGAAGTAGAGGCTCGTAATAATGATGTGGGAGAGAGTAAAAACAAGATAGAAGGTGTTTTAACTGGTGATGCAATAGAAATAAGTTTTAATCAAAGATATATTATGGATTGTTTCCAGTCTATTAATACAGATAGTCTTACTTTGAAGTTTAATGGTAATAACAAACCGATGGTGATTAGCACTGTGCCTGACATCCGCTTCACTTATCTTGTAATGCCAATGAATAAGTAGTTTTTTTAAAATCAGCGAATTTCACTTTTAATTTTGATTGATTTTCGGGAGTCCGATACCCAGGCCAATAGGCTAAGGTATCGCACTCCCTAGAAAATCAATTAAAATTAAAACCGAACTTCATCCAATTTTGAAAAAACCTAAAAATTATTCCAAAATTGACGAATTTACCGGAGGCAAATTCGTCATCCTGAGAGCACTTCAAATTTTTTCTTAAAAAACAAAAAGAAAGTTTAGGGCAGGGTCACGTGTGAGAATCCAGTCTTTTATTTGCGTGACTTGTTTTTGTAAAAAGCGAGCAACGATGAAACTCAACTACTACCTAACAAAAAAAACACCTTATCGACATCGATAGGGTGTTTGTATCTTAAACATCAAACCCTCCTTTTTTTACTTCCTCAACAAAACTTTCCCACTCCTCTGGAGTAAATTCCAAAATAACTTCTGAGTTTTTGCTATCTCTGAAAAAAACATTTTTACTATCTTTTTAGGTTTTTAGAAACTCTAAATTACGAAACTTCTGGATTCCGACGCTACGCTCGGAATGACGAACGAAAAAACTTCGCTTTTTCGTTCGTTAACACCAGCTTCGCTGGTGTCATTCCGAGCGTAACGTCGGAATCTAGGAAAAATAATTAGTTTCGTAATTTAGAGTTAATACACAAAAAAAACGATTAACTCAACCTATTGAGTTAATCGTTTTTTTAGAAATTAATTCATTAAAAATTGATTTGAAACTAGAAATTAGAAATTTCACAACTCAAAAACTAAATTTATAGTAGTCCGGTTACCTGTTCTTTTTTAAAAAATAACAGAATTTTCTTCTAACAAAAAACACCTTCGTCCTATCGGATTTTAGGTGTTTTGTGTTGGAAAATTCATTATTTTCCTAAAAACTCACAGTAACCGGACTACTGTAAATTTAGTTTTAGAATTGTGGCGGTTTCTCCTCGATTATAAACCGAATCAAAACCAATTATTTTTAGTTCGTTTTCTGCTTTGATTCCTTTTATTTCACTTGGTGTGAAAGAAAATGTTGTTGTGTTTGAAGAACCTAGATATTTTCCGTTTAGATAGAAAGTTAGTTTTGTGAGAGGGTATCCTCCAGAGCTGTTATTACTCACTAGAATGTTTATTCGTTGGTTTGGAGAGTATATTTTGATTGAACTAGGGTTGATCACTTGTATTTTTGGAGCTTTTTCCGGAGTATGGATATCATCGTATTGGGTTGGTATTTGTTGTGTTGATGTAGAATAGCCATTTACTAAAACCCATTGCTGAACACCATATTCCCATTTGCTATACTGTCCATTTGTGTCAGGATTTGAAGGAGTAGCTCCTTGAGGATTATCTTTATCTATCCAGTGTAGAATCGAATGGTATTCTTTTATAACTCTCTCTTCTTTTGTTTCTTCTGGTGTATATTCGGTTGCTAATTTTCCGGACATCTTATCGACAAAGTAGGTTGTTCCTCCTTCCCATAATCCTCGGAGAATCGGTTTTATTGATTCGTCATAATTCATCGGAGGTTTTTTAAATTTTTTATCTGGGTATTTTGCTAAGATTTCTTGCATTACCGCATTCCATGTTGGAGTAACAATGAATCCTGCTACTTTCTTCTCCATAGAACTATTATCATTATTTCCAGCCCATACTCCTAAGGACACCTGAGAAATATATCCCACAGTCCATGCATCACGATAATCGTTTGTAGTTCCTGTTTTTCCAGCCACATCTCTTCCTGCGAAGTAAAGAGGGGATCGGGTTCCGAAAGCTGGAGTCCTAGCAATATTGTCTGAAAGAATATCAGAAATATACAGAGCACTTTGTTTGGGAAGGGCTTTTTTAGGTCTAGATTGAAATTCTTCTAATATCTTTCCTTTATTATCTTCAATTTTGATAATTGGTGTGTGAGAATTTCTAATTCCTTCATTAGCAAATACGGAATACACACTTGTTATGTCTAATAACGAAACCTCACCACCTCCAAGAACTAATGTAAGTCCATATTGATTTATATTTGTGAGGCTATTGATCCCCATATCTTTAGCTGTTTTTAGAGAATCCTGAAGTCCTGCTAAATAAAGTGTCTTTACAGCTGGTATGTTAACAGATTGGGCTAAAGCATTTCTCAGCGTCATAGGGCCATTATATTTTCCATCATAATTTACAGGGGAGTAACACTTATCTTTGTATTGGAGGAGAATAGGTGTTCCGTCAGGATTACAGTAGGTTGAAAATTCTGTTTTTAGATCGAAAACAACTGTATCAGGAGTATAACCTTTGTTGAATGCAGTAGCATAAACAATCGGTTTAAACGCAGACCCTGGTTGTCTGTGGGCTGTTGCTACATTAAAGTTTCCATCTATTTCCTCATCAAAATAGTCTCTTGAACCAACCATAATTAGAATTTGTCCTGTGTTGTTATCGATTGCTACTATTGCTGTATTTTCCGCATTAAATTTTTCAGTATTTGTCAGAGCATATTCTTTAGCAATGACCTCAGCTTTCTCCTGTAATTCATAATCAAGAGTTGTTACCACTTCGAGACCTCCTTCTGTTAGGACTTTTGCCCCGTATTTATTTTCTAGATATTCTTTGACATACATAACAAAATGAGGAGCTCGAATTCCTTTTTCAGTTTTTTCTCTAAATTCAACCACTTCTTTTCTAGCTTTTTCATACTCTTCTTTGTTTATAAAATTATTTTCTAACATTCTTTGTAGAACTAAATCTTTTCTTTCGTTTAGTTTATCGACATTGTTTCCATAGGGAGAATAAAATGTTGGTGCCTGAGGTATTCCGGCTAGATAAGAAGCTTCGGCAAGAGTCAATTCTTGCGATTCTTTTCCAAAAAATGAACGACTAGCTTCTTCTATTCCATAAATATTTCCACCATAAGGAGCTTCATTTAGATAAAGGGTTAAGATTTCTTTTTTGGATAAGACTTTCTCCATTTTCAGTGCCAAAACCCACTCTTTTAGTTTTCGAGCAATCTTTTTTTCTTTGGTTAAAATTGAGTTTTTAACAACTTGTTGGGTAATAGTTGAACCACCTTGACCTTTATAATAATCTCCTCCAAAAATATTAAATTGCACTAAAACAGCTCTTAAAATAGCTGTTGGTTTTATACCTATATGTTCGTAAAATTCTGCATCTTCGATTGCGACAGTTGCATTTTTGATATGACGAGAGATTTCTTCATAAGGAACAATTGTTCTTCTAATATCTTCGTGTACATCATATAATAATATTTCTCCTGTTCTATCATATATTTTAGTCGATTGAGCGACAATTCTTTCATTAAAATTATTTAAATCAGGGACTCGAAAAGTTGATATCCAAAGTAAAATAACGCCGGCACAAAAAATTCCGATTGCAACAAGTAATATTAATAGATCTTTTTTAATTACTTTTTTTAGATGTTTTCGCATAAAAGATAAATACACTTGTTCTTTATTATAATACAAACTATACAAAAAGACATAAAATAGTAAAAAAGTTTTGCCAAAAGCAAAACTTTTTACTATCAACTACAAACTATCAACTAGATAAGGTCCTCTGGGTTTACATCATCATATAGATCTTCTGTTTCCACTCCATTTATTGGATCAACTTCTTCGTTTTTAGCACAAATATCGCAATCACCACAATTACAAGAGCCTGTTTCTTCAATACATTCAGCACATTCTCCACAGTCACACATTGTTGGTTCTTTTTCTAATTCGTTTTTTTCTACATCTTCTTGTGATTCATTTTTATTTGTATTTTCTTCATTCATATTTTAAAAAATAAATTAAAAAATTGATAATAATTTTTTTATACTAAAATTCTATCTATATATATCTTTTATGCAACCCAGTTATTCACAGGTTGAGTTACTTACCGATATACCGATTTATTAACTAAGTTTGTGTGAGGCGAGGTGTGTAAGTCCAACAGCAATTGCATCATATTCGTCATCATATTTTATCTTTTTATCAATTTTTATTAAGTGATGCAACATATCAGTTACTTGTTTTTTATCTCCTCGTCCATAACCAGTGATGGCAATTTTAATTTGAAGGGGAGTATATTCAAAAACTTTTAATCCACCTGAAAGGGCTTGATACATAATAATTCCACGAGCTTCTGATACTTTTAGTGCGGTTTTTTGATTTGAATTAAAAAATAAATTTTCAATCGCCATTGCTTCGGGTTTGTATTTTTTAATTATTTTTTCAATTTCTTTTCCAACCAAAAGAAACCTCTCTGTAATAGGTAGTTTTGAGGAAGTTTTAAAACAGTCAGAATACACAAGCTTTTCTTTTTCTCCATTATTTTTTTCTATAATAGCAACCCCAACCCGTTCGTAGCCAGGATCTATGCTAATTACTTTCATAATTAGTAGTATATAGTATTCAGTATTTAGTATCTAGTATGTTGTTTTTGTTTTTGTTTTTGTTTTGGATTATTGTTAGAGATAGAATAGTGAATAATAAAAAACATAAAGGAGAACAAAATGGAACAAGAAAGAGATTACCATAAAGAAGTGTTGAATGAGAGAGCTGAAGATGAATTGAAAAGATTACTTTTTGTTTTGAGAGAAAAAAGAGATTTCTTTTTGAAGCATCTAAGAACAAGTGCTATAATGTTTGATTCTCCTAATTGGAGATTAACCCTTCATAACCAAGAAGACTACCGAAGGGTTGTTGGTTTGATTCAAGAAAAGTTAAATGAAGGTTTTTGCCCTGTTATTTAGAATAATTACCAAAAAATCGCCAGATTTTTTGGCGATTTTTTTCTTAAATCTTAAATCTGAGACATATACTAATGCAGAATAAAAATAAAAACAGATTTTTTAAATTTTTTCAAAACTAGATGAGATTTGTTTATTATCGAGCCGAGGAGCTAATATAAGACGAAGTGCTTCTATTTTTTCAAAAAAATTTTGTAAGCCGTATTTCAAGTACGGTGAACGGAATTTTGAGAAAAAAGAAACAAAGGTCGCTAGTTTTGGAACAATTTATTCAGCATTAGTATATACTTCTTGAGTATCATCATTATCTTCTAGTTCATCAATCACCTTTTTAAGTTTATCTGCGTCATCGTCTGAAATTTCTGTCATATTGTTTGGGATATATTCTCCTTCTTTGTTTTTAAATGCCCAAGAAGCAGAACCTGTTTCAGCAAGAGACAATCCGTTTTTACTTAGAATATGTCTTATCTCAGGAGCAGTTCTGTTTCGGTTGTCTGTTAGGGCGGTAATAACTATTGCCACTCCTCCGGGGCCATAAGCTTCGTAAACAACAGGTTCCATTACTACATCCGTACTCGTTCCTTTTTTAACTGCTCGTTCAATATTATCGGATGGCATATTCGCCTTTTTTGCTTTTTCAATTGCAGATTTTAATCCCGGTGAATTAACATCACCGCCAGATGCTTTGGATTCGTTTTGAATAAGTTTTACTAATTTTGAAAACACTTTGCTTTTTTGAGCATCGGTTACAGCTTTTTTGTGTTTAATTTTTGACCACTTATTATGTCCAGCCATAGAGATTAGTTAGAAAGTTAAAAAGTTAGTAAGTTAGAAAGTAATTTTTATGATATTACCATAACATAAAAATTATTTGAATCAAAAGAGATTACTTACAAACTTATCAACCCGCTAACTTTGTAACTAATTTAGCTTGATTAAAGGTTTTGTTTAAGGTAATGTTGGTAATGGAAGAGGTTTTTGTATGTTCAATCTAAACAAAAAGGAGGTTGATTTTGGATTATATAGACTATTTGGTAGAAAATATGTTTTTGTGTGGTGGTTTATCTTTTCTTATTTTCTCTACATGGCTCTTCTTTGTTTTTTCTGGTCTTAGCGATTTGTTTAAGGAAAAAAAATATTCTTTATCAAGAGGAAAGGGTCTTCCTTTTGATTACCACAGAAAATACTTTAATATTGTTTTTTATGCCATCATTTCTTTTGTTTTGTTTGTACTTTTACCCGCTGTGTTTTTTCTGGCTTTAATTGTTGATTATTTTAAATATCAAATGTAGAAAACATAAAAACCCTTGGTTTGTTTGCGAACCAAGGGTTTTCTTAAATCCTAAATCTTATCCTTTGGATAAGCTACGTTCAGATGCTCATATCCTTTCTCAGTAACAATTCGTCCTCTCGGCGTTCTTTCCAAAAGACCCATTTGAATTAAGTAAGGTTCATTCACTTCTTCAATAGTTGCTTGTTCTTCTGAAAGGGCGGCAGCGAGTGTATTTAAACCAACAGGCCCTCCTTTAAATTTTTTGATAATTGCTTTTAATAGTTTTCTGTCTGATTCGTTTAGACCTAATTCATCAATTCCTAATAATAATAGAGTTTTATCAACGGTATTTTTATCAAGCTTGTTTTTATTGACTTGAGCAAAATCTCGACATCTTTTTAGTAAAAAGTTTGCTGTCCTTGGAGTAAAACGACTTCTTCTTGCTATTTCAAGTGCTGTTTTATCATCTAGTTTAACATTTAAAATTTCCGCAGATCTTTTTAAAATTTTAGCGATTTCTTCGTCTTTATAAAACTCTAATCTGAAAGTTCCTCCGGAAAAACGAGATCTTAAAGGAGAAGATAATAGTGCAATTCGTGTTGTTGCTGAAATTAATGTGAAAGGAGGTAATTCTAATTGAATTGTCCTAGCTGATGGTCCTTTTCCTATAATAATATCAAGTGTTCCAGATTCCATTGCTGGGTAAAGAACTTCTTCGATAGTTTTATTTAGTCTATGTATTTCGTCAACAAACAGGATATCCCCAGCGGATAGGTTGGTTAGGATTGAGGCAAGATCTCCAACTTTTTCAATAGCTGGTCCAGAAGTTATTTTCATCTGACCTCCAATTTCTTTAGATATGAGGTGGGCGAGCGTGGTCTTCCCGAGTCCAGGTGGTCCGTAAAACAAAATATGTTCTGGTTGATGACCTCTTTCCTTAGCAGCTGTTAATAGAATATGTAAATTATCTTTAATTTGTTGTTGTCCAATATATTCTCCCCACTCTGATGGACGCAGAGCGTTATCTAAAAAAAGATTATCTCCATTTGATGATGAATTGTTAGATTTGCTTGACATATATTTATGTTTGTGCTACGATTGCTGTGTTCTTAAAAAACTCATAGATCTCTAAATAAATCGAGGTTTCTTTCGAGGACATTTTGGCTTTTATCTTTAAGATAGAATCCTGAAATGTTAGTTATTTTAATTTATTAAAATAACTATTCCTTAGAAAGATTTTTCATAAAAAGTTTTATTTAGAGATCTATGAGTTTTTCTTTTTATCCATTGTTTTTATTATGGTTTGATAATAGCATAAAGATGTCTTAGGCAAGACTTGAATAAGGTCTTTTTTTGTTTCCTAAAGTTGTTTTACCTACTTTTACTCATCTAGGTCAATTACCCTTTTTAATTCGTCGAGAGAAGTAACTCCATTGAGAACTTTTACAATTCCATCTTCTTTTAAATTCATGATTCCTTGTGGGCGGGCGGCCTCTCGAACTTCTCTTTCTCCTGGAGCTGTTCGGATAAGTTTTTCGATTTCTTCATCAACTAGAATAGCTTCACAGACAGCAATTCTACCTTTGTATCCTATTCCACTACAATCTTTACATCCGACAGATTCATATTTTTTACCACTGGTACTTATCTCATATTTTTCTTTATCAATAATTCCATCCACAATAGTATCAATCATAATTTTTTCTTCTGAAGGTATCTCCACCTCTTTTTTACATGTATTACATAATTTTCTAACTAATCTTTGTGCCATTGCTAAGTTTACGGCAGAACCTAAAATTTCAGGACTCATTCCAAGTCCAGAAAAACGAGGAAATGCTCCAGCTGCTGTGTTGGTGTGCAAAGTTGATAGAACAAGGTGGCCTGTTAAGGCAGAGTGAATAGCAATTTCAGCTGTTTCCGAATCTCTAATCTCACCTACCATAATCACATCGGGGTCTTGTCGTAGAGCAGATTTTAGACCTTTGGCAAAGGTATAATCTTTTTTAGGATTGGTCTGTGTTTGTGTAATACCTTTAATATGATATTCAATAGGGTCTTCAATAGTAATTATCTTAATTTCAGGTGTATAGACTTTATTTAAAAAAGCATATAAAGTAGTTGTCTTTCCTGAACCTGTTGGACCTGTGTTTAAAATCATTCCGTTTGGTCTAGAAATTTCTTCTTCTATTATTTTAAGAAGATTTGGTTCGATACCTAACTCTTCAATTGGAACAGAAATAGAGTCTGGATTAAGAAGACGCATAACAACAGATTCTCCGTAAGCTCCAGGCATAGTTGAAACTCTGACTTCAATTTCGGTATCTTTTAATTTGATACTAAATCTCCCGTCTTGGGCATTTTTTTTAATATTTAATTTCAATCCTGAAATAAGTTTTGCTCGAGATAGTAGGAGTTCAAATGTTCTTGTATTGATTTCAATAATATTAGTTAATATTCCATCCATTCGATATCTAATTCTGGTGAAATCTTCTTCTGGCTCTATATGAATATCAGAAGAGTCTAAAGCAAGTGCTCCAGTAACAATAATATCAAAAAGTTGAGATATTTTACTAGATGTCTTAATATCTGATGTTTCTTTTATTATTTTTTGAATATCAGCGATTTCTTTGGTTTCCTTTGTAATTTTAGCAATAGTTTTTTCTGAAACAGTCAGAAGACCTTCTTCTGTTTTTATAGAAAAAGAAAGGTCTTTATATCTATCCCAAACTTTTTTTGCACTTTGTTTTGAAACCATAAAAGGCTCCACTTTATAATCTTCTTTCTCCATATCTTCAATCGCTTTTTTTGTGACTGGGTTGTTGGGTGAAATAATTCCTATTTTCACTTTTTTATCTAATATATCAAAAGGAGCAATACCAGCTTCTTCTGCTTTTCTTCTAGAAATTGCTCTTAGGGCATTTACATTTAGAGACACAGTTAACAAGTTAGCATATTTAATTCCATATTTTGCAGATAAGATTTTTACAAGCTCTTCTTCTTCTTTTTGGTGTAAAAGCTCAACTTTTTTTTCTTGTTTTTCTTCGTCAAATTTAATCATAATTTTATCTATTTACTTAAATTAATAATAACATAAAAGGTTTTTGTGTTAAAATGAAAATATGAGAAAAACTTTAAAAAATTTAAAAGAAATGGAAAAATTTGCTAAATCAGTTGCAGAAAAAATTTCCAGTGCTCCGGGCACTGGGAGGGCGGTTATTTTAGAGTTAAGAGGGGATTTAGGTTCTGGAAAAACTACTTTTGCTCAATTTTTTGTGAAAGCTTTTGGGGTAAAACAGATTGTTACTAGTCCAACTTTTGTAATTGAAAAAATATATAAACTTATAAGCAAGGCTTATAAGTTTGAGCACATTATTCATATTGATGCATATCGTTTAGGTAGCGGGGAAGAAATGAAGGATTTGGGTTGGGATAGAATTTCATCTGATTCTGAAAATATAATTTTAATTGAATGGCCAGAGAAAATTGTCGATATTTTACCAAAAGATACAATAAAAATTAATTTTGAATTTATTGATGAAAATAAAAGAGAGGTCTCTTTCTAAATTTTAAATATGTCAAAAAAACAAAACAAAAAAATAGTTCTTCTTGATGCTCACGCTATCTTGCACCGTGCTTATCACGCTTTACCAGACTTTACTTCTTCGAAAGGTGAACCAACAGGGGCTTTATATGGAACTATTTTGATGATTACAAAAATTATAGAAGATTTAAAACCAGATTATATGGTAGCTTGTTACGATTTGCCGGACACAACTTTTAGAAAAGAAATTTATGAAGATTATAAAGCGGGAAGAAAAGATACCGATGAAGAGTTAGTTCATCAGATTATTCGATCTAAAGATATTATGAAAGCTTTTAGCATTCCTGTTTATGAAAAAGCTGGATTTGAGGCTGATGACCTTTTAGGAACAATTGTTGAACAAACAAAAAATAAAAAAACAGATATTGTGATTGCTTCTGGGGATATGGATACTCTTCAACTTGTTAATAATAAAAAAGTTCAGATTTATATGCCCAAAAAAGGAATTAAAACAACTATTTTATATGATGAAAAAGCTGTTATAGAAAAAATGGGATTTGGTTCAAATCTTATTCCTGACTATAAGGGTTTGAGAGGTGATCCGTCCGATAATATTAAAGGGATTGCGGGGATAGGGGACAAAACGGCAACAAATCTAATTCAAAAATTTGGTTCTATTGAAGAAATTTATAAAAAACTTGAAGTTAAGAAAGGTGAGGAAAAATTTGAAAAAGAAGGGATTAAGCCAAGAATAGTAGGTCTACTGAAAGAGGGGAAAGATAATGCTTTGTTTTCAAAAGAGTTGGCTACGATTCGGCGAGATGTGCCAGTTGAGTTTGAGATTCCAAAAGGTGATTGGAAAGAAAATGCTAATTTTGAAAAAATTAGTACTCTTTTGATGGATTTAGGTTTTCGTTCGCTTGTTCAAAAGATGAAAGAAATTTTTGGAATTACACCAAAAGAAGAAAAAACAAAAGAACTTGATTTGAAACCCAAAGCTCCGAACTATGACGAGAAAGAGATTGAGAAAGTAGCGATTGCTTTATGGTTGGCTAATTCAAATACAACTAACCCAACTCAAGAAGACATTTTAAATTATGCCAATACTGATGATTTAGAAGTTGCTAAGAAAAAGATTTGGGGAGAAATTAAAACAAAGAATTTAGAAAAAGTTTTGACTGAAATAGAATTACCGATTGTTTCTGTGGTGAAAAAGATGAATAAAAAGGGTATAAAGATTGATAAAAAATATTTAGAAAAGTTATCTAAAAAATATCATAAAGAGTTAGATAAACTCCAAGCTAAAATTTGGAAAATTTCAGGTGAGGAGTTTAATATAAATTCACCTAAACAGGTTGGTGAAATGTTGTTCGAAAAAATGGAAATTGTTTTGAAAAATCACAAAAAAACTTCAACAGGGGCAAAATCTACAAATATTTCTGTACTTGAAAAATTAAGACCAGATTATCCAATTGTAGATAAAATTTTGAAATATAGAGAATTTCAAAAACTTCTCTCAACCTACATTGATAACATCCCAGAAATGGTTAGCAAGGATGGGCGATTACATACAACCTTTCTGCAGGCAGGGACTGTGACGGGTAGAATGGCTTCGCAAGATCCTAATTTACAAAATATTCCAATCAAAACTGATTTGGGTCGAGCTATTCGTGGAGCTTTTGTGGCGGAAAAAGGATTTAAGTTGGTTGCTTTTGATTATTCTCAGATTGAGTTGCGATTAGCAGCACTTTTGTCTGGTGATGAAAAAATGATTAATACTTTTCAAGAGGGTCGTGATATTCATACGACTGTTGCATCGGAAGTTTTTGATGTTTCTTTTGGTGAGGTAGATAGGGAGATGAGGCGAAGGGCAAAGATTATTAATTTTGGAATTTTATATGGAATGGGGGTTAACTCTTTAAGAAAAGCTTTGGGTGAAGATGTAAAAAGAGCAGAAGCACAAACTTTTTATAATAAATATTTTGAAGAATTTCCTCAGTTGGCGGAGTATATTGATGGGGTGAAAGCTGACACAAAAGAATTAGGATATACAGAAACTTTTTTTGGTCGTCGAAGATATTTTGAAGGAATAAATTCAAAAGTTCCTTTTGTGCGCGCAATGGCAGAAAGAATGGCGATCAACGCACCAATTCAAGGGACGTCTGCTGATATGATAAAAATTGCAATGGGTAAAATTGACGAATATCTCGGTAAGCAAGGCTTACTAGAGAGTGTGTTTATGTTGTTGCAAGTACATGATGAATTGATATTTGAGATTCGGGAAGGTTTGGTTGATAAAGTTGCTCCTGAAATTGAAAAAATAATGGAAGAAGTGATTTTACCGGAAGATGCAAAGGGAATTAAGTTTGAAGTTGATGCAAAAAGTGGTAAGGATTGGGATTCTTTGAAATAGAATTTCAAAATTTAGTATCTCAAAAACGGCTTTGTTAAGCGATTTAAACGGCTCACTATGTGAGCCGTTTAAATCGCTTAACAAAGCCGTTTTTCACACATCAAAAAAATGGCTCAACAAAGCCACCTAAACAGCTCATCGGTGAGCAGTTTAATTTTTGTTAAATGTCACCAGTCAAATGTCAAATGTTTTTAATAAGCTGTTTAAGTTAGAAAACACCCTATCGAACTAGTCGATAGGGTTTGTTGAGGGTTTTTTAAATTTTTACCCACAAAATTTTTACTTTTGAAGGGTGGTCATCGGTAGTGTTTACTATGAAGAAGCTATTACCTGGATTTATAGCTTCAGCCTCTCTTCTTCCTAAAGTAATATTTCTTTTGTCCATTTGATGAACAGTGACAAGATTATCTTTTGCAATAACCAGTGCTATTTCGTCATAATCTGTCGACATAACAACACTTTTTTTCTTTGGTTGAATTTCTATTTCTTTTCGTCTTCGTACTTTTTCTTTCATCTTTTCTCCTAATCTTGTTTTTGTTTGTTGTATACTTATGAAAATTCCATAAACAACATACCAAAACCAAAAACTTTTTGCAAGAAAATACTAGATACTGAATACTGAATACTATATACTAAAAGATATGTTATATCTTTTACACGGTTCTGATTTCAAAAAATCTCGTAAAAAACTACATTCACTTATTGATTCTTTGTTGAAGAAAAAGCCAGATGCAAGTTTTTTTAAGTTGGACTCTTCTAGTTTTACCGAAAATCAATTAGATGAACTTGTTGAAGGGCAGGGGCTTTTTGAACAAAAATATATTGTGCAAATGGATGGTCTTTTAGAAAATACAAAAACCAGAGATTTTGTGGTAGATCGATTGAAAGAAATTGGTGAGTCAGATAATATTTTTGTCTTTATTGAGGAGAAGATTACGAAGCCAGTTTTGAAAAAAGTTGAAAAAATTGCTCAAAAAGTTCAAGAACTTGAATTATCGGAAAAAAGTTCAGGCAGAAAATTTGGTGTTATAGGTGGCAGTGAATTAGATTTAGGTGAGTTTAATATTTTTAACCTAGCTGATGCTTTTGGTAAAAAAGACAAAAAAAATCTATGGGTGTTGTATCAAAAAGCAAAAATGAGAAATATTCCCGATGAAGAAATTCATGGGATCCTAAATTGGCAGTTGCGAAGTATGTTGATTGCTCAAAAAACAAAAACAGCTCAAGAATCTGGTCTCAAGCCGTTTGTTTTTAATAAATCACTACGATTTTCTAAAAATTTTGATGATGGCGAATTGGAAAAATTATCTTCAAAATTAGTTTCAATTTATCATGATACAAGAAGAGGGTTGTGTGAGTTTGATGTTGAGATGGAAAGATTTGTTTTGAGTTCTTAATTTTGAGTTTTCTCAATATAAAATTTTATAATATGATTTTAGTGGTTTTGGTATTTATATTTTTATGTTAAGCTTTGTTAAGAAATCACAATCAAAAAAGTAAAGGAGAATGTTATGTCTAGAAGAAAAAGGAGTGAGAATAAAAGGGCTAACGAAACTTGGATTTCAGTACAAAAATCAACAAGACATAGTAAGGGTTTCTCTGGTGATGGTTATGCGACTTGGATATCTGAAAATGTTGGCAAACCTCACAGACCTCCGCGAATACTTAGGCTAATTGGTTTTGTTAGAAATATTCGTGTCATACAAAGAATGTGTCCGTTATGTAGAGCTAAAAAACTTTATCAGTGTAAGATATTATTCACAAAGTATCGAGCTTGTGATAACGATAAGTGTAATTTTGTTGAGTATCTGGTTCCAAAAAGAAAATAATATTGTAACACCTTAATCCCAAAGCTAATGCTTTGGGATTATTATTTTTGTCCGCCTAAATAGATGTAGGATTCGTCCCGCAGTTACTAACTATTTTTTTCGTCCTACGGACTCAAAAATAGTAAGTACTACTGGACGCGGCGCGGCGACAAGTCTAAATTTTTCTTCGCTACGCTGCAAAAAATTTATCTTGTATACCGCCTTACGCCGTTCGAATCCTACCGGACGCTACAAAAACATAAAACCTAAATGCATAGCATTTAGGTTTTTGTTTTTGTCCGCCCGGTAGGATTCGAACCTACGACCGTCAGCTTAAAAGGCTGCTGCTCTACCGACTGAGCTACGGGCGGATGTTGTTTATTATTTAATTATCAAATTGTAATCCGACTCGATGGCAGTCTTTTAAGAAACTTAAAAGTCATTCGAAGCTCCAACGCTTCTCATCTTTACCGACTGAGCTACGGGCGGATATTTAAAATTTCAACGAAACAAAATATAACAAAAAAAGGACAAAAAGTCCAATAAAAACATTGCTTACTAATTAATTACAACGGTAAATCAAAAGCAAAAGCTCCGGCGCCTGTTAATATTAAAGACAGAAAAACAACAAAAAAGAGAATATAAAAATCAGTAGTATTAGGTAGGGAGGATGGCTTAATAATTTTTATTATAACCGATGCAAACATTATTAACGAAGCAATTATTGATGCGATTTGAGTTAAGAAACCAACCGTAATCATTAATCCAACTACAATTTCAACAACAGCAATCAAATACAACCAAAAAATTGCAGGTTTAAAACCAATAGTGTTAAAAAAATTAATCTTAACTTCTTTATCTTTGGTTAATTTCAAGTAACCAAAATACACAAAAATCAACCCAGCGGTAATTCGCAGTAATGTTATTGCAAAAAAACTAAAATTCAATAATTCTGGGAATGTGTTTAACATAGTTACATTATAAATCAAATATCAAAAATCAAAAGTCAAAATGATTGAATAAAAAAGTGCAATCAGCTCGGCTGATCGCACTATTATTTTTAAGACCTCAGTTTTTTCTTAGATAGATAGGTCTGTTTGCGTAGTATCTTTTTCGTCTTTTACCTAGTTTTCGGCAAAAGCATTCGTATATTTGATGAGAAAGCCTTGGAATTTTAAGATCTTCATAGCAGACTTCTATATCTGCCCAAAAACCTTTTTCTATTTTACCGGCAACTCCCACAACAACCTGTTTTTTCTTATATGAGATTGTTGCAACGATACCTTTTCTTCTTAATATTTCAGGAGTTGGAAGAATCCTAACATATCTTATTTTATCTCCAAATTTTTTGGCCAGAGTTTTTCTTAAAGAAAAAACTTTGTCTGGATCTTTCTGGTGCTTAGGCCTGCTTTTTTTAACAGAACCCATGATTCCGTAAAAGTTACTTTTTCCGTTTGGTTTCCACCAGTCGCAGACACCAAACATCTTATTAAAACCGGACATTTCAACAGGATCTAGATTGGTTAATTGTCCCATTTGCTCTCCTTATGTTCTGTTTTTAAGTAATTTACTCAGCCTATGTATCTGTTTGTTATTAAATCATAAAATTAGTTTTTTTGCTAGTAAATCTGTGTTAATGTGATGAGAATGAGAAAGAAACCAAAAGTCTATATAATTCTTCCCGATATTCGCTCGGTTTATAACGTCGGGGCTATTTTTAGGACAGCGGATGCTTGTGGGGTGAATAAGATTTTTTTAACTGGATATACTCCAACACCAGAAGATAGATTTGGGCGTCAAAGAAAAGATGTGGCAAAGGTATCCTTGGGTGCAGAAAAAACCGTTGATTGGGAATATCGGAAAAATTTAAATGATTTAATTGAAGAACTAAAAAAAGACAATATACAAATTGTTGCGGTAGAACAAGACACAAAGTCAATTGACTATAAAACTTTTAAAATAACCAAATCAACAACACTTGTTTTTGGAAATGAAGTCGAAGGTCTTTCAAAAGAGATATTAAAAAAAGTAGATAAAATAATTGAAATTCCAATGGTGGGGGAGAAGGAATCGCTTAATATATCAGTGAGTGTTGGAATAGTGTTGTTTAGAGTCTTGGGGGTTTAAATCATAAGAACTAAATCACTGTTTGAAAATTGAGAATTGAGAATTGAAAATTAACTTACTAAAAATAAAAACAACGAATTTTCTTGGGTTACCCGGTAACTAGGTCAATACAGACAGGTTACCAGGTAACGAAAATTAGTTGTTTTTATTTTTAGTAAGTTAAGATATCAATAAGATTCCCTTCAGCATCCATTAATTTAATCGTTTCTCTTTTTTGTTTCCACATCTCTTCTTCTCTGTTTAGGAAAATTCTCCATTCTTGTCGATAAAACCCTGGTTTGTTTTTGTGTTTTGATACACAGGCGTTGTAATTAATTTCGTTATTTATGTAAACTTGACATTCGTGTTGCATATCTAATGGTAGTGTTTTTGTATTTATTTCACAGGTTCTTAATCTTTCTACATAATCTATACAATCATCATTGAGTGCATTTGGTCCGATTGTGATGAAGTCGTCTTCATCTTCTGGAACAGGGCATTCTTTTTTAAGATAAGGATAAAAGTTTTGAAATTGTTCTAAATATCCTGTACAAAGATTTGTTCGAAAAGAAGTTCCGATTGGAGACCTGCCTGTTGTTATGTAAAATCTATCGCCCGAAGATGCAAAAATAACTCTTTTTGAATTGACTGTCGATGTATGAGGTAAATAAGATGCTTCGGGGATGGCCATACTTTTTCCAGTCATAACAGACTGAAGCCTCCATCCTTCCATACTTACTTTATCTTTACTTGTTCCTACAAGTTCTATAATTAGATATTCTCTATTAGGATCTTGGCTAGTTGCACTTCCTTTTTTCAAAATTATTTTGTCTTTGTATGCAGAAACACCGACAATTTCTTGAGCTCTTTCTAAATCTTTTCGTATTTCAGTTTGTTGTTTATCTTGGTCTTGAGAAAAAATATTGAAAGAAGAAAGATTTTTGTTGTAGGTTTTCCATGAATTTTCTGGTGTTTCTGGTTGTTCAATAAAAGCTCCTTCTTGAGATATTTGTCTATTGACACCACCGGTTAAAAACCAGACTAGCCATAGTCCCACTAAAATTAGTATAAAATATTTTAATAATTGAAATCCTGACATGATATTTAAAGCTTATAGCATGTAGCTAATAGCCTATAGTTTTTTAATTAAAGACTCAAGCATTTTCTGTATCTCTAATAATAGTGAATCAATTTCTTTATCTTGTAGTTTATACATTTGTTTGATTAGTATGAGTTGTGTTTCCAATTCCGCAGACGAACCTGAGGCAACATTTATAAAATTTCTGAAATCTTTATCGGTACTTCTTTTCGCACCTTCAGCAATATTTGAAGGAATAGAGACAGCACATCTTCTTGATTGACTTTTTAGCCCAAATTTTTCATCACTTGGTAATTTTTCGGTGAGTAAATAAACTTTCTGAGTTAGAAGCATTCCTTTTTGCCAGACAATCAATTTTTTAAAATTTCTCATAATTTTTCACTATTAGCTATAGGCTTCCAGCTATTAGCTTGTTTAAATTAATTACCATCTTACTTTGTTTTCTTTTTATTTATTTTGTCTAACTCTTCTCTTACCACTGTTGCATCGTCCCATTCCAATTTTGTATTATTTGGACCCATTATATAAGGATCTGTTCCTTTTCCGGTTATTAAAACTGTATCACCTGTGTTTGCAACCTGCAATGCTTTGTTGATAGCTTCTCGTCTGTCCATAATAATCTCGTGGTTATGATTTTTAATTCCTTCAATCATATCTTCAATAATTTTTTTAGGATTTTCATCATAAGGATCTTCATTTGTAAGAATTATATGTGAACAATATTTATCAGCGACAGCTCCCATTTCGGGTCTTTTCCATTTATCTCTACCTCCACCAGTATTACCAAGAACACAAATTCTTTTTGTATTTGGAAAAGCTTGATAAAGTTTTTCTAACGAATCGGCTGTATGGGCATAGTCAACTACTATTGTAAAATCTTGTCCTTCTTCTATTTTTTCAACTCGACCTCTAATACCTTTAAAATTTTCAAATGCTTTTTTAATTGTATTTGTTCCGATACTTTGGCTTTTGGCAAAAGTAGCTGCTGCTAGCATATTATAAATATTGAATTTTCC
>CAYUZR010000002.1:0-32367 GCA_964449555.1 uncultured Candidatus Saccharibacteria bacterium
AGTTTCCTCACCAGTCGTGGCTCCAACCAAAATTTCTTTGTCTTCGTAGAGACGGAGGAGATACTTATTTTGAGGCCGCTTCGAAACAACAAGATTGCCCTGAACCAAACCTTCACGGGTTTCTTTTGATTGGTTCTGAAACCACTTAATTTGCTCGACAGTCATATTACCGCCTAACAACTTTGACATCATGTCTTTTTGTAGACCAGCCAGTACGGCCGCATCTACGCCGATGTTTTTAGCCATCGTTTTTCTCCTTCTTTTTTCGAACCTTGGCATTTGCTAAACGCAAAATTTTTTTCCAAAAAACAAATTGCACTATCAATATACATAACGATCAAATTTAGTCAACGGCTCACACATAAACCGTTGGCGATGGCTTTGTTAAGCTGTTTTTCTTATTCGTCATTGCGAGAAAAAACATCAAATTTTAACGGGTCATAAAATGACCCGTTAAAATTTGATGTTTTTTCGTGGCAATCCAGTAATTTAAACAAGCTTGGGTGAAGCCTAGGCTTGTTTTCTTGATTCACAATTCTTGATTCTTGATTCTTGATTCACCCCCAACTAATTACTTTTTCAATGCTTCTTTCAATATCTCCCCCAGCATCTTCGGATTAGCTGAGCCTTTTGCCTCCTTCATCGCCTGCCCTATCAAAAATCCCATAACTGCTTCTTTTCCGCTTTTATATTCTTCGACAACCTCTGAATTATTTTCTATCACCTTTGTAATAATCTCTTTCAAAGCTTCTTTGTCACTTGTTTGAATAAAATTATTTTTTTCTGCTATTTCTAAGGCATTCCCCCCATTTTCGAATATTATTTTTAGACTATCTTTTGCTCCCCGAGAAGATAATTTGTCTTCTCCAATTAATTTCACAAGTTCAACAAAATTATTTTCATTCACCCCACCCAAACCTTCTCTTTCGTCATTTTTTTTTAAACCAACTAAATCTGAGGTTATATAATTTGAAGCTAATTTAATTAAATCTTTATCTTTTAGTTCTTCGGCTACCTTTTCAAATAAAGAATCATACAACTTATTTGTTACATAATGTTCGACATCCTCGTCTTTTATCCCATAACTATCAATATATCGCTGTCTTTTTTCCCAAGGTAATTCAGGTAATTCATTCTCCAAAACTTTTTTATCAAATTCAGGAATTTCACTTAATTTTAATTTTGGTAAATCTGGATCAGGAAAATATCGATAGTCTTCTGAACCTTCTTTTAATCTTTGTGAAAATGTTTCTTGTTTGTTTTCATCCCAACCTCTCGTTTCCTGAACAATTTCTCCACCCTCTTCTATAACTTTTATTTGTCTCTTGATTTCATAATCAATTGCCTTCTCAACCACCTTAAAAGAGTTTAGATTTTTTACTTCTACTTTCGTACCAAACTCATCGTTATCACTCACTGAAATATTTGCTTCAATTCGCATTTCTCCTTTCTCCATATTTGCGTCACCGACACCTAAATATCGTAAAAGTAATTGTAGTTCTCTGGCAAATTTTCCTGCCTGCTCTGCGTTTTCAACCACCGGTTCTGTAACCAATTCCATTAATGGAATACCCGCGCGGTTAAAATCAACCAATGAATGCCCTGCATCGTCGTGTGTAGATTTAGCTGTATCTTCTTCTAAATGAACACGAGTAATTTTTACTCCCGCCAATTCTCCACCAGAAACTAATGGATACTTATATTGACTTATTTGATAACCTTTTGGGATATCAGGATAAAAATAATTTTTTCGATCAAATTCTGTAAAATCCGCCAATTCACCATTCTAAGCATCCCCTACTTTTAAAACAGATTTAACTGATTCCTTATTTATCACAGGCAAAGTCCCTGGATGTGCCATACACACAGGACAAATGTTTATATTCGGTTTAGTTTCGTCTGGATCATTCTTCGAGTCACAAAACATCTTTGTGTTTGTCTTCAACTCAGCATGAATTTCCAATCCAATTGTAGGTTTGTATGTACCCATAATACTTTGAATTATATCACTAAGACTTTAAGAAGTCAGTTAAGTAATCACTTAATGCTTTAATCGAATCCTCATCAATAATAGATGTAATGAGAATATCTGAGTTAATACTTGCAATCTCCTGTTTTGTTGTTTCGATCGTTTTTTCATCAACAAGATCGCTTTTTGTTAAAACAATCACTTCTTTTTTATTTAACAAATATTTATCATGTTTTTCAAGTTCAGCCCTAATAGTTTTGTAATCTCGAACAACATCTTCGCTCTCAAACGAAATACAATGTAAAAGTGTTTTGGTTCGAGCAATATGTCTTAAAAATTTATGACCCAAACCTTTTCCGTCTGATGCTCCCTCAATAAGTCCGGGAATATCGGCTAGGATGTATCCGTAAAATTCACCTAAATTTGGCTCAAGAGTAGTAAACGGATAAGCACCAACCCTTGCATCAGCTTTGGTTAACTCATTTAAAAGAGATGATTTTCCTGCACTAGGTAAGCCAATTAAACCAACATCAGCAATTAATTGAAGTTCAATAAAAAAATTTCCCTCTTTACCTTCTTTGCCAGAAGTCCATTCTTCTGGAGTTGTATTTGTTGAAGATTTAAAATGTTCGTTTCCTAATCCACCCCTTCCTCCTTTTAAAATTAAAATTTCTTGACTTTCTTCCAACAGTTCAAAAACTTCTTCGTTTTCTAAATTTCTTATAACAGAACCAGTCGGCAAATCAATAAAAAAATTTTCACCATTTTTTCCTTCCATACTATCTTTCATACCAATACCTCCATCTTCAGCATAAAATTCTTTCTTACGAATATATTTTGAAAGTATATTAGCATCCCGAACAGCCCGGACATAAACATCTCCGCCATTTCCGCCATTGCCACCACCAGGACCCATTTTAGGCTTCCCTTTTTCCGACTTCCATTTAACAACTCCGTTACCACCATCACCGGCTTTGGCATAAATTTTTAGTTCATCTATAAACATGAAAATTTTTATAGAAAATTTTAAATTTCGAATTTCTAGTTTCGAATTTCGATTAAATTTCTAATTATCTAATTTCTAAAAACTGAACTCATTATTCATTATTTGAGACGAAAAGCAAGGACTACTCTACCAATTCATTATCACTGTCTTCTTTATGTTTTTTGCCGTTTTTGTAGAAAAAATAATTGATTATAATCACTGCCACCGCAAAAACAAAAACTAAAACGGTTAGAGTTTTGTTTTTTAGAAGAATAAGATCATAACCATAAGCAAAAATAAAAGAAAATGGCATAACTCCAATTAGTGTGGCTAGAAAATACTTTCCTATTTTTACTTCTGTCAAAAGCCCAATTAGATAACCTAAAATATCAACCGGTATAACCATTCTCAAAAACACGATCCACCAAAAACTAATATCTCTTGGGATATAATTATGATATTTTACAATTTGATCTTCTGGAACTAATTTCACCAAAATTGGTCGTCCAACATTTCGGGAGATCCAAAAAGCAACCACAGAACCAATTGTCCAACCAATAACAGAATAAATTGCTGTATTAAATGGCCCAAGTAACAAAGCTACAAATGGCACCATTGGGATAACAGTAATTGGGGCAAAAATTGTGGAAATTGCCATTAAAAATACAAAAGCCAAAACAGAAACAACTGAATTATCTGAAACAAATTGGGTTATATATTCGACAGGAGCATCCCAAAGAACAAACACTAACATTAGTGCTACAAACAAAAGCAAAAATAGATAAGTTGTTTGTTTTAACATTATTTCATTTCTACAACGTTAATCTGCTCACCCCCTTTAAACGCTTTTATATTCTCAACTGTTGTTTTAAAAATCCTCTCGATCGCTTCTTTTGTATTAAAAGCGTTATGTGGAGCAATTATTACATTAGGATGATCAATTAAATATTGATTAGATAAGACTGTTTTGAGTGCTTCTGGATTTGGGTGTTCTTCTGATAATAAATCAACTTCATGCCCCATAAAAGATTCTTCTTCCAAAACATCAAGGCCAGCTCCAGCCAGAATCCCCTTTTCAAGAGCTTCAACAATAGCTTCTGTTTCAACAACTTCCCCTCTGGCAGTGTTGATTAGATATGATCCTTTTTTCATTTTTGAAATATTTTCTTTATTGATCAAATGTTCTGTGTGTGGGTTAAGCGGAACATGAAGAGAAATAATATCAGATTCTTGTAACAACTCATCAAATTCAACGTATTTAAAACCAGTCCCTTGGGCAAATTCTTCATCTTTTTTCACATCAAAAGCAATTACATTCATATCAAAACCTTTTGCCATCTTTATTGCATATCTCCCAATATGTCCTGTACCAATAATTCCAATTGTTTTACCTTTTAAATCAAAGCCAGTTAGTCCTTCTTGAGAAAAACTACCTGTCTCTAGAATTCTTTCGTATGAAGAGTAAATTTTTCTAGAAATTGCTAAAAGTAAGGCGAAAGTAAATTCTGCTACTGTATTTTCGCCATAAGTTGGCACATTTGATACCTTTATTCCTCTTTTTTCAGCTTCTTCTAAATCAATATGATTAAATCCTGTTGAACGAGTAACAATAAACTTCAAATTTGGATATCGATCCATTTCTTCAGCACCAACTCCTGAGTTCACAAAAACAGACAGAATTTCTGTTTCCTCGTTTTTGTGATCTGGATGATTTTGGATATCCCCCGCAAGAAATTCAAAATCAAAATCTGGTAAATTTTTAGTAAAAAACTCTTGCTCTGATTCTTTTTCGTAGAAATAAGTTATTTTCATAGCACAAAAAATTATTTTAATGACTTAATTGTAACTCTTTTTCTATTTCTTGTAACCTCTCGTACTTCACCCTCCTAACATCTTGACTCGGTGATCCCGCTTTTATTCCATAAGCACCAATTCCAACAGCTAGATCAACAATAAAATCATCCATTGTTTCCCCAGAACGATGTGAGCAAATTATTTTCCAACCAGCCCCACGAGCTAATCTTACGGCATTATAAACTTCTGTAAGTGTTCCGATTTGATTTGGTTTGATTATCACAGCATTGGCTCGCCTATTTGTCGCATTATCCAAAATACTTTCTGAATTTGTTGTTGTAAGGTCATCCCCCGCAACTAAAACTTCTAGTTCTCTTGCTTTTGTTATTTCAACAAGTTTTGTAAAAGAATCTAAGTCATTTTCATCAAACGGGTCTTCAATACTTCGCAAATTATATTTCTCAACTAAATCAAGATAAACTTGCACCAATTCATCAGAAGAATACTCCCTACCAAAAATCTCATAATTGCCAGTAACTAAGTTACTGGCAATTTTATAAAATTCGGAGGCAGCTGAATCAATTGCAATAAATTCATCGTCAGAAATAACACTATTTAATAATTGGAAGGGTTCTTCTATTGTTTCGGTTTTTGGGGAATAACCCCCCTCATCTCCCATTTCAACTTCTCCATATTTTTCTTTTATAATTTCTCCTATTTTTTTTAATACCTCTTTTGCTCTTTCATAATCATCGCAAACTACAATATATTCTTGAAAAGGAGATCTGAAATCACCGTGAGCTCCCCCATTAATAACATTCATAAATAATTTTGGCTGTTTTGGTTGGACCTGAACACCCGAAATTTCATTTATATATTTCCAAAGAGGTTTTTCTTCTAATTTTGCCCCCAAACGAGTTACGGCCAAACTAACTCCTAAAATTGCATTAGCACCTAAATTAGATTTATCTTGTGTACCATCTAATTCAAGCAAAATCTTATCAATTTTCAACGGCTCAACAGCTGAGCCGTTGATTTTTGGTGCAATAATTTCATCTATATTTTTAATTGCCTGCTCTACTGATACAGGTTTTACTTCCCGAGAACCAGCACTTGTCCCAGAAGGCACAGATGCACTAACACAAACATCACCAGAACAAACCTCAACCTCAACTGTCGGCCGACCTTTCGAGTCTCTTATTTCTTTTGCTTTTAGTGATGTTATTTTATTCATATTTAGTATTTAATTGTAAATAAAACAAACGGTAAAGGACAAATATATAATTTTCTTTTTTCTGAATCTATAAATAAACCAACCCAAATATCATACCAAGCTAATGACAATCTGATATTTTTAATTTTAAAAATTTGAATATCTTTCATTTTTTATTTATTCTCACAATCCATCTTTTAATAATTTCAAAATTGGATGAGATCCAGTTTGGTTTTGTAAAAAATTACTCGTAGGGTACCGGGTAGCACACCTTCGCTACGCTTCGGGGGGGGTACCCGGTACGCCTCCCTCGTATTTTTTATCAAAACAAAACCGAAGATCGCTAATTTTGGAATTATTTCTCTTCTTTACTAACTACTAGAGTAGTTTTCACCACCGTATCTGGAATCAAAGAAATTGAATCAATTTTACAGCCAACCAAGAATTTAACAAATTCAGGATAATCACTCGGTGCTTGCCCACAAATTCCAACTTTTGATTTTGCTTTTCGAGCTTTTTTAACAAGCTCTTCAACCATCTTCATAACAGCTGGATTATTTTCATTTGAAGTACCTTCAATTTCCAAAGTTCCAGAAGCATCTCTGTCAATTCCAAGAACCAACTGGGTTAAATCATTTGAACCTACTGAAAATCCATCAAACACTTTCGCGAATTCTTCGGCTAACAAAATATTTGAAGGAATTTCTGCCATTACATATACCTCCAATCCATCCTTACCTTTTTTAAGTCCGTTTTTAGCCATAATATCAATAACCTTCTTACCCTCCTCAACAGTTCGACAGAAAGGAACAAGAACTTTTAGGTTAGTTAGCCCCATTTCTTCACGAACTTTCTTCAAAGCTTCACATTCTAAATCGAAAGCAGGCCTGAACTCTTTTGAATAATAACGGCTCGCACCTCTCCAGCCAATCATTGGGTTTGACTCTTCTGGCTCATAGGCTTGTCCCCCAATCAAGTTTGCATATTCGTTAGTCTTAAAATCAGATAATCGAACGATTACTGGTTTCGGATAAAACGCAGCACAAATTCTACCAACACCCTCAGCTAATTCATTAACGAAGAATTCTTTTTTGTTTTTATAATCACCTGTTATCTTTTCAATTTTTCTTTTTGTTTTTTGATCTTGTTTATTGAAGTTAATCAAAGCAAGTGGGTGAATTCTAATTGTATTGTTGATAATAAATTCAAGCCGAGCCAAACCGACCCCATCATTGGGAATAAATGAATTAGAAAAAGCTAAATCAGGCTCACCAATATTCATCATTATTTTTGTTTTAGATTTTTTTAACTTACCAATATTAGTCTTCTTAATTTCGAAATCTAACAAACCTCTATGAACTTTTCCTTTTTCTCCTTCTGAACAATTAATTGTCACTTTATCTCCTGTTTTAATTTTATCTGAACCATTTTCCGTTCCAACAATACAAGGAATTCCTAATTCACGAGAAACAATCGCAGCGTGACAAGTACGTCCACCTTTATCGGTTACAATTGCTGATGCAATCTTCATAATTGGCTCCCAATCCGGATCAGTCATGCTTGTTACTAACACCTCGCCTTTCTTAAACTGAAGAATATCACTTACATCCATTATTCGATTTACCTTTCCTGCTCCAATTTTTTGCCCAACAGATTGCCCTTCTATTATTACACTTCCATTTTCCTTTAATTTATATTCTTCAATAAAATTAGCATCTTTTTGACTCTGAACAGTTTCTGGCCGTGCCTGAACGATATATAATTTTTTATCTTTACCATCTAAAGCCCATTCTATATCCATCGGTCGATTATAATGTTTTTCGATAACCATTCCCCACTCAGCCAATTTTTTCGCCTGTACATCAGTAATCGATTGTTTTTTTCTATATTTTTCATCAACAGGCACATCTTTTACCGGCTTACCAAAACCACTGTTGTAAATCATTTTTATATCTTTTTCAGCGACAGTTTTTGAAATAATTGCCCCTGTTGGTTTGAAATAATAAAATTCATCAGGAGTTACCTTCCCTTGCACAATATTTTCACCCAGTCCATAAATAGAATTAATTAAAACAACATTTTCGAAGCCGGACTCCGTATCAATAGTAAACATAACACCCGAGCATCCTTTATCTGCACGAACCATTTTTTGAACACCAACAGAAAGTGCAATATCAAAATGATCAAAACCTTTATCTTCACGATAAGAAATAGCTCGATTTGTAAATAAAGATGCAATACACTTTTTAACAGCAACCAACAAAACCTTTTCTCCTTTAATATTTAGATAAGTTTCCTGCTGACCTGCAAAAGAAGCATCTGGCAAGTCTTCAGCAGTAGCAGAAGAACGAACAGCAACATCTACATTTGTATCTTTTTAATTTTTAGATTATTTTTTATAAGCTTCAACAATTTCCTCTCCTAAATGTTTCGGAAATTTTGCTCGCATAATAATCCTACGAACTTTCGCACCTCGAGTCATCAAGTTTCGAATATCGTGAGTATCTAAATCAGCTAAAACTTTTCGAATCTTTTCTTTCGCACCACTTTCTTCAAGAAATTCATTATAAGCATGTGAACTAGTAGCAAAACCATTCGGAATATTTACTCCTTTCTTGGTTAGTTTTTGATACATCTCACCTAGAGAAGCATTTTTTCCCCCAACAAGAGGAACATCTTTGTTTGTTAGTTCATTGAACCAGAATACATTCTTTGTTTGTTTTGTCATAAATTATTTAGATTTATGATTTATGATTTATGATTTAAGAATCTGTTTAAAATTTTTTGCTTTGCAAAAAATTTTCTTAATCCCTAAATCTTACATCTTAAATCTGAAATTTGTAAAAATTTATTTAATTATATCACACAAAAAATTAACAAAATTTTATGGATGTAGATAAAATTTTAGTTGTAATTTCTAGCTGGGAATTTTCAGAAGAAAAAAAGAATTTTGACTTTAGTCAAAATTCTTTATTTACTAACATACTAACTTATAAACTTACTAACAGATTTTTATATCATTCTTTCAGAACGATGTAAAAATCCGCCACATTACTCCCCGTTCTTCCTGTATCAATATGCCCTCCAACTTGTTTAAAGAAATTATAAGAATCATTGTTTTCAAGATATTTTTCAAAATCAATTCTTTCATCCAAAACTTTTGCATACAAATTATAATCAGCAATTGCCCCAGCTACATCACTATTATCCCAACCATCAGAAGCTGAGCCAATAACAACCATTCCATCCCTTATACTTGATAAAGCTCCCAACACAAATTCCTGATTTCTTCCCCCAACCCCATGTATATTTTTAACCCTAACAGTTGTTTCACCCCCCCACAAATGACAACTTCCTGGTAAATATTCTTTAGAAATCAATTGTTTACCCAGAACCTTTGCTTCTCCTTCTAATTTAGTATCTTCAATATAAGTATTATATCCAAACTCCTCTGCTTTTCTCTTCATCGCTTCTAAAGCAACTTTATTTGAACCTATTAAAATATTTTGGACTTTTTCAAAGTATTTTTTTTCTTTCGGAGTTTCAATTAATTTCACATCTAACAAATTAGCTGAATCTTCCATTTTATATTTTTTAAGAATTTTTTTAGCGTCATCAATTGTTGTATTATCCATTACTGTTGGCCCAGAAGCTATTACTGACAAATCATCGCCTGGAACATCAGACAAAATAAACGAAACTACCTTTGAAGGATAAGCTAATTTTGCAAATTGACCTCCTTTTATTTTAGAAATATGCTTTCTTACCGTATTCAACTCTGTAATATTTACTCCTCTGTCCATTAATTCATCAACAAATTGCTTTTGATTTTCACATGAAATTTTGTAAGGAGCACACATCAGAGAAGAACCTCCGCCTGAAATTAAATTTAGAATAAGATCTTTTTTTGTTGCTTTTTTTAAGATATCTATAATAGAGTTTGTTACGAAAATATTTTTTTCTGAAGGTAATGGATGAGAACCAACCTCAGATAATAAATGTTTTAAATTACCCTGCTTAACATCTAAAACAATCCCTTCGGTAATCCGATCACCTAACAAATCTTCAAAAACCTCAGCTGAAGCAACAGCACATTTTCCAATAGCAATTAAATAAATATTCTCAAAATCATCTAAACAAATATCATAATCTTCAAAACAAAGATTATTACCTTTTATAGAAACTTGTGAAGAAATAAGTCGCCCAGTCACAATAGCCTCATAACCTTCTTCCAAAATATTTAGTGCATCTTTTTTTAATTTAGATGTAGCAAGTTCGTCTATATTTTTTATTATCATAGAAATAGTATAAAGTAGAAAGTAGAAAGTAGAAAGTATATATAATTTTAATTTTATTAAAAAACCCCGAACAGATTACTCTGTTCGGGGAGTAACAACTAAAGCTGTATCACCAAAACCGGTGTGTTAAGCATGGATGTCTCGAAATATGCATCCTCTGCAAATTCCTTACATCTTTTTAAAATCATACTAGCAGTTTCTCCTGTACATCGAGGAAGTCAATGTAACAGGCCAATCCCTCCAATCTCTTCAATAGGTAATTTGCTTGCTCCAATCTTTACCTTATTGTTTTTGTTTCTTTCTGTTTTTTGAGCAATTTCAGGAAGAGATTTGAGAAAACGACATACTTTTTCTTTTTTTCCGCACGACATTCTACTACCCTCCTTTTGTGTTAGTTTTTTGTTCTAAACCTACCCTTCTCTTTCCCCGATAAGGAATAACAATCCAAAAACAAGAACTAAACAAAGTACTGTTATTGCCATAAAACCATTATTAGTATCCTCGGGAGTCATAGGCGCAGAAAAAACATGAGATCCAATGCCTACAATTAAACAAAAAGCTAAAAACATTAAGATCTTTAGTATCAATTTAATGATCTTCATCAAAATACCTCCATTATTAGTGAAATTAAATTTAAATCTACAAAAACAGTAACCCAAACATATAAATTAAGCAAGAAAAAGTCGCCCGAATCGTATCTCATCATAATCAAAATCATCACCCAAAATTTTCTTAACAGGCGTAAGTTTTGTATCTTTTGTTTTTTTGAAAGCTTTCAATATTTTATCCAGCCTTTTCTTGTCAATTTCTTTTTTTAGATAGTTTAAATCAAGTTTCTTCTTTCCTTCTGATAACTTTTCTAGATGATTCATAATAGTCCCTTGGGTCTTTTTTCTTTCTTTTGCCATTTCTTCAATAGACATTTTTTTATCAATCAATTTCTTGGTTTTTTCGTAAGTTGTTAAAGATGCTTCTTTCATTTTTTTCTTTTCTTCTTTTGTTGGAAATATTTCTGAAAAATATTTTTGTTGTTTTTCCTTTTTTTCTTCTTCTGACAAATTACTCAACTCATCAACAACAATTTCAGAATTTTCCAAAAGTTCTTGGTCTAATTCTAAAATCTCTTTATTTACTTCTAGAGCAATTTTATTTAGTCCCATCAATCGTAAACCATTAAAAGATTTAATTCGAGAAAGAGCAACATAACCCATTCCTTCAACAAAAGACTTTGAAAGATCGATTTCGGCCGCATCTAAACTCATTCCCTGACTTTTATGAATTGTAATTGCCCAAGCAAGTCTTAATGGAATTTGTTTTAATTGTGCTTTTATTTTTCCGTCTTCTTCTATTGTCCAAGTATCTGGTTCAACCTCAATAGTTCTACCAGCATAAGTTTTAACAACCGGAAAACCAACTCGATTAAATCCAATAACTTTTCCAAGTGTTCCGTTTACATATTTTTTTTGATGATTATTTTTTAAAAACATCACCACCGCACCCACTTTTAACCGCAAGACTTCTGGGGCTAAGCAAGATTTTTTTAGGGTTTCAACAAGTTTTTTTCTACCCTTGGTAGTCATTTCAAAAACTTTTAACTCTGCATCGATTTTTTCCAGTTCTGCTTCATTAATATCATCAATATCAGCATTATGAGTGTAAAGTTTAGTCGGTAAAATATCACCTTCAATCTCTTTTCGATACCTTGTCCTAAGTGGTGCAAGAACTTTTTCTCCAATATCATTTCTTCTAATATTATTTAACATTTCAACCAAAGCATTATCATCTTGTCGATACTGTTCTTGGAGATAGCAAATTTTTAAATCCATATTATTCCAAACACTAGATTTATTCACAAAAGAAATTTGTTCAGATTTTTTATTAATTGGTGGAAGTTGAAAAAAATCTCCCGCAAGAATTACTTGCATACCACCAAAAGGAAGATTATTTTGCTTAAAACCCTGACAGACGCGATCCACCATATCTAAACGTTGATGATCGAGCATAGAGACTTCATCAATTATTAAAACTTTTGTCTTTTTAAAATTTTTAGCTAAATATTGTTTTTGAAGTAAAGCATCTAAATCCCATTCATCTAGATAATTCTTTATACCAATCCCTGCCCAAGAATGAATGGTTGCACCACCCATATGGGTAGCAGCAATACCAGTTGAAGCGGTTATTCCAACTTTCACACCTTCTTCTTTAAGAAAACTTATATATTGATTAAGTAAGTGAGTCTTTCCTGATCCCGCAGCCCCAGTTAAATAAACATTATTCCCCATTTTTAAAATATCTAGCGCCTCAGATTGTTTCATCTCGTTAGAAATAGGAAATTAAAAATTTCCGTATCTCAAAATTAAGATTGATAATAATATTATGATACTCGATATATCATCCCCGTACAAAATAAAAAACTAAAATCTCAAACGAGATTCATAATGAAAATATTATATCACAAATAAAATTACATTCTTTTTGTGCATTAAGGAACGATAGTTCCTTAATGCACAAAACTACTAGTACTACTAGCACTACTGATACTACTTATATCATATATTTATTACGTTTATTTTTCATCAGAAATTAAATTAAAAAAACTCTTAAGATGAGCTTCATTATCTACAGAATCAGCAATAACAAACCGAACAAATTCCCTTGCTTCATAAGTTTCAATAATATAATCTATCTGATTTTTACAATCATACGGATGAACAAAAACACTTTTTTGAAATTCATAAAAACCAATTGACTTCAAATGGCTCCACAAAGATTTTCTAACCGACTTTTTTTCTTCAGGGACATCGAAAAGAACAAATCTCCATTTTTTATCCCATTTTTTTGGTTTCTCTATTTCCATATTATCTATATCATAAGTAATCGCTTTTTTCTTACCCTCATCAGATAAGACAATTGTCACCGTCCCATCTTTATTCTTTTTCTCTTTGATTACTTTTGACTCATACAAAGCTTTTATCGATCTTTTTAGAAATCTTTTATCAAAATTTTTCCATTCATCAGAAAGTTCATCTACTATTTCAAATTGTTTTCCTAAACTTCCAGCCAAACTCAAAGCAACCCCACCCCAAAGTAACAGGGCTATCTTTTTTTGCTTTTTTCCTAACCTTATTCCTTTTAATTTTTTATTTATTTTAACCATGGCTATATTGTTTATTGTACACTATACACCACTTGTGCATTAAGGGACGATCGTTCTTTAATGCACAACAACTGAAAAAACTAAATTTTCAATTGTTGTATTTAAACTATTCTGTTGTTGTTCCGTCAAAATGGTCATTATCGTGATCGGCTTCAGCTTGTTCCTTTGTTTCGTGAACTACTCCGTCTTTGTGTTCTGGAGGTGAGTAAATTGTGTAAAGCTTCATCGCTTCTGTTTCTGAAGTATTGATGATGTTATGTTCTGTTCCTGCTGGAATTACCACAGCAAAATCATCTTCGATTAGAGTTTCCACTCCATCTAGAACCGCTTTTCCTTCTCCGTCCTCAATTCGAATAAACTGATCAATGTTTGAGTGAACCTCTGAACCAATTTCTTCCATTGGTTGTAAACTCATAACAACTAACTGACTATTTTTGCCAGTATAAAGTACTTTTCGAAAATTTGTATTTTCTTTTGTTAAATTTTCAATATTATTTATAAATCCTTTCATGATATTTTTTTATTTATTAATAATTATTTTTTAATTTGAACTGGATATTTAAAATCATTTTTTTCAATTTCGATTATAGTTTTAAATTTTACACTACTTTCTTTTTTAATAAACTGCCACGAACCTTTTGGGTTATTTTCAAAACCTTTTTGATCAAGAACATACACAAAACCTCTTTCTTTTTCAGCTTTTTCTACTTGTTTTTTAGAATCTATATTTAAAATTAAAGGATTATCATCATTTATAAAATACGGATACACTAAATTTACACCGACATTTGAATATAACGATTTCAGTATTGCGATAGCTGAATTATTGGTTGCAAAGATTTTACCGTTACTAGACCTTACTTCTTCATCGATTTGGTATGCAGAACCGTGTAGTAACTTTTTTTGTTTATTGACAAGATGTTGTAAAAAGTTTTCTGTTGTAATACCTTTGTCTTTTAATTCTTTCAACTTTTCTAAAGAAATAGTATTGGAACTCTCTTTCCTATCATTATTCAAATTTTTATGAATTAGTTCTTAACTTTACCACAACAATATCTATATTTTTTGTACATCAACTAAATAATCCAAAATTGGATGAAGTTCGAGGAAGTTTTGTTAAAATTGTTTGAGCCGCATAGCAATACGGTGAAAATAATTTTTGCAAAAATGACGAAGAAATTCGCCAATTTTGGATTATTTACCATGACACTTTTTAAATTTTTTGCCACTACCACAGTGACAAGGATCATTCCGCCCAATTTTTTCTTGTTCTGTTTTTACAATCGGTTTTTGGACTGAATCTTCTCTTTCACTTCCCTCTTTTTCGGCAATACTTTTAGCTTGTTCTTGGGTTGCTTGTAAATTTTGTTGTTCACGAACAAAAGCACCTGCTCCCATATTTGGAATAAAATGTAAAATCTTTTCATTAATTACAAATTGCATTTCTTTGAACATTTGCAGACCTTCTTTTTTATATTCAACAAGTGGATCTCTTTGTCCATAAGCTCGTAAGTTAACAGAAGATCTCAAATAATCCATTACCTCCAAATGTTCCACCCAAAGCGTATCAATTGTTTGTAACATTAATCTTCTCATTACAACAAAAAATTCTTCATCACCTAAAATTTCTCTTTTATCAGCAATAGTTTTTTCCATATTTTCTCTTGTTCCAAACTCCTCCTCAACATCTACAGTAGCCTTGCTACTGTAGATTTCGTTGAGGATGTTATTTAGGGAATTTTCAACATCTTCATTTTTCCCAAATAAAATTTTTCGTCGTCTTTCATAAACAATTTTTCTTTGGAAATTCAAAACATCATCGTATTTCAAAACATGTTGTCGTGAATCGAAATTAAAACCTTCTATTTTTTCTTGTGCAGATTCGAGAGATTTTGTAATAACTCCATTTTTAATAGCTTCATCCTCAGGAATACCTAATCGTCCCATCATATTCTTAACTACATCAGAAGCAAATACCCTCATTAAAGTATCTTCCATTGAAACAAAAAATTGTGTTTCTCCAGGATCACCTTGACGACCAGAACGACCCCTCAACTGATTATCAATTCTTCGTGATTCATGTCGTTCTGTCCCTACCACAAAAAGACCTCCAAATTTTTTGATTTCTTCTTTTTGTTCGTCTGTCGCATGGACACCACCAAGTTTAATGTCAACTCCACGACCAGCCATATTGGTTGCAACCGTCACCTTTCCCTTTTCACCAGCCTGAGCAACAATTTCACCTTCATTATCGTGATTTTTAGCATTTAATACTTCATGTGGAATACCCTCAGCACTTAAATATTGAGAAAGTAACTCATTTTTTTCAATAGATACTGTTCCGATTAAAACAGGTTGTCCTTTTTGATTTAATTCTTTGACTTTTCTTGCTAATGCTCTAAATTTTCCTGTTTCTGTTTGGAAGATTAAATCATTTTGATCAATCCTTTGAATATCCTGATGAGTAGGAATCTCAATAGTTCCTAGTCCATAGACCTTATGAAATTCTTCAGAAGAAGTCTGAGCGGTTCCCGTCATTCCTGAAAGCTTTTTGTAAAGTCGAAAATAATTTTGAAAAGTAATCGAAGCAAAAGTCCTCGATTCTTTTTGAACCTCTAATCCTTCTTTGGCTTCAATGGCTTGATGAAGACCTTCAGACCATCGTCTTCCTGGTTGCATTCGTCCAGTAAACTCGTCAACAATAACAACCTCACCATTTTTTATCACATAATCTTTGTTATTTTCAAAAAGTGCCTTAGCCCGCACAGCTGTTTCAAGGTGATGCACAGATTTTATTCCTTTATCAGTATAAATATTATCAATTCCCAATGCTTTTTCTGTCTTTTCAATTCCAGCATTCGTCATTTTTATAGCTTTATATTTTTCTTCAACCTCAAAATCCTGTTCTTTTACCATCGTCTTTGCAATCTGTGCAAATTTTGCATACAAATCTTCTGATTCGGTAGTTGGAGTTGAAATAATTAAAGGAGTTCGTGATTCATCAATAAGAATAGAATCAACCTCATCAACAATCGCAAAGTTATATTCTCTTTGTCTGATTTCGTTTTTTCTATATTCGATATTATCTCTCAGATAATCAAAACCAAACTCGTTGTTAGTTCCATAAGTTATATCTGCTTCATAAGCTTCTTTTCTAGAACAAGGTCTTAAAAATTCTTCAACAACTTTATATGAACCCTCTTCGTCTCTTTCTTCATCCATCTCTTTATGATTAGGATCATAAATATATGATGAGTCACTATTTATAACTCCAATAGTAAGACCAAGAGCAGAGTAAATTTGCCCCATCCAAACAGCATCCCTTCGTGAAAGATAATCGTTTACAGTAACAACATGGACTCCCTTTCCTCCAAGGGCATTGAGATAAACCGGCAATGTTCCTACTAAAGTTTTTCCTTCACCTGTTCTCATCTCTGTAATTTTTCCTTGATGTAAAACAATTCCTCCTATTAACTGAACATCGTAATGTCTTTCATTAAGGGTTCTTTTTGCTGTTTCTCTAACTACTGCAAAAGCTTCTGGGAGGATATCATCAAGTGTTTCATTTTCTTTTAGTCTTTTTTTGAATTCCTTTGTCTTATCTTTCAATTCTTCATCAGACAAATTCAAAACACCCTCTTCAAGAGAGTTAATTTTATCAACAATTGGTTGAATCGATTTTAAGTATTTTTTATTTTCGTCACCGAAAAGTTTCTTTAGTATCTGCATAGTTGAATGCCATTTTAACATAAATCGGTCCAGATTACGAAGAAAAACAAAAAACCGCTAAACGGTTTTTTGTGCCGTTTGGCGGTTAGTTTTAAGTTGCCTGTTCAATATCTTTGCGAGTTGAAACAATCAATTCTGCATTTCGAAAATAGCAGTCTTCAGCTAACCAGAAAGTATAACGCATTGGCATACCTTCACGAAGAAGACGGGGTTCAGACACAAGATCTTCTGATAAACCAGCAAATTGTCCATCAGAACAAAGAGGATAACTCTCACGGCTTGGATCAAAATCGCCATAATGAAGAGAAAAACAAAAATCTATACCTGCGGAAGAAAGAATCTTGTTCAAAAATTTCATACCGCAATTATGACTAATGTCTCTGATTTCGTCAGAATTATATCCTTCACGCCCATCGACAAGAGTCACTCAAACACTTTTTGTTACTCCTTCAGATTTTTCTAAAAGAAAAAGTAAGAGTTGTTTTGCTGATTTTGACCTCTCCTCACCACCTTTCCATTTGAAATTTAGGATGTTTTCTTTAATTTTTGCAATAACTTTTTTCTTTTCCATTTATCATCTCCTTTTTTTGAAAATATTTATTTTTTCAGTTCCTGTTTAATATATTACCACTCAACAACTTCAAAGTCAATATCTAAACCTGTTTTTTGTTTTACATCTTGCTGAATTTTTTGGGCGAGATTTTTTATTTGACTACAAGTGGCGTTTTTGTGGTTAATGAGAATTAGGGGGTGTTTTTTGTAACATCCTGCGTCCCCTTTCTTGTAACCTTTTAAGTTTAGGATTTTGTCGAGGATGTAAGCAACGGGGATTTTGTAAGTATTACCTTCAATTGCTCGTAGGGTACCGGGTAGCACCCCTTCGCTACGCTTCGGGGGGTACCCGGTACCCACATCGCACTTATAGTAAGGAATGTCAGGATATTTTTTTAAAAGTTTATCCAATTGGTTTTTAGTGATAATTGGATTTTTGAAAAAAGAACCAGCTGTTCCTATTTTTTGCCAATTGGGAAGTTTTTCATTCCGAGTCTGAAGAATTTCTTTTCTTTTTTCTTTTAAATCTTTTGAAGATGTTTTTTGAAGATTGTAAGCAATTTTCAGAACAATCCAATTTAATTGTTTTTTAAAAACCGAATCGCGATAACCAAAACGACAGTCTGAGTTTTTTAGTTTTATTATTTTTTTTGTTTCTATATCAAAAACTTCAACCCAATCAACAATATCAGATACTTCTGTTCCATAAGCCCCAATATTTCCAACAACCGAAGCACCAACTGTTCCGGGAATGCCAGAAAGGTTTTCTAGGCCAGAAAGACCTTGATTAATTGTGTAAACAACAAAATCATCCCAGGTCTCTCCTGCTCCTGCTATTATTTGAACAAAATTACTACCAGAAACCGGGTTACTCACTCCGCTTCGCTTCGCAGTAACCCGGTTTCTGTCCGTAATTTCCATTTTTATCACAAGACCATTGACACCTTTGTCAGAAACAAGGAGGTTGGAACCTCCACCGAGAATATAAACAGGTAGTTGCTTTCGCTTTGCGAAAGCAACTACCTGTTTTAAATCTTCAATATTTTTCACAACAACAAAATATTTTGCCGGACCACCGATTTTAAAAGTAGTGTGATCTTTTAGTAAAATGTTTTGTCGAATTTGCATGACTTTAAAAAACAAAGCTAATTAATTTAAATAATTACTCACAGACACCGAGTTACTCGCTCAGTTTTTAAAAATAATTAAATTTTCTTAAGTATCAAATACTTTCGTCCTATCGGATTTCAAATATTTGATACTAGAAAATTCATTATTTTTCTAAAACTTCGCAGTAACATCGGTCTCTCGTTCGTAATTTCAAAAACCGAAATTCGCTGATTTTGGAATTATTTCCAGATTTCTTGGATGTAATACTCACCCTGTTCTTTAAAATTTGGATCTAATTTTATAACCCCATTAATAGCCTCAACAGCTTTTTGCTTAAAACCAGCTTCTGAATATGTTGCTGCCAAAGATAATAAGGTTTGGGCATCACCCGGATTATTTTCGACTCTCAATTCAGCTATTGAAATTGCTTTTTGATAATTATTTTTTGAAAGATATGCTTGAATAAGTCGGTCATCATCAACTAATATCGTACCAAAACCTTCAATCAACAAGTCTTCTGCTTGTTGAATTTCATCAATTTTTATAAGAGAGGTTGCATAGCCAATTCTTAAACTATCAAATTGTGGAGCTAACTCAAATGCTTTTTTTATATATTCGTTAGCAGTACCTAAATCACCTTTGAATGTATAAACACTTCCTGTTAATTCCAAAAGAGAAATTTTATTAGGAGATAATTCCAATGCTCTATCTAAATGTATTGCCGAATTATCAAGATCACCAATTCTACCCAGAAAAGTTCCTGTTATTGACTCAATTCTTGCATTATTTGAATCTTCTTCAATTTGTTTTTCAAGATTAATCAATATCAAGTTAGCCATTTCTTGTTGTGCTTGTGGATTTAAAGAAGGAAGATATTTTATTCCTGCCTGAGCAAATTGCTCTCTTGCTTCTTGCCTCCCAACAAAACCATAAGAAATTGCTTTTTCAAAATATTCAAAATTCTTTGTAGGACTATCCTTGTGAGACTTCAATGCATTCAATAAATTAAGATTTGTTGCTATTGGTTTTGCATTAAAGAAATAAATAGAGAAAAGAGCAGTAATAATAACCACAGGTATAGCAATAGAGTTAATGCCATCAGAAATCTTAACTGTAGAAACTGTTTCTTCATCCACATTTATACTATGAATATATCCAAGAAGTGAGAAAAATAAGATGTAGCTAATTAAATGGTCAAAAACAAATAAATTATGGACAAAATACCCTACCAATAAACCAATTATTATACCTTTATCCAAAGTATTAAAATAATTATTTTCATCCTTAATTAAATAATAAATAATTATCAAAAACAAAGCCAAATACCCCAGTAAGCCGAGCAAGCCTCCAGCAATTAACCAATCAAAGAAAACATTATGTGTTCTGTCGAACCACTGTTCTTGATCGTACATATCTGGATTGTAATATTTATTGAAAACATAATTAAAGTTTTCTTGACCCCATCCCAAAACAGGATTTTCTTTAAAACCCTCCCAGGCCATTCCCCAAACCATAAAACGAGATCGTGTAGTTTTTTCCTCTAAAGAAATATCAGCTAAACGATTCAAAACAGGATGTTTATTAACAAAAGAGGTTTCTCTCATACTTATAAATAGACCAACAAAAACAACCAAACCAACAAGACTTCCTATACAAATTTTTCTCAATTTTTTATTTTGTCTTTCAAAAATAGCAACAACTAAACCAACAGTAAACATTCCTGCTAAAAAACCTAAAATAGCACCCCTCGTTCCTGTGTTATAGAGAATAACTGTTTGTAGAATTATTGCTAAACCATAAAGCCATTTCAACAAACTATTTCCTCTTTCTCTGACCATGAAAAATAATGTTATGAAGATATGAAATAGCATATACACAGCTAAATAAGCCGAATTTCCCATAGTAGCATCAAGCCTATCGGTACTTTGATGAATTTGGAATTTCCCCGCCATTTGCATTAAACCATAAAATCCCATTAACACACTGGCAAAAATAGATATATTAAAAAACCGATGCCATAATTTCTCTGTCTGTAACACAGATGCGGTAACAACAAAAAATCCAAATAAATGCAACAAAGTTATCCAACCTTCCATTCTTTCAAAATTAGACCAAATACTTTTTAATGGATTTTCTCCTAAAATATCAGCTAAACCAATTATCGCAATGAACACCGCCGACAAAATAGCTATCCAAGAAAATTTTAATCTATACTTTTCATCTCTTAAAGCAAGAACAGCCCAAAGACACACCATTACCTCAACTAAAATTCTAAAAGCAAAAACTTTTCCTGTAATGAAGGGAAAAAATAAATTATTAAAAACCAAAAATGATATAAACGGAATTAAAAATACAATTCCTAAAATAGTGTTTCTTAAAATGTTATCTAAATTTTTCATGATATAGATTATAACGGAAAACAAATAGAGTTGAAAGAGATTAGAAAAGAAAGATATATAAGAGCATTCAAGCTGGCTAAAAAAGCTTTTGGCGGTTATAAAAAACAAATTGTCATCCTTTTAGGTCTTGGATTTTTAGGAGGTTTACTAGAAAGCCTTGGTGTAAACGCCATTATACCCCCTATTCTCTTTTCTTGATGGAACTTATTTGAAATCTGACGACATAATAATTAGAGTAATAAGAACTTTATTTGAATTCCTCCACATTCCTTTTACACTAAAATTCCTACTTATATCAATAGCTTCATTATTTATATTCAAAGCAATTGCTATATTCTATTCAAAATATCTTACAGAAAAAATATATGCTTCTTATATAAGAGATACACAAATGAAACTTTTTCGAAAAACTTTGGAGGCCTCCTGGCCGTATCTTTCCAAACAAAAAATCAGTTTTAAAGAGATTATTAATCGCGACTACTATACATGCGCGCGAAATATGTCCCCTTCTCTTTAAGAAGTTCATCCGGCGTACCGGATTCAACAACCCGACCATCTTCGAGTACATACAACATATCCATCTCACGGACTGTTGAGAGCTGATGTGCGATGACACACACGGTAACCTTTCCCTTCAGCTCTTGGATGGTACGCTGGATATGTTGCTCAGATTCTGTATCCAACGCACTTGTCGCCTCGTCGAGCAAGAGAAGCTGGGGCTTGCGCGCCAAAGCACGCGCGATGGCGATACGCTGACGCTGTCCTGCTGAAAGCATGACACCGCGCTCGCCCACCTTTGTGTTAAACCCTTCTGGGAGCTTTTCGATCACATCGTAAATATGCGCCCTCTTTGCCGCTTTTACGACATCTTCGTCGGATACATTTTCATCGAAAAAGCGAATATTTTCGCGCACCGTGTCATTTATTAAAAAAATATCCTGCGATACATAAGCGATATTTTTACGCCATATATTGATATCAATATTACTCACAGGTACACCATCCAACACTAAAGCACCTTTGGTCGGCTCGAGAAGTCTCAAAACAATATCAAACAAAGTTGTTTTACCAGAACCTGAGGGACCAATGATCCCTACCATAGCACCGTATGGAATTGATAAATTAACACCATTCAAAACATCGCCACCTGTATCGTAGGAAAATCCAATATCCTTAAACGCAAGCTCACGCTCAAATTGAAACGGCTTTGAATACTTTTTCTCTTTTTTATGTCGAACTTCTCGGTGTTTCGACGCCTCCTCACCGTATCTCAATACATTAGATGCGTATGGAGCCGCATCATTCATATTAAAGAGAATGGTCTGCCCAGACTGTACAGACGCAAAAATACGCTGAACCAAATAAACAATGGCAGCAAGTGCACCAACACTGTAAGATGTTTCATAATACGCAAACGCAACCACGACCGCAACAAAAATGACGGTAATCGGCTGAATAAAAATTACGACCAATTTCCTCAGCATAAAAGTGCGTATATGTAACGCGCGGAATATTGAAAAAAAACTAACACCGATATCAGTAATCTTATCTTCCAAACCCATCGCTTTTACAATCTTCACGCCACCAAGATATTCATTTACTAGATGCGCAATACGCTTATTCATCTCAGCGGTTTCGCGGGCAGCGACACGACCTTTAGAAAAAACCGGTTTAAACACCAAAAACATCAAGGCACCGATTCCTAACGCAAGAAATGTAATTGTTTCTGATATGTTGAGTGCAACAAAAAGATAAATTGCGAGCCCGGAAGCAAACATAATCATTTTCACAAACAAATCAAGTAATGCTGCGGTTTGTAGCACATTAATTTTTAAAAGTGTTTCCAGATTTCCCTGTCGCTGTTTTAGGAGATATGGCCAACTTGCATAAAGTGTTCGCTTAAAAAGACGGTTCATCAAGTCCTCTTGATATTTTGTCTTAAGATGTACCTGTATGTAGTAAAAGGCTAGCAACACCACTGCTTTCAAAGTAAAAAGTGTCACAATGAGGGCGAGGATCGCAGGTAAAGTAAGCTCAATTCCTGTAAATGAAAAAGTGTTTAAAATCGCCTGTGATATAAAATCGTCTCCGGACTGCCCATTTCCGATGAACACAGAAAACAATGGGATAAGCGCACTAATACCAACTGCTTCAAGAATACCACTTAAAAATCCCAATACTAAAAATATAGCCACATATCTCCGGTATCCGGCAATCAAGCGCAATATGAGTCTTGCAGCTCTCCCCACCTCACTAAATTTTAGACGTTGCATAGTTAACATATGTATATGTATATTATTCACTCGGTAGAATCTTCAAGCTCCTAGTTATATGTTTATCCGAAGTATGGGCACCCAAAAAAAATTTAAGTGGTCGGATCAAACGCAAAAAATTATCCTGCTTCCAGGCAGTATCGTAACTAATTGTATTGAGACGCGATGCGTCATGACGAACTCGACTCCCTCCCGCAATATGCGTCGACGAGGTCGCCGAATTCCAGTCTGAAAACGGCGGGAGACCAAATCCTGACATAATCGCTTCGGAAATGCTCTCAGGTGCCGCGCAAAAATCTTTATAACAAAGAGTTGTGTATGGGATACCAATTTCACGAAGAGAGCGTGTAAAACGTCGTCGTTGCTGTGCCCAGCGCTTGAAGTTGAGCAGATCGCCGATTATCGGCGGGGCGACATCTGTTCTTCGCATTGAGTACGCCCACGCGCTCGGCTCTTTCATAAGGTACACCGCACGCACATCATACCCAGCAGCTAGAGCAACCTTAGACCCCACTTGAAAGCCCTCTATGGTTTTCGAAGCGTCTATGACAACACTATACTTCTTTAGCGCGGGAGAATGAAGTACATCATTATACCATCCTTCAAGATTATTAGCAGTACGAGGAACCGATGACCAGAATGGACATCCACCGAGAGTTTGGCCACAAGTACACTCGCGCCCTTCTGTTGGGCGAAGTTCTTGACGAGGCATTTCACCTGCAACTTCGCCAAGCGCTACCGCCCCCGGATATCGCGAAAGGTATGCATTGAGCACAGTAGAGCCACTACGACCAAGGCCAATAATATACAAAAAAAGCTTTGGGTGTTTGTTTATTTTGTTCATAATGTGATATTCATAGTATCATTTTTTGTACTCTTTATTAAGTATCTTCTTATATATCTCGTATACCGCCTCATCGAACGGCTGTTTATTTTCCATTGCACGACGGGCTTCTTTACTCATCATTTCTACCTTGTCGCGATGATCATAAAGATACTTAATCTTTTCCCCGAGCGACTTTGCATCACGGACAGGAACCACAAAACCGGTTTTGCCATCTTCGACGATACTCTGCGCATTCTCGGTAGTAACAATTGGTAAACCGCAAGCCATCGCTTCCATAACCACCTTCGGATTTCCCTCTGCAAGTGAAGGCAAAGCAAACACTGATGCTTCTCTATAATGTTCTTCCGGTTGTGATGTGTTGCCGACCCATCGTATACTCGAATTCTGAGCAATGCGCCTGATGTAACTCTGTTTAAGTTCCTCTGGCATTTCTCCATAACTACCAATAAGAACTAATTCCGCATTCTTTAGATTCAGTGATTCCCACGCGTCCAAAAGATAGTGCAGACCTTTGTGCAGTTTCGTATATGCGGCATATAGCACTCGAAATGGCTCTTCCTTGGAGCGCGGTTGCCTAGGTGGCGTAAATCGTTTTATATCAATATCCGTGTTAGCGACAAAAATCCGCTCTGCAGGATACCCCTGTGCAATATAAGAACGCTTCACAAAATCAGAAATAGCAATGACATAATCAAATTCATTGAGATGCCCACTTGTACGAGCATATTCGGCAAAGAAACCTTTGTATAGAGAGAAGCCAAGTAATCGTGATTCTTCTCTTTCTAAATCAGCACTGAATTGCATGTGCCCATTCCTTGTGATATCAACCGTAATGGAGCCGTTTTTTTGCGACTTTCGCAAAGTTCGCGGCAAAAAACGTCCGTCATGAAATAGAACTACATCGGTTTTTTGTAGCCGATATTGAGTGCAAAAATCAAAACGCTCTTCCCGCTGTCTTCGAGAGGGAAATGTAAGATTGAAAGCTTTCTCCACCCCCCTAAAGAAGTAATGAATAATGGTTGGTATGGCCTGTACGGTATTTTTAAAATAAAAATCCGTATTAGTCCTACAAATAACCTGGGTCAATTCACCTGTTTTTGAAAAAACATTGATGACGGGCAAAATATTAGCTGTGGGATGACTTGTCTTCTTTCCCAAATCTGCGAATGTGATGACGGAAATCGACATATATTTATTTCTTTATAATAACCGCTATCGCATCTTTGCCTCGTATTGGATTAGTACTCTTCAAACTTTCAAAAAAGTGAATCTCTTTAATCTGCGTTTCAAGAATCTTTTTCTCTTCTGGGGTGGAAAGGGGAGATGACCATACACCGGTTGTCTTAAGATTTTTTAACAACTCAAGTGTTGTGGGTACATCTGAGCGTTCAAAACCCTCGGGCTGATATCGCAAATCTTCTATAAAGAAGAGTCCGCCTGAAGTAAGATGAGGAAACAAATAAGATAGAGTGATCTGTTGATGTGGCGATGCATGAAGCGCGTCTTCTACCACAATATCAAGCTTTTTTTCTATATCTAATATTTTTTTAAGGTCATCGCGAGAACCCTGATCGCCTTGAACAATAAAAGATTTTTTATCTTTGGATTGTTTAAACGTACTAATATCAAATCCGATAATAGTAGCGTTCGGCAAATAATCACGCCACATGCGTAGCGATGGAGCCGTGGGATACAACTCTTCACTACTACCTCTACGATTACGATCCTGTTTTGAACTAATCTGAAATTTATCTCGCAATAATCCTATTTCACATAATGTAAATTCTTCGGACCTTTTGTTTTTGAAAAAGTGGTCATAAACACGAATATAATTATGTTGACCTACACCTTTATCTGTTTTTACCTTATTTGCAAATCGCATTAAATCGTTAGCGCGATACAACTTCACCCAATAAGCACAATACTTCATAAAAGCAAGTGGATTCAACCCAATTTTAAATACTAAATCAAATAACTTATATATTGAGTTCATATCATTTGTTGAATTTTTATGTAAATACTTTTTTTTGTATGCTTTTGCTATTAGCATCGAATATTTTTCAGCGGTTTTGCGAATGTCGAATTCTTCCGCTGTTTTTCTCGCGTTTTTGCTTATCTTTTCGTAGTCTGCATATACCATCTTTTCAAAACTTTCTACAACAGCATCTACAGATGATTCCGGTATGAAAAAACCGTTTTCTCCGTCAACAAGCAATTCGTCTGTGCCAGCAGTTTTCGTCGAGACAAGCGGTAAACCTGACGCAAGTGCTTCAAGATAAGCAATACTCAACCCTTCAATATCAGACGTGGACACAAAAATATCGCTCATTTTATAGAACTTTTCGATATCACGACGTAGACCAAAGAGTATTACCACACCATCAAGCCCCAATTCTCGAACACGCGCCTCAAGCTTTTTGCGCATTCCCCCCTCGCCTGCTACCGCCAACTTATATTCCGGATGCTTCTTATGAAAACGCGCAAAGCCCTCAAGCATAAGCATATGATTTTTCTTAGGCTTCAGCCCCGCCACGTTTAAGAGCACCTTGTCAGACGTCTTGAATCCAAGTTCCTGTTTAAGCGTATCTTTTGACGGTAAAGCCGCGATCGCGGATTGTATTTTTTCTATATCGACACCGTTTTTAATCACTACAAATTTATTTTTTGGTATGCGTTCCTGCTTGATAGTAAAGTCAGCGACCGTATTTGAAACAGCAATGATACGGTACGACAATCGCGCCAACCATCTATCAAGAGTTATTTTCGCCCACGTTTTATCAACATAAGTGTTGTGCTCAATAGGTATAACCACATAACCCATAAATAACTTGAGTATCCTCACGATGGTATTACTAAAGAAAAGATTGGGCATCACAACATCTGGTTTAATAGACCGCAGCGTCTTATAAAACTCCACCCAACTTGAAATATCTTTGAAACCATGAAAGTTTAGTTTATACACCGGAAGCCACGATGGCAATTCATCATACAGTACTACTTTACCTGGAATCTGAGAGAGTGTGATAAACGAAAGATCAATGGTATTTTTATCTAACAGAGGCATCAACTCTGTCAATTGTTTCTCCGCACCACCAACACAAAAGTTATCTATAACAATTGCGACTTTTATTTTTTGTGAATTAATTATTTTCATTTTTCTAGGAATACATAATAACCACTTGTCTGTTTAGACTCTAACTTGCCTGACAATATATCAAGTATATTACCACATTTTTTAAAGACAGTGTATCTTCCAAGAGGCCTCAACTTAAACCACGTGGCAATAGCCCGTCTTACTTTGATTATCTCACATTTAGCAAACGGCTTTGAGAGCCAACGCAATCCATCTTCGGTAAATCTCCAAAAGTCACCATAATAACCTTTTTCTGCATGATAATAATATAGAAAAGGAACATATATGAAAGCGTAACCTCCCGGCCTCAGCACACGATATATTTCCTTATAGGCTTTAATAGGGTTCTCCACGTGTTCTAATACAGCCATACAAATAATGGCGTCGATGGAATTATCATCAAACGGCATATTATGAACATCTCCAACTATATCCGGATGATAAGTGTCTACCGGATCCATTATTTTATAATCAACCTTTTCAACATAAGACCTCAACCATTCTCTCGACGAATCGTATCTATTATTCTTATCCTTCATCAAGCGCAGTCCGCCTCCGATATCAATAACCTCTTTTTTTTCTTTAAAGATTCTAGTTACCCTCTCGTTAAAAAATTTTTGCCAAGGTGTATTCATATAAATGCAATTATATCATCTGCTCTTCTCTCCCAAGTAAATTCTCTTACTCGCTGGGTAGCCTTAGTGGCTTTGATTTGAGCCTCATCATACCTTTCTAACACTTCAGAAATCCTTTTGGTTACATCATTTGAATTATTCGGATCAAATAGGTATGCGGTAGATTCATCCAAAACCTCTCGTATTGACGGCAAATCTGTGGACACTATTGGATTTCCACTCGCCATATATTCAAACATTTTAAGTGGCGACATATATTTGGTATAGTGTTTTGTGTTCGGATAATTCATCACAAGAATATCAACAGCTTTCATATAGACAGGCACCTCACAGGGTTTAGCTTTAGAGACTATTAAAAGTTCCACTTCTGGATGTCTTTTCTTAACATCACTAATCACTTTATCCAATTCCCCAACTCCCTTCTCTTCTCCCATCGTCTTGAGTTTACCAACATACGCAATAATTTTTTTATTTAGGGGAAGATCGAGCCTCTTTCGCAGTTGTTCCTTTGAATTTTTTATACTTTCAAATACATTCAAATCCACCCCGCTCGGTGCGACCATTATTTTTTCTTTAGAAACGCCGAAAGATAGGTAATATTCTTTCAATCCGTTGCTAATAACCACAAGCTTATTCAATCTCTTAAGCAATCCCGCCACAACCCATTTCTTCTTCGCTGTATGTGATTCCCATACAATATTTTTTTTAAAAAAACTTAAGTAAGAAAGAGAGAGTTCATCCCGACCATAGATGATATCCACCTTCTTGAATAATACATAAAAAAAGGCAGACACCGCAAAAGAGAGTGCCTGAACCAAAAATCCAATTTTACCAAACCGAACAAAGTCCAATGTCGGCAACTTGGTGATTTTAAAGCACTCTTCCATTCCATAATGCTGAAAAGGACTTTCCTTCGAGACATTGTACCTGCGGGGCACCACAAGCTCCACAACGTTACCGTGCAAGACAAAAGCCTCGCACATCTTCATCGTTGCAAGCCCGTGTGCTTTACCGGTTGGGATGCGAATATTGGCGAGATAATACATTTTCATAATTGTTTTTTGATACGTTCATGCACTATAATAGCATTTTCTGTAAGTGATTTTGTGCCGTCTATCTTTATTGTTGAAATACCTTTTGTGGCAAGTGCCAAAAGAATATCCTGTTGAGTTTGCTGGGACCGACTCTGTGACTCCTGAAGTCCACCTACTCTACGACCCGGCTCTCGCTTTTTCATTCTGGCGATAGACTCTTCTACCGGCGTGTCCACAAAAACTAATAATGACTCCTTAGGAAGTCTATTATAAATAAGATCTATTACAGCCGTCTTGCTAAGAATGTTTCTTATTGCAAGATTAGAAAGTCTTTGAATATATCCCGCATCCCATAATACTATAATGTTGTTTTGATGGGTAGTTTGATATTGAAGTTTTTGATGCTCATGTAGTCGTGTAATTAGTTTTTCAAGACTTGAACCTTTTGCGCGTGATAGTTTATATAGCAATACAGCGATCGAAAAATCAAGATATTGCGGGCGTAACAACATCCAAAAAAGTTTATATTTCCAGGTTCTATTTTCTGGAAAAAAGTTTTCCCTTGTAGCACAAGGCAAATATTCTCTTTCAAACATTTTCCTCACTTCTTCTACCAGGGTAGTCTTTCCTGAGCCCGGTATACCTATAAATTCTATATACATAACATTAATGAGAGCCATTCTCGCGTCTTAAGATTTCTTGATAAATTTCGAACACCGCTTCTCCGAATGGTTTTTTATGCTCCACCACCTTACGCGCTTCTCTGCCCATACGCTCTGCCACATCTCTATTGTCATACAAGTACCTGATTTTTTCTGCGAGAGCTTGAGCGTCTCGTATCGGTACTACAAAACCACTTTTTCCGTCTTCAGATACACTTTGTGCGTTTGTGGTTGTAATAACAGGCAATCCATGTGCCATTGCCTCCATCACCACTTTCGGATTTCCCTCGGTAAGCGAAGGTAACACAAACGCAGACGCCCTACGATAATACTTTGCTGGCATATCGGTACTTCCCTCCCACGTAATACTTGAGTCTTTCTCTATTATACTATCGCAATACTTTTTAAGTTTATCCGGAACATCTCCGCTGTATTTTCCTACCAATGTTAATTCAGCATTTGGTAATTTTAGTTTTCGCCACGCATCAAGAAGATATGGTAGACCCTTGCGCGCATTAGTATAAGAAAGGTAAAGCACTCTAAATTTATCCTCCTTGTGTATCTGCTCCGGTGCTGGCGGCAAATTAATATCAGTACACGCAACAAAAACTCTTTCTGATGGAAATCCATACTTAATGTAAGAAGATTTAACAAAATCAGAAATGGCAATGATGTAATCAAACGATTTAACAAGGGTACTCATCTTTTCAAACGACTCTGTATTCAGGGAGCTTTCAAATTTTCGATGTTCTTCCGTGTGAATATCTTTATCAAACAAAGGGTGTGCAACAGTGGCAATACCAACAGCAATACTCCCATTTCGTTTTGCTTTCTCTACAACACCCCCAAACCGAGATGGTGGATGAACGATAACAATGTCGGTTGGCTCAAGTCTCCACTTTACAAAGAGATGCGACAACATACCATACAACCGCTCAAATGAAAGCCCTAAAATTTTTTCGAGCGCTCGCAGAGGGTATCTTACAAAAGAAGGAATCGCCGAGTATGTATTCGGAAAATGAAAATCAGTATTGATCTGGCATATTACTTGCTTTAGCTCTCCCCTGCATGCAAGCTCTTCAATTACCGGAAGGATCCCCGGCGTTTTGAGATTAGTTTTTTTACCCAAATTAGCAACTGTAACAATTGAAACTGACATGAATTATTTTTTTATAATAGCGACGAGAGCATCTGCGCCAAATATTGGATCAGAACCTTTTAAGCTTCCAAAAAAGTGAATTTCTTTTACTTGTGTTTCAAGGATATTTTTCTCTTCAGGTGTAGAAAGGGGGGAATTCCATTTACCGGTTTCAGCAAATGTTCTAAGTAAATCGAGAGTTTTTGGTACATCTTCACGCTCAAACTCTTTAGGTTGATGACGTAAATCTTCGATAAAGAAGATCCCCCCAGAGTTAACATGAGGAAATAGAAAAGAAAGTGTGATTTGTTGGTGTGGAGATGCATGCAATGCATCATCAATAATAACGTCGTATTCTGAATATTTGTCAACAATCTTCTGAAGATCCTCACGCGAACTCTGATCTCCCTGAATAATTGTACATTGAGGATCATTCGGTTGCGCAAATTTCCTAATATCAAAACCAACAAGTGAAGCCTTCGGTAGATATTTTCGCCACATACGCAAAGACGGTGCTACCATGTTTGTATCAGTTAAAAGTGGTTTTCGCATTCTCCCCCTAAGAAGACCAACCTCACAGAACTGTAAATTCTCATTTCTACGAGAACGCAAGAAAAAATCATACGCTCGTACATAATTATGACCCGGGATACCCTTATCGGTGTATTCTTCGCCCGCAAACTGCAATAAATCATTGTACCTGTACTGTTTGAGATGGCACACAAAATATTTAGCAAATGCCTTAGGACTTGTAAATATTTTTTTAAACAGTGAAAGTGCTTTTTTTAACTTTTTTACATTCATATTTTTACTATTTTTCTACACCTACTCTAACAAAATCTCTACCTGTATGCAGTACGGTTGGTGTTGTTCCAAAAATTCTACCTAAAACTTCGATACCGTCCGTACCTTTTCGAATATCAATTATCAATCTACCCCCTTTGTTAAGTTGCCTATAAACATCATCTATATATGTATCTACAGAAAAATGAAAACCCCAAGAAAGTAACGACATCACCAGATCAAAATTTTCAGCAGGAAACGGCGATGTCGAAATATCAATAGTCTTAATTTTCTCAGCCGGTACACCATTATCCTCCAGAAAACTACGAGTGCATTGAAAAGAGTGGTAATGAGGAAAATCTTTTGCAGAAACGTGATAACCCCCGTGCCGCGTAGGCGACACACCCTCTTTATCGAGCAAGTACAAAGTGGGGCTCGAGTCAAAATGATGATAGAGCGTTAAATCTATACCGCCCAATCCGGCGCCGATATCAAGCGTGGCGCTCGGAGAAGAAGGAAGATATGCTTGTATCGTGTCGAGGATGTCATTCATCTCATCTTTATGGAGCTCCTCCACCCTCTTTTTATTGAATAGCTCATATAACTCAAAAATATAACCGGCACCTCCATGATCATAAAATTGTTTTAAACCCAAT
>CAYUZR010000003.1:0-29048 GCA_964449555.1 uncultured Candidatus Saccharibacteria bacterium
AGCAGGTTTTATTCTAGTTTTTAATTTAAAAGGAGAAACTTTAAAAAGCAATAAAAAAGGGAATGTAGATGTTGTTTTAACTTTTACTGCTATGAAAAAATTAATTGATACAAACGATAAATTTGATAAAATTGTTTTGGTTTCTGGAGACGGAGATTATAAAGTTGTGGTTGATTATTTTGTTGAAAAAGATAAATTTAAAAAAGTTTTGGCCCCTAATCTTAAGTTTGCATCAACATTATACAAAAGCCATAAGAATCTAGACAAGGGATATTTTGCCGTACTTGATAATCCTGGTGTGCGAAAAAAAATAGAATATAAGCAAAAGAAAAGGCCCTTAGGTACTTAAAACCGTTCGGGGCTTTTCAAAATGTTTATACATATATAATAATATCAATATTAAAAAAAAAGTCAATTAAAACTATGCAAGAAAAATACAACCACAAAAAAATAGAATCTAAATGGCAGAAGACTTGGAAAGAAAGTGGAGATTTTAAAATTGACAAAGATGACACAAAAAATAAACATTATATTTTAGATATGTTTCCATACCCATCAGGTGACGGACTTCATATGGGACACACAGAATCTTATACAGCTAGTGATGTATATTACCGCTTTAAAAAGATGCAAGGTTATAATGTATTACATCCACAAGGTTTTGACTCTTTTGGTTTACCGGCGGAAAATTTTGCAATAAAAACAGGAGTTCATCCTGCTAAAACTACTCAAAAAAATATAGAAACTTATATTAAACAAATGCAATCATTGGGGTTGGCTTATGATTTTGATGAAATAGTTGATACTTCTGACCCTACTTATTACAAATGGACACAGTGGATTTTTCAACAATTTTTCAAAAATGGCCTAGTCTATAAAAAAGAAGATACAATCAATTGGTGTAATTCTTGTCAGACTGGAATTGCCAATGAACAGGTTGTTGGTGGTGCTTGTGAAAGATGTGATACTAAAATAGAACAAAAGAAAATACCGGGTTGGTTTTTCAAAATCACAGATTTTGCTGATGATTTAATTGAAGGTTTAGACAATGTCGATTGGCCAGAACATACAAAAAAGAATCAAAAAAATTGGATAGGAAAATCTGAAGGAGCGTTAATAGAATTTGGAATTAAGAATAATGATTCAAAAATAAAAGTATTTACAACTCGGCCTGATACTTTGTTTGGTGCTACTTATACGGTTCTTGCCCCAGAACACAACTTAGTAACCGAGTTACTAAGTGAGTCAAAAATCAAAAACGAAAAAGAAGTTGCTGACTATATTGAGCAGACAAAAGCTAAAACAGAAATGGAAAGAGTTGAGAACAAAGATAAGACTGGCGTAAAACTTGAAGGAGTTATGGCAATAAATCCAGCTAATCAAGAAGAGATTCCAATTTTTATTGCCGACTATGTTTTATTGGGATATGGAACAGGAGCAATTATGGCTGTACCGGCTCATGATCAGCGTGACTGGGAGTTTGCAGATGCTAAAAATATAAAAAAAACATCTGTTATATTACCTAATAAATATATTGAATTAAAAAATAAATCAGAAAACGAAAAAGAAAAAGAGGGTTACCAAATTTTAATAGATAAATTTATAAAAGGTGACGCTGTATATATAAAAAGTGGTGTTTTACACAATTCAGGAAAATTCAGTGGGTTAAATTCAGAAGAAGCCAAACAAAAAATTACTGAATTTGTTGGAGGAGAAATGACTTCAAATTATCGTCTTAGAGATTGGTCAATTTCTCGGCAAAGATATTGGGGTTGTCCTATTCCAGTTGTTTATTCACCAGAAGGCGAAGCAATGCTTGTGCCGGAAGAACATTTACCGTGGGAACTTCCGACAGATGTTGACTTTAAACCAACCGGGGTTTCTCCACTAACTGAATCAAAAGAATTAAAAGAAAGAGTAGAAAAAATATTTGGTGAAGGTTGGATTCCTGAATATGACACAATGGATACCTTTGTTGATTCATCCTGGTATTTTTTACGTTATCCAGACATAATGAACGAAAAAGAATTTTGTTCTGAAAATAGAAAAAAATGGTTACCTCCTGAGTTATATATTGGTGGAGCAGAACATACATATATGCACTTGCTTTTTGCTCGATTTTTTGTGAAAGCAATGAATAAGATTGGGTTGCTGAATTTTGATGAGCCATTTCCTAAATTAAGACATCAGGGGATGGTACTGGACGGAAAGGGTGAAAAAATGAGTAAATCAAAAGGAAATGTAACAAATCCAGATGATATGGTAGAAAGATTCGGGGCTGATTCTGTGCGAACATATATGCTTTTTGCTGCACCTCTGGAAGATGAGATTGCTTGGAATGAAGATAATATTGTTGGGGTTTATCGTTTTCTTGAAAAAGTTTGGGATATTCAAAATAATCTGTCTGAAAGTTCAGATGATGTTGTACGAGAATTAAATAAACTTATAAAAAGATCAACCAAAGATATCCAAGATTTAAAATATAATACCGTTGTCTCTGATATGATGAAATTTATTAATCTTGTGAAAATAGAAGGAATTTCGGAAAAAAATTATAAAATTTTCTTAAAAGTGTTAGCACCATTTGCTCCTCATATTACAGAAGAAATTTGGCAAGAATTGGATAATACTTCGATTCACCAACAAGAATGGCCAAAATATGATGATAAATTAGCCCAAGATATAAAATACACAATTGTTTTACAGGTAAATGGAAAAGTGCGAGATGAAATTGAAATAGAAGATGGAGAAGACGAAGAAAAAATAAAAGAAAAAGTATTCAAAAGAAAAAGTATTCAAAAGTGGATAGATGGAAAAGAAGCTAAAAAAATAATCTATATTGAGAATAAACTTTTAAACATAGTTGTTTAAAAGTAGATGTAATATTTAGGGTTTTAGAAACGAATTTTGGTTTTAGCCAAAATACGTTAACGAAAAATTTGTAGTAATCTGTAATTTGTCAACGGTTCAACGAGTTTGAGCTGTTCAATGAACAAAAGGCTTAACAAAGCCATTGTCTTATCAATTAACTCAACGAGTTGAGTTAATTGATAAGTCATAAAGTCAATTGACTTTATAACTTTCTTAGTTTGGTTTAGAAAAAAATTGGAGTATATAATAGGATCATACTAATAATAAGCAGAACTCCCATAACACCCCAAAATATTTTTATTATTTTTTTACTATTTTTATTGAATAACATTGAAGTAATTATATCAGAAAATGAATAAAGAACTATGAATTACGAGTGTTTGAAGATAAGTTTTTGGCAAAGCCAAAAATTTATCTTCATGATTCACAATTCTTAATTCGTGATTCGGTTTTAATTTTGTTAGAATTAAAACAAATGCTTAATTTAAAAGAAAAAAGAATAGTCAGGAAAATTATATATTCCAAAATAACACTAGGTATCTTAATTGTTTTATTACTGATAGTTGCTCGAGGTGTTTGGCGAGTTTATGGCGAAGCAAAAATGACAGAGAAAAATGAATATACAGCTCAACAAGAATTGAAAGAATTAGAAGAAAGAAAGAAAAGGATAGGGATGGAAATTGATAAACTCAATTCTGTATCTGGAATTGAGAAAGAAATTAGAAATAAATTTAGTGTCGTCAAGGAGGGAGAAGAAATGGTAATGATATTGGATGAAAAAAATACGAATTACAAAGAAGATCTAAAAAAAGATACTTTTTGGTCAAAGATTCTTGGATGGATTAGATAATATCTTTTTATATTGTTTTTTATAAAAAATCTGTTATTATTTTTTATTAGAATAGTAGGTAAAATAACCTCTATTACCGAGGCTTTGTCATTAATCTATATTTATCGGGAGGTAAAAGATGGGTGGAAAAAAACAAATTGGGGAAAGCGCTTGTTCTGGCTTTAGTCATCTATCTGATCAGAGATGGATGGAACAATCAACATCTCCGGGTGTTGTAGTTGTTTCTGCTAGTAACGCAGACGATTTCGCAACAAAAGTCGATCAAGCAGAAGGTTTTTCTTCAGACCCTTTGTCTGAAGAAACCGAAATGGGAGAAGATCCTGAAATTGAAATAATTGAGGTCGGTGGAGAGGGAGTCAGTAATCTCAACGACGAATTTTGTCGAAAATGTGAAATATCACAAAAACAAAAATCATTTTTTTAGATGGTAATGATATCACAAAAAGCAGGTGAAAACCCTGCTTTTTTTATTGTCTGTATTTTGATACAATACTAAAAACTATAAACTAAAAACTATCTTATGATTATAACTTACCATAACATTCAATTTTTTAAACTTCAATTCGGCGACACTGTCGTTGCTTTTAATCCTATATCAAAAAAATCAAAACATAAATTTTCACGTTTCGGTTCTGATATTGCTTTAATTACGACTAACGACGAAGATTTTAATGGAATTGATAATGTAACATCAAAAAATAGACAACCTTTCATAATAGAAGGATCAGGAGAATATGAAGTAAAGCAAGTTTTCATAAAAGGGGCTTTGTCCAAGACAAAATATAAAGGTGAGGAAAGATTAAACACAATTTATTCTCTAACATTGGATGGAATGAAAATTGGATTTTTAGGTTGTTTAGAATCAAACGGACTTGATGAGAAAGTAAAATCAATTCTTGATAACATTGATATTTTGTTTGTCCCAATTGGTGGAGATGGTGTTTTAGATGCGTCAGAATCCCACAAGATAGCTAACAAATTAGGAGCAAAAATTATTATTCCTATGCATTACGGAGATGTGGGTGAAAAAGATTCATTAAAAAAATTCTTAAAAGAGGGTGGGGAAGAAAAATTAAAATCAACTGACAAGTTGACTATAAAGAAAAAAGATTTGGTTGATAAACAAGGGGAGATGGTTGTTCTCAAACCACAGGCTTGATAAGAAACATTTGATTACTAACTTTAATATTTGACAGATGAATTTTTAGCTAAAGCCAAAAATTCATTCATCTATTTCCTAATTTCTAAATTTATGTCTTTATTACAAAAACTCCGTTCAAAATCCGAAGAGGAAAAAAAGGCGATTCTTGTTATCAGTACAATTGTTGTGATGTGTTTTGTTGGGTTACTTTGGTATTATTTATCCAATATAATGCCGGTAAAATATTCAGCGCAAAAAAATCAAAATAATGTTTCCGTAATTGATTTACTTGGGGATTTTGCTTCTGATATTCAAGAAGATATAAAAAAAGGTATTTAAAAAATTTATTAAAAATTGTTTAAAAATTATAAATTATAAATTAAAAATTCATCACTTTTCCACTTATTTTTTCTTCAAAATATGCTATAATATAAGCATAAATAAGATAAAAAATGCCTAAGAAAAAAGAAGAAAAACCAAAGGATTCTGAATCTGAAAAAGAACTAGAAAAAGGAATTATAACAGAAGATATTAGCTCTCAAATGGAAAAGAGCTTTTTGGATAATGCTATGTCAGTTATTACAGATAGAGCTCTTCCTGATGTGAGAGATGGATTAAAACCGGTTCATAGAAGAATTCTTTATACAATGCATGGAATGGGTTTAACAGCTTCTGCTAAATTTAGAAAATCTGCTGCTGTGGTCGGAGATGTTCTTGGTAAATATCATCCCCATGGAGATACTGCTGTTTACGAAGCTATGGTAAAAATGGCCCAAGATTTTACGATGCGTTATCCGTTAGTGATTGGACAAGGTAACTTTGGTTCAATTGACGGAGATTCTCCTGCTGCGATGAGGTATACAGAGGCAAAAATGTCAAAAATTTCGAGTGAACTTCTAAAAAATATCGAAAAAAATACTGTTGATTTTATTCCTAATTATGACGGAACTACAAAAGAACCAATTGTTTTGCCATCAGCCGTGCCAAATATTTTACTGAACGGAACCCTTGGAATTGCGGTTGGGATGGCAACAAATATTCCACCTCATAATCTTAATGAGGTTGTTGAAGCCACTACTCATTTAATTGACAATAAAGATTCTACTACGAAAGATTTACTTAAATTTATAAAAGGCCCTGATTTTCCTCTTGGAGGAATAATTTTCGACAAAAAAGCAATTCAGCACGCTTATGCAAATGGTCGTGGAGGTGTTGTTTGTCGTGGTAATGCTGAGATTATCGAATCAAAATCTGGAATGTTTCAAATTATTATCTCCTCACTTCCTTTTAGAGTAAATAAGGCTGATTTGATTGTAAAAATTGCAGATCTTCATAGAAATAAAAAAATAGAAGGAATTAAAGGATTAAGAGATGAATCAACTACTATTGATAATCTTCGAGTTGTTATTGATTTGAAAAATGGGACTCATCCTCAAAAAGTATTGAATTATCTATACAAACACACACAATTAGAGGATACTTTCCACTTTAACTTAGTTGTTCTTGTTGATGGCGTGCCTCAGACAATGTCTCTAAAACCTATTCTTCAAGAATTTATTTCACACAGGCAAGAGGTTGTTAAGAGAAGAACTCAGTTTGATTTAGAAAAAGCAGAAGCTCGAGAGCATATTTTGCTTGGTTTGAAAAAAGCGCTTGATCATATTGATAAGATAATCAAGACAATTAAGGCTTCAAAAGATACTCCAACAGCTAAAATTAATTTAATGAAGAAGTTTAAATTCTCTGATAAACAAGCCCACGCTATTTTAGAAATGAAATTACAAAAATTGGCAGGACTAGAAAGAAAGAAAATTGAAGATGAGCTCAAAGAAATACAAATATTTATTAAAGAAATGAAAGCCCTTCTGAAGAGTCCAAAGAAAATTTTAACAGTTATTAAAAAAGAAATGCAGGAAATTGTTGAAAAATATGGTGACGAAAGGAGAACTAAAGTTATGGCTGGTGGGGTTAAGTCTATTTCTGTGGAAGACTTAATTCCTGATGAAGAATCTGTACTTGTTTATTCAGCTGGTGGTTATATAAAAAGAACAAATCCGAATGAATTTAAAAAACAACGACGAGGTGGTGTTGGAGTTGTTGATCTAAAAGCAAAAGAAGAAGATTTTGTTTCTATGTTTTTGACTACAAGTACTCATAGCGATTTATTATTTTTCAGTGATAGGGGAAAAGCATATCAAATTAAAATGTATGACATTCCAGAAGGGAAAAGAGCAACAAGGGGGAAGTCAATAATGAATTTTTTACAACTAGAAGCTGAGGAAAAAATTACTTCTATCTTACCGATGCCAAAAGATGTAAAAAATAGCGAAACATCAATGATGATGATAACTAAAAATGGTGTGGTTAAAAAAGTTGCGGCAAAATCATTTCACGATGTTCGTCGAAGTGGTTTAATTGCAATAAAATTGAAAGAGGATGATGAGTTAATCACAGCTCGATTTGTTGAAAAAGATGATAACGTCGTTATGGCTAGTCATAAAGGTCAGTCAATTAGATTTAAAGAATCAGATGTTCGAGAAATGGGTAGAGTTGCTGGAGGTGTTGTTGGAATGAAATTAGGTAAAGGTGATTATGTTGTTGGTGCAAATGTTGTTAAAAAAGACGAAAAAGACCCAAAACTATTTGTTATAAGTGAAAATGGTTATGGTAAGCAAACTAATTTAAAGGAATATAAAATTCAAAAAAGAGCTGGTTCTGGAATAAAAACAATGCAAGTTACGAAAAAGACTGGTAATTTGATTATTTCTAAAGTGATGACAGAAAATGAAAATGAAATAATTGCTATTTCTAAAAATGGACAAGTAATTCGGATTGATGTAAAAGAAATACCTTCACTTGGACGACAGACACAAGGGGTGAGGATGATGAAGTTACGAGTGGGGGATTTGATAGCTTCCCTAACCTGTCTCTAGAAATTAATTCAAATTTGAATTAATTTAAAATTTTTAAAAGAACCCAAACACCCCATATGTGGGGCGTTTAACTTTTCACTAAAAAACACACTGACTTATCAACTTTCTAGCTAGTTTTCTTTTATGTTACAATTAAAATAGGTTTTATTCTTTAGCTTATGACTTTTCTCGATCCACAAAATAATATAGAACAATTCGGGCTAAGTGAAGGTATGATTGTTGCTGATCTAGGTTCTGGTTCTGGTTTTTATACGGTAGCGGCTGCTCAAGCTGTGGGTGGTTCTGGTCGTGTATATGCTATTGATGTTCAAAAAAATATGTTAGAACATGTTAAGAATTTAGTAAATGAAAGAAAGATAATGAATGTTGAGATTGTATGGGCTGATATCGAAAAAGTAGGAGGAACAAAATTAAAGGGATTCTCTGTTGATGCAGTAATTGTTTCAAATGTTTTGTTTCAGGTGGAAGATAAAAAAGGATTAACAGATGAGGTAAAAAGAATTCTTAAACCAAATGGTCGAGTCTTAGTTGTTGATTGGACAGATTCTTTTTCTAATCTTGGGCCAACGCAAGAATATATTTTTACAAGAGATCAGGCTGAAGAATTATTTACGAACAATGGTTTTGAACTAGCTGAAGATATTTCGGCAGGCAATCATCATTATGGAATGATTTTTCGTGTAAAGTAGGTAAAAACATCTAAAAACCCATCACGGTAAAAAATTTGTCAGAAAAAGAATCAAATTGTATTTAACAGGGTTAAAATAATTAAATAATAGAGCGTGTGGTTTAGATAAATAAACCCATTGTGAATCAAATTTCTACGAAATTTGAATTAACAGGGTCATATTTTTCTAAACCTGCCTTGCCGGCAGGCAGGCTCGCAAAGCTCGTTAAGAAAAATATTATGTCAAGTTTTCAAATAATTGTACTTTCAATATTCGGGGTTTTCGCTATTGTAGGAGTTGCTCTTTTTGCTAGTTTTACAGGTGGTGCAGGTCTTCTTGTTGAGGAAATAAATATTTGGGGTAGTGTAGAAAATATAAAAATGCAAGAATTTTTGATTTCTCTAAGAGAGGTAGATGAATCTTTTGAAAAAGTAAAATATACAGAAATTGAACCTTTTGAATTTGATGAAGTACTGACAGAAGCTTTAGCCACAGGAACTGGACCTGATATTTTTATGTTACCTCAAAAATCTATTTTAAAGCATAAAGCTAAGATTTTTCCTATTCCATACGAAGCTATCACAGAAAGAAGTTTTAAAGATAAATATGTTGAAGAAGGGGAACTATTATTGAGTCCCGAAGGTATTTTAGGTTTACCTTTCTTTATTGATCCGATGGTGATGTATTGGAACCGTGATATTTTTTCAAGTGCTGGAGTTGCAGCCCCTCCAAAAAAATGGGAAGAGTTTTTTGCTTTAAGTCAAAAAATTACAGAAAAAGATGCTAATTTTAATGTAATGATTAGTTTAATATCTTTTGGTGAATTTAGAAATTTGAATCATGCGAAAGATATTATCTCAATGTTAATGATGCAGGCAGATTCAATAATGACTGAATTTGATAGCAAAGGGAATTTAGATATTAAATTCAACAAAACATCAACAGGGAAGATAGATACTATTGAGGAAGCGGTAAATTTCTTTGTACAATTTTCTAACCCATCTAAATCAGTTTATACTTGGAATAGATCACTTCCTAATTCAGAAGATGCTTTTATATCTAATAAGCTAGCTCTTTATCTTGGTTATGCTAGTGAGATAAAAAACTTGAGGAAAAAAAACCCAAACTTAAATTTTGATGTAACTTATATGCCCCAGGCAGATACTGGGAAAAGTATTACTTTCGGTAATTTAACATCTCTTGTTATTGCTAAAAAATCTCGAAAAATTGAATCTGCTTTTAAAGTTATAAACGCAATGACGACTGATAGTCTTCTTGCAGAAATTTCTAGAGTAACAGAATTACCACCAACTTCAAGGATTCTATTGTCTGAAAAACCTCAGAATCCTTATGCTGATGTGTTTTATGGGTCTTCTCTTATTTCAAAAGCTTGGCTTGATCCAAATCCAGCGGGAACAGATGTAGTTTTTAGAAATATGATTGATTCAATTATTTCTGGAAGGGAAAAGGTGGCAAATGCTATTAATAGAGCAGTATCAGAAACTAAACAATTAATTCAATAATTCCAAATTTAGTGTCTAGCTTTGTGGCAATTCACAAAATGTCATTCAATGTACTAAATGTACGTTTCAATCCATTTTGATCTTACTCCTCGCTATATATCTAAATTTGAAATTATTAAGGAGAAAGTTTTTAAAATCTATCCACACTCTATCTTCTACCTTCTACTCTCTAATTAAGCTATAATTTAACTATGTTTAAACTGAAAAAATACTATTTATTATTGATTTATCTATTTTTACCTTATATTTCTTTTGCAGCGTGGAAGCCTGGCAAGCCGATTGTTCCTGATTGTGCTAGAAAGAGTTCAGGTTCAATCTGTGGTTTTTCAGATCTAATAACATTAATAGATAATTTGTTGAATGTTTTTATTTGGATATCTGTACCAATTGCAACTATTTTGTTTGCTGTGATTGGTTGGACTCTAATTACTCAAGGTGATAAACCGGCCGCAATAGCGGAGGCAAAAAGTAGATTAATGACACTTGTAATAGGAGTAGGCTATATATTAGCTGCTTGGCTGATTGTAAAATTGATTGTTACAGGTTTAGGAGGGAGTGGTGATGTGACTAAGTATTTGAAAAAATAACAAAGATATTGATTTATAAATTAATTTAGATTATACGAAATAAACAATTATTTATATCACTCAAAATTATGAAAAAAATACAAAAAATTTATTACACACTACTTTTTTTTATTCTTATGGCTTTACCTGGTTTTGCTTTAGCAACAAAAAATCCTTCGACTGAAAGTAGTCGTATTTCTAATCCAATAAAAGCTAATTCAATTCAAGAACTTCTAACATCAATTTTAAAAGTAATTATAGCCATAGGAGTTCCAATTTCGGTATTTTTTATAATTTATGCTGGGTTTAAGTTTGTGATGGCTAAAGGAAATCCTGGAAAGATTGATGAAGCTCGAACTTTCTTACTTTGGACAATTGTTGGTATTGTTGTTTTGCTTGGAGCTCAACTTTTGGCAACGATTTTAGAAGGAACTGTGAAGAGTTTAAGTTCAGGAGTAATATAAATATATTAATTAATAAAGGGTGTAATGAATTAAATCATTACACCCTTTTTTTGTATTTGTAGAGTTTAATATCTACTTCTTTTTTTTATTCTGATATAGAATATCACTTCCTTATTTGTTTTGTTAATAAAATAAAAAGGTAGACTGTGGTCCATGTCTTCTACCCTCCTATCCTTATTTATTGCACACTCTTTACCATTATGAAAAGAGAAAACACCAGGAAGATTTTGTGGGTTTGTTTGGAATTCAGAATCTTTTGATCCGTCAATTTCAAACGGAAAAGACATGCTATTAGGAGGTACTGTTTTTTTATAACAATTCTCCCACCCACCATCTTCGAGTTCTTCAATAGTCCATGGTCCACATTTTTGATTGAGCTTAGCTTGTTTTTTTTGAACTTCCTCAATCTGAGCTTGTTTTTCACTATTTCTTTTTTCGATTAAATATGATTTTACTTTAAAAAAAATTGAAATCATCAAGATTAAGATAATAATTGAAGAAATTATTAACCATATTTTATTTTTCATTTTTTCTTACCTCCCAAAAGACCAGTAATAAGTCCTTCAATTCCGCTTCCAGCGAGATCAATTACCTGACCCTTACCCTCGCGAATTGCTTTTCTTCTTCGAATCTCAAGAATACAGTCTTCAAATGTTTTTGTCTCATCTCCTGAATTTTGATAACCTTTTAGAAGAACTTTTGCTTGTTTAATTTCAGTTTCTAACTCATAGTTTTCAGCACGGCGTTGTTGAAGTTCTTTAGCTGATTCTTCAGCGTATTTCTTTAAGTCTCCCTCCTCATCTATTTTTTTAACATTAAGACGAAGAATTTTTATTCCTAAATCATGAACATCAGTAACTCCATTACCTAGTGCTTTTCTTAGAAATCTTGCAACCTTTTCTTCATCAGCCAAAAACTTATCAACTTCTTTTTTGTTGAAAATATTCTCGAAACCTAAAATCTCATCAACATCTTCTTTTTCCAGGTTCTCCTTGATATTTTCACCCACAATCTTAAGAATGATTCTGGCAGAAAGAGCATCTGTTCCAAAAGTCATTTCTTCCCAGGTGTGTTCACGACCCATTTGTCTTATGTCTTCTCCTAGGATTCCGTCAACGATTTTTCTTACCCCTTCTTCTTTTCCGGTGTCAACAAATTTATATGCCTGTTCTTTATCAACCCTATACGTGAAATCAACATAGGCGACAACAGAACCTCCACTTTTTGGACTTTTGTTGTTTTTTTGAGGTCCTTTTTTGTTGTTTTTTTCATTTTCCTCTTCATCAAATCTACATCTGATGTGTTCAAATACTAAATCCTCATTTATTTTTCCTGTTTTGACATTTATAAAACTGATCAAAAGGGGAAAATAATTTGCAAACATATGCCACCCAGCTTCTATTATGATTTTTTTTGGGCTACCCCAAATTGTAAGAATTCCGATGTGTGGCGGGTCCGCTTCAATTTTTTTCCAGCTTAAATGCATTCCTATTGCTAAGAAGGAAAGAATCCAAAACCATCCTCCTATTAAGATACCAATCAAGAAAATAATGATAGAAATAGGTAATAGGTACGTTGTTGGACTAATAACATTAGAAATATCTGACTTCTTCTTTTCTTTTTTTTGACCTTTCTTTTTCTTTTTAGTTTTTTTAGAAGTTGATATTTGTTTTTTTTTAGACCAAAAAAAGTAACCTAAGACATTTAGAATTAACATCCAAATCGGCCAATAATCTAACAACCACTGTATAATCTTTTCCATTTTTTCCTCCTTTAAATTTTCAAAAGATTTAACCACTTTTTAGTTTTAAAATCATACAATTCTGCCCACAACTATACTATATTGTCTATTGCATTGTCAAGTGATGTGTTATATAGTATTAGTGTTCTTTGATATTGGATAATTACCAGACACCACTTTTGAAAATTGTGGATGAAGTCGTTCCTTTTTAGCGTAGTGGGAGAGTATAGGACTTCTGGGAATAATTTTTAAAAGTGGTGTCTGGAGGAAAGTCCGAACACTCAGTCGTTTAGTCGACAAGGGTAGCGGGTAACACCCGTCGAGAGCAATCTTAGAGGTGCGAGCAGAGACGCTTAAAATTGAAAGGTTTTAAGAATCCTTCGGGATTAGTTTTTTTGGTAACAAAAAAGGTGAAACGGCAAAATCCTTACTTGAGTGCAAGACCGTATCAATCGTTCCTCACTGCGTTTCAAACTCAAATTTTGAAAAACGAATTTCGAATTTCGGTTCAATAACGAATTTTAGAATGATTTAATTTTAGAAATTAAATCATTAAAGAATTTAAAATTGATTCGAAATTAGAAATTAAAAATTAGAAATTAGAGCAACGAGTGTAGCGAGGAGCGATTGGGGAGTCGCTAGAGGTTATTGGTAACAATAATCCCAGATAAATAATTATCACAGGTCATTCCTCACTGCATTCGGAATAAATTATCATTTACCAATTTTCAATGATTATTTAAAAACGAATTTTGCTTTTGGCAAAATTCATTAAATGAAACTTGAAAATTCACTACGAGCGTAGCGAGGAGTGACCAGTACAAAATTCGGCTTATAGGTATCAAAAGAATATATAAATCAAAAATCTCACATAATATGTGAGATTTTTGATTTATATAATAATAATCTTAATCAAACAAACTTATCCACATCTTTGTTTTAAAAGACGATACAAATAAAGGTGTGGGGGTTTATAATTAAATAGATGTTAAAAAGAAAAATTGATAAACCATTTTTGTTAATAGTTTCCATTCTTATTTTGTTTGGGTTTTTTCTTTTTTCCTCAGCTTCTCTTGGTCTTCTTGCAAGAGATGGGATAAAATTTTCTTCTGTAATGTTTAATCAGGTTTTTTTGGGGCTTGTGTTAGGAATACTTGCTATGGTAATAACATCAAAAATTAATTTCAATAATTATAAAAAATATGCTTTTTATATTTTATTTTTATCTTTATTTTTATCTGTATTAGTGTTTATTCCTAGTTTAGGTTTTGAACATGGGGGTGCTAGAAGATGGCTTTCTCTAGGTTCAATCTCATTTCAACCTGCAGAATTTTTAAAACTTGGATTTGTTATTTATTTTGCTGCTTGGCTAGCTAGCAAAAAAAGGCGGATAGGTAATCCAAAATATGGTATTGTGCCTATGTTTATATTACTTGGATTATCTGGGGGTATTTTACTAAATCAACCAGATACTGGAACCTTTCTCGTTATTTTTATAACTGCTATAGCAATGTTTTTTATAGCTGGTGCTAAATGGAAACATATATTTACTGTCCTTGCTACGGCTATAACAGGTTTTTTAGCTTTATTATATATGAGGCCATATATTTGGGAGAGAGTGGTGACTTTTCTGGATCCTTCTGTAGATGGGCTTGGGGCAAGTTACCAATTAAATCAATCTTTGATAGCTATTGGTTCTGGGCAATGGTTTGGAAGAGGTTTTGGAAAAAGTATTCAAAAGTTTAATTTTCTTCCAGAAGCAATAGGGGATTCGGTATTTGCTGTTACCGCTGAAGAATGGGGTTTTATTGGTTCAGTATTTTTAATCTCACTTTTTTTACTCTTTACTTTTAGAGGTTTTAATATTGCTAGTCGTTCATCAAATAATTTTGGTAGACTTTTGACTATTGGAATTGTTATACTAATAGTATCTCAGTCATTTATAAATATGGCTTCTATGTTAGGAGTATTTCCCTTAACAGGAATGCCCTTACTTTTTGTTAGCCATGGAGGAACAGCACTTATGTTTACTCTGTTGGAGGTTGGGATTATTTTTAATATATCAAAATATAGAAAATATAAATAAAATTTTGCATCCACGGATTTATGTTTGCTTTGCAAACACAAATCCGTGGGCAAAATTTTACCCTGTTAATTTCATCAGTTAGGATGAAATCAGATTTTTGAAAAACTTTTCAAAAAGATAATATTTAACATGGGTGATTATTAACAAAATATCGAGCGTCTGGTTTATAAAAACAAACCCATGTCGGATGAATTAACAGGGTAATATTATTTTTAACCCACTTCGTTCAAAAGAAAAATATTATGAAAATATTATTAACAGGAGCTGGCTCAGGAGGTCATGTTTATCCTTTATTCGCAGTAGCTCAACAAATAAGAAAAATATCTCAAGATAATAAACTTCTACAACCTCATATTTTTTTTGTATCAGATCAAAAATATGATACTAGTATATTATCTAAAAATAACATTGAATTTAGAAAATTATCAACCGGCAAACTTCGACGGTATTTTTCAATAACTAATTTCTTTGATTTTTTTAAAACAATAAGTGCTGTTATTAAAGCTTTCTTTTTAGTATTTTCCATCTATCCTGATGTTGTCTTTACTAATGGCGGATATGGAGCTTTTCCTGTTTTAGTAGCTGCTAGATTTTTTAGAATTCCTGTAATGATTCACGCAGCTGACACTGTTCCTGGAAGAGTTATAACCTGGTCATCAAAATTTGCAAAAAAGATTTCAATTGGCTTCCCTGAAACGATTGATTATTTACCAGAAGAAAAGATCGCTTTTACAGGTAATCCAATCAGAAGAGGAACTGATATTGCATTAATTCAAGGTGCTCACGAATTTTTGAAATTAGATGAAAATATACCAACCATTCTAATTTTAGGAGGTTCTCAGGGTGCAGTAATTATCAATGATATTATTGTTGATATTTTGCCAAATCTTTTAGAAAAATATCAAGTAATACACCAAACAGGAAAAGATAATTTTGAAGATGTTACTCAGAGAGCTAATTTGCTTTTAGAAAAAAGTTCAAATAAAACTAGATATAAACCTTTTAAATACCTTGATTTATTAGCCTTGAGAATGTCAGTTGGTGCTAGTGATTTAATTATATCGAGAGCGGGTAGTACAATTTCTGAAATAGCTTTATGGGGAATTCCAAGTATATTAATACCTATTACTGATTCTCAAGGAGATCATCAAAGAAAAAATGCTTTTTCTTATGCCGGGTTTGGTGCAACAGTTATTATTGAAGAGAAAAATTTAAGCAAACATATTTTGGGAGCTGAAATAGATAAATTAATGACAAATACAAAAAAGAGAGATAAAATGATTGCTGGGGCAAAAGAATTTGCCAAACCAGGTGCTGCTCAAAAAATTGCTGAACAGATTTTGGGTGTAGCAGTTAAGCATGAAAAGTAGTGTGATGCGAAAATTTCAAAGAAAAAAAGAAGATTTTATTTGTGAAAATTGCAATAAAAAAGTTAAAGGCGATGGATATACAAACCACTGCCCAGCTTGTTTGTGGAGTAAACATGTTGATATAAATCCAGGAGATAGGCTGGCAGAATGTAAAGGTATGATGAAACCTATTGGTTTGGATAAAAAAGGAGATATTTTTTCAGTTGTTCAAAAATGTGAAAAGTGTGGACATGAGAGAAAAAATAAATTGGTTGTAGACGACTCTTTCGATGAAGCAGTAAAATTGTTCTAAAATTAGCGATATTTGTTTTTTCAAATTAAAAAACCAAAGTATAAGAACTCTGGTTTTTATAATTTCAGCATCTATTTATCAATAGGCGAATTACCTTTTTCCCCCACTATGATTAACAGGAGTGTACCAAAAATAAAAACAAATATAAATAGTAGTACTCCGGCTAAAAAGAAAAATACCTCCTTTATTTTCTTTATCATAACTTTAACCCCTTTTTAATAATATTTGCAGATGAATTTTTTTCTTGTTTTTTTATTTAAATAAAATGCCCATAAATACAATGTTTTTAAGAGATGAAATTTATGTTTCCCGTCCCATTTAAACTTCGAACACATCGAAAAACATGGTGAAATGATTATCAAACAACCAGTCATTATATAGGCAACAAGAACTATTAAGAAAATACAGTAAATTACTTCCATTTTATCTCCTCCTTTATCTTAACCTTTTTGTGGGTTGAATTTATGTTAAAATATACTTTAAATCTACTAATCAATATATACAAATAATTATGCTTAGTCAATTAAAAAAAATATTGAAATTACTTAAACCTAGTAAAAAAATCATTGTTCGTTACCCACCTTCTCCGACGGGGAAGTTGCATGTAGGAAATATACGAACATTATTGTTTAACTACCTATTTGCCAAGAGAATGAGTGGTAAAATTGTAATGAGATTTGAAGATACAGATAGGGATAGAAGTAAAAAAGAACACGAGGATAATATTTTATATATATTAAAAGAGCTTGGTATGGACTTTGATGAAGGTCCTTTTCGACAATCAGAAAGAACGGATAGATATGTTGAAGCAGTTGAAGAGCTAATTAAAAATGGATATGCTTTCGAGGCTGAAGAATCAAAAGATGGTTCTGGAGATAAAGTTATTCGTTTTAAAAATCCAAACAAAAAGGTTGCTTATAACGATATCGTTAAAGGTGAAATAACTATAGATACAACTGATTTTGGTGATTTTGTGATTGCTCGTTCAAAAACAAATCCACTTTATCATTTAACGGTGGTTGTTGATGATATTGATATGGATATAACCCATGTTATTAGAGGAGAAGATCATACTACATCTACTCCAAGACAAATTTTACTCATTGAAGCGCTTGATGGTAGTGTTCCGACTTATGCGCACTTACCACTTCTAATTGGTCCAGATAAAAAGAAATTAGGAAAAAGACATGGAGCTACAAGTTATGATGAATTTAAAAAATTAGGATATATTCCAAGTGCTTTTATAAATTATTTAGCCTTGTTGGGTTGGAATCCAGGAGAGGGAAGTGAGCAAGAATTTTTTACTAAAGAGGACTTAACTAGCACTTTCTCACTTGAAAAAGTAAATAATTCACCCGCAATGTTTTCTTATGAAAAATTAGATGATTTGAATAGACAACATATTTTAAAGATGGATAGGAAAGAATATAAGAATAAAGTTCTAGAATTTTTACCTGACGGAATGAAAGAAAAAATGACTGATAAAATTATCAACTTAGTAATTCGAGAGCGAATTTCGAAGTTTTCCGAGGTAACTAAAATGGCCGAAGAAAGTGAGTTTGATTATTATTTTGAAACTCCTAATGTTGATATAGAAAAGATAACTTGGAAAAATGACAATAAAGATATTAGCCAAAAACACTTAACGAAAGTGGTAGAGATTTTACAAAATGCAAAAGATGATTGGGTGGCAGAAAATATAAAGTCTTCAATTTGGGACTATGCATCAGAAGAGGGAAGAGGGTCTGTTCTTTGGCCGATGCGTTATGTTTTGTCTGGTAAAGATAAATCACCCGATCCGTTTATACTAGCTGAAATTTTAGGAAAAGAAGAAACAATAAAAAGATTAAATAATATTCTTTAAAATTTAACCCCACAACTTTTATTTTTTATTTTTAGTTTTTTTCACTTGTTTGTTATTATTTTATTTGTTATTTAAAAAAGTATACAGTCACAAAGTCAATTGACTTTGTGACTGTATGAATATGATATAATTTTATTATGGAATTTAAAAATACATATTCGAAGTTAGAAAGATTTTGTAATTCTTTTTCTTCACGAAAGAGGATTGAAATTTTGAAAGTACTACATAAAGAAAAAGATTTATCGTTGAATGAGATTGCTGATAAAATTCTTACTAATAAACAAAACGCTTCTCTCCATACCTTTAAATTATTAAACCATGGATTGGTGGCAAAAAGAAAAAATAAAACAAAAGTAGAGCATATTTTAACTAAAAGAGGGGAGACAGTTTTAGATTTTATAAAGTTTATGGATAAAAAGATTTAATTGTTTATATTCAGTCACAAAGTCAATTGACTTTATGACTGAATATAAACAAACTAAAATAATAAAAATGAGTGAACGATTTATCATTTTAATAATAGTTTTATTTTCAATTGGGTTTTTTAATCCAAGCTTATCTAATGCTTCAAAAATTGATGAATTGAGAAATAAGATTGAAGATCGTAATACTAATATTACTGAATTAGAGAAAGAAATTGAAGAATATCAAGAAGAGCTTGAAAAAGTTGGTGACGAAAAAAAGAGTTTAAATAATGAAATTTATCGTTTAAATTTAGATAGAAAGAAATTATCTACTGATCTAAATTTAACCGACAACAAAATTCAATCGACTAGTTTAAGTATTGAAAAACTTGCTATGGATGTGATTGATAAAGAAAATAGAATTTCCAACAATATGATTGCGTTGTCTGAATCCATTCGAATGATTAATGAATATGATACTAATTCTTTAGTAGAAATTCTTCTTGCTTCAAATGATATCTCAGAATTTTGGCAAGATATTGATAATATAGAAAGATTTCAAGTTGGTGTCAGGGAAAAAACATCTGAGCTTTTAGGTTTAAAAATTAGTTTAGAATCCGATAAATCAGATCAAGAAGAAAAGAAAAGGGATTTAAATAATTATCGTTCTGATGTTGCCGATCAAAAACAAGTGGTTGATTATAATAAAAGAGAAAAAGACCAACTTCTTTCTTTAACTAAAAACAAAGAAGAAAATTATAAAATAGTATTGGCTGAAAAAGAAAGATTGATGGAAGAGTTTGAACAGGAATTGCGTGACTTAGAATCACAGTTAGAGATAGAAATTGACCCAAATAGTATTCCAAGTACTGGTTATGGTGTGATAACTTGGCCTCTGGATAGTCCTTATATTACTCAATATTTTGGTAAAACAGCTTTTTCAACTAAAAATCCTCAGGTCTATAACGGAAAAGGACATACAGGAATCGATTTCAGAGCTTCTGTTGGTACAAAAATTAAATCAGTTTCAGGAGGAACTGTTAGGTCGGTAGGGAATACTGACTCATATCCACCAAAGTGCTATTCTTATGGAAAATGGGTGTTAGTAGATCATAATAATGGTTTATCTAGTTTGTATGCCCATCTTTCTGTAATAAAAGTTTCGGCTGGTCAGGCAGTAAATAAAGGAGACGTAATAGGGTATAGTGGTAATACTGGGTATTCAACTGGCCCACACCTTCATTTTTCTCTCTATGCAACTAAAGGAGTTCAGGTTAAACAATTTACTAATAGTATCAACTGTAAGGACAAATTTATTCCTTTAGCACCTTATAATGCATATTTAAATCCATTATCTTATTTACCTAAATTATAAATAAAGACTTTCCACATTTTATACTCTACTTTTAAATTATTAGAAGGTATAATTAAATTATGTTAAAAAAGATTAACTCTCAATCGGGTCTTATAAAATTAATTATTGTTATAATTATTGCAATAATTATTTTAAGTTATTTTGGTTTTGATTTAAGAGCTATTGTTGAAGCACCTGAAACTCAAGGTAATTTAGGTTATGTTTGGGGTTTGGTTGTTCATGTTTGGGATTCATATTTGGTTGGACCAGCTACTTATTTATGGAATGATATTTTTATAGATTTACTTTGGGAAACTTTTATTGAAAATATGGAGAGATTAAAAGCAGGAGAATCAACTACTATAGAAGAAATGGCTCCTACAATAACTGTTGAATAAACTTTTTAAATATGTGGGATAAATTACTTGTAATCCTATTAACTCTTTTTATAATAATCCTATGGCTTTTTACCATAGGTTTTTAGTATTATTTGTATATTATTTATCGGTATGATAGGGTGTGTAAAGGATAAAAATAAAATTTAATAGAAAAGGGGGAAGAAGATGAATTTGTTAAAAAAAATTACGATTTTTTTATTTTCTATTTTATTATTGATTGGCTATCCACAGCCTGCTAGTAATAAAATCATCAAAAAAGAAATATGTTCTTCTGTTATGGTTATAGAGAATCCGGGGGATAGAGTGTTTTTCTTTGCAGAACCAGAAACAAAAGAGATATTAAAGGAAAGGCTCGAGAGTAATACAAACCCTAATTTCTTCGTCTTGGGTATTATTTGTGAAGAACATGATTATTTTCCAGTTATAGAAAATATATTCAAAAAAGATAAAAAAGATAAGGATAATAATAAAAAGAAGCCAATGAGCTCGAAAATAATTATCTAGAAAATAAAAAGCTAATTAAAAAAGACCCCCCTAAACCATATCTGGTTTAGGGGACTTTTCACTAGGGTATAATTGCGCAAAAGGTATATTGTGCGACAATTAGATATCTATAAATAAAGCCAAAAATGGCTTCTTCCCTATAAATACAGGTACTAGAGTACCTGTTTATTTAATTATTAAATAATTTCTTCTCCTCTTCCCTAAGTAACTTAATCAGATCATCAAAACATTTTACTAATTCTGGTGATACCGCAATTTTTTCTTTTTTATTTTCTTCTAGCATTTCTATTGTAACTTTCTTTTCTCTCCAAGTTTTACCTCCTGTTGTATATAGATGTAAAACAGGTTCAATTTTATCTAAAGCATATACGAATTTTGATTCTTTATCTTCCCTTTTCTCATATTGTTTAATAATCTCAAAAAGTTCAGAAAATTCTGTAAATTCTTGTTCTATCTGTTTAAGAGACTCTTTTTCACGCTGATTTTTTGATTCTAGGACTTCTTTATCCTTTGAGTAGATATAAGTATCGCCTGCATAAACTTCTACAAGGTCATGAGCTAAAGAATATTTTAAAACTAAATCAATATCTAAATCTAAATTATTAGAAGAAATAATATACCAAGCTAACATACTTAGTTGATAACTATGTTCTGCGTCATTTTCAAACCTATCTCCCCCATTTGCATGAATTACTCGTTCAACTTCTCTAAATTTATTTAGTAATCGAACAAAATTTATTATTTTATTCAGGTCTAGTTCCATAAAAGTCATTCTAACATACAAATTTAAAAAGCGGGTTCCCCCGCTTTTTTACAATTCTAATTATACAATCTTAATCGTTTCACTTTTACTTCTACCCAAGGAAATTGTTTTCCAGTTTGCAAAAAAACTTTTTTATCTCTTTCAGAATTGGATAAAAGTATAATTTTTTTTACACAACCCATTCTAAACATAGATTCTCTTGGTATGGTTGTTAACCATGTTTTTGCTATCCTTCTGTTTGATTGGTCAACTATATGAAAACCTTTTCTATTTAATTTTTTTCTTATTATTTTTTTCCTTTCTCCAGTTAATCCTTCTAGGTTTACATGAATGTAATTTGCCATTTCCTCTCCCTTTTAGGTATTTATTAAGACTTAAGAACTATTTTCAATACAAAATACTAACAAATTTAAAAATTAAAGCAAATAAAAAATAACTGATTTTCGTTACCTAGTAACCTGTCTGTATTGACCTAATTACCAGATAACCCAACAAAATCAGTTATTTTTTATTTGCTTTAATTTATACTACCCTTCTTGAACTTCAGTAATAATTTGTCCTGGAATTATTAACCAAGCGACTAAATATACTATCAATGAAGGAATAATTGCTGTTACTAACGCAATAAAAATAAAAATAAGTCGAACAATAGTTGAGTCAATCTCGAATGTCTCCCCTATTCCACCACATACACCAGCAACTTTTTTGTCAGTTTTTGACAAATGTAATCTTTTTATATTTTTCATAATTAGATGATTATTAACCTATACCAACATTATAACAGGTTGTTAAAAAAAAGCAAGTTGCTTGACAAATACATCTATATTAGTTATTCTGTTGATAGAAATAAAAAATATTAAAAATTAAGTTATATACCTGAAAGGAGTCTACTATGTCAAAGATGATTGTAAATGGTAGAAAGGCATATTTTTTAATTAAAAATATACCGAAATTTGAAGAAAAAGTTCTTTTGATTTTTGATGAAAAAAGTGATGAGTGGAAACTTCCTGATATTCAAGATTGTAGAATTTTAGGAATTAAAATTAGGTTTGGAAGAAAGAATAATCTTTTAAGAATAATTGAAAATTCTTTTTTCTATGAAACAGAGTGTGTTAAAATTATTGGAGAAAAGAAGAATAAGATTAAGCCCAAAACTTCTTATCTTTTTAAAAAACAAATTGAAAGATTAATAATCAGTCAAAAAATCGATATAGATCATGCTGATTTTTTGAATCAAAAATTTGTTTTTAGTTTAGATATCCATATTCATAAACCAATTTTTATTGAATCTTTAATATAAATCGACTAACTATCTAAAATATGATATTAGTCGATTTTTTTTGTAAATTAAAACAAAATTATGCGCTGATTTTGTGATTATTAGATCCCTTTGCAGTTTGAAGCGGGTGTATACCCCTTATTCTCTGCTTCTTCTTTTGTCTTAAACCAAATTTTATTTTTTTCGCTTATTCTTTGTGCTCCCGAACACCAAGGTAAATGATATTTTGTACCGTTTTTTGAAGCCACATATTTTCCTACTATATTAGCAATATTTGCTTGCTGAGATGCTTCAAAATTGATTTTTAAGGGTGTTTTTGACTCATCTATAGCAGACAATCTTCCTAATCCAAATGATGTTGTACTTACTATAATGAGCAGTAAAACAATAAAAATATCTTGTCTTTCAACAAGTTCGACAACTCTCTTGATTTTATTCTTTAATTCATTTATACTTCTCATCATATTGTTTAATATTATAACAGAAAATTAGTTGGGAACAGACCCCAGTGAAATACTTTTTTGATTTTCTTGGAGGAAAATCAAAAAACTCATTTTTCTGCGAAAAATGAGTTTCACGGGGTGGCGATTTTTATAGTCGCTTCACTCCTTAAAAATCAGCCATGGCACATAGAAAAGCCGGTGGGTCGGCAAAAAACTTAAGAGATTCAAATCCTAAATATTTAGGAACAAAACTATATGACGGTCAGAAAGCTCAAACCGGTTCTATTTTGGTGCGTCAAAGAGGAACTAAGATTTTGGCTGGTGAAAATGTTGGGTTAGGAAAAGACCACACACTTTTTGCTCTTAAAGATGGGACTGTAAAATTTGGACAAAAAAGAAAAAGGAATTTTGATGGTTCGTCCAAGATTAGAAAAGTAGTGAATGTGCTTTAATTATTTAAAATTTAATTAAAAAAACAATTAACTCAACGAGTTGAGTTAATTGTTTTTTTAATTAGATTTACTTTTCTTTTGTTATTGTAACTTTAAACTTAATTTTATCTTCCCCAATTTGAGCTTGAAGCGTATGCTCCCCTATCTCTTTAATTGGTATTTCTAAATCAATAAGTTCTGGATTAATTTCAATTGATTTTTCTTTTTTTATTGCAGTTACGATATCACTTTTAGAAATCCCTGCAAAAAGGTGACCTTCGTCGTTAGCCTTTGCTGTAATCATAATATCAACATTTTTTAACATAGCTAGGTTTTCTGTTAAAATATCTATTTTTTCTTTTCTTTCCGCTTCGTTTTTTTGTTTTTTTTCTTCCAATTCTTTTATTGAACTATTAGTAGCAATTTTAGCTAATTTTCGAGGAATTAAGAAATTTAAAGCATAACCATCTGACACTTTTTTAATATCATATATTTGTCCAACTTTTGGAACATCTTTTAGTAGTATTATTTTCATATTTTTCTTACGAACAAAGTGAGTTAGTAAAATATGACCCTGTTAATCTGAATTTCGTAGAAATTCAGGTCACAATGAGTTTAATTTATTTTTGGTTACCTAGTAACCTACCCTATCGGACGGGTTACTAGGTAACCTTAAAAATAAATTAAACTCATTGTGATATTTAACATGGGCTATTTTTAATACAAACTCAATCGTTTTTTTTAAAAAAAATTAAAAAACACCATTAATAAATAAAGGCGTTGACTGACAGAAATATGTCAGTAAAATTAGTTCGACCTAAATAGGAGCTTATTCGGTTTCCCGTTGCCTATTTTCTTGGGCCTTTATTTAACGAACACTATATCTCGATTTTATAAAAAAAGCAAGAAAAGTTTTAGAAACTATTAACTAAAAACTAAAAACTTCGGTAATATTGGCGATGATCTCTTGTTGTTCTCCTTCTTCCTTACTATCAAAATAATTTAAGGTACTCAATATCAAAAAACTAACAGCAATAATACCAAGAAAACCTAAGGTAAATTTAAAAAACGATTTAAACATTAGTTTATACTAACATATTAACTTCCAAACTTATTAACAAATCTCCTTGACAAAAAAACATAATTTGCTATATTAAAAGCTCAATCGCCGACAAGAAGTCGGAACAGTACCTTGACCGGAGGTCTTACTGCAAGATCTCACAAAAAATGGAGGAAATACTATGAAGTTTCTTGGCCTTCCACGAGGACGACCTTTGGTCACCTCAATTGCCGCGCTGATCTGCGCAATTTTCTGCCTGCTCGTCAGTCCGGTTATGGCCTCCCCTGACCCTGGCCAACCTGCCGGAAACTTGGACGACACAATCTTTGCTAAGGTGTCCGCAACGACAATAAGTTTCGCCGGACATAGCTCAGATTTTCGTGCTGACACTATTACGATATCAGCAAAAGTCAGCCGAATGAACCCTATTTTCGTGGAATACGCACCCCTGAATGGTCCCCGTCGGAGCCCGACTGGATGTGCTGATTGCTTAACGCCCGAGGTCGTTCCGAAGTACCTCAAAGCAAGCAATGCCATTGAAGATGAAGCCTCCATGATGAAAACTTCTTCGGCCGTTATCGCCAATGCCTGCGAGACCAATGTTTTGCGTCTGTAGAAGTTTTCCCCCATCGAACGAGAGTTGAAATTCTCGTTAGTTATAGCCGAAGCTCTTTTTTGAGTTTCGGCTTTTTTATTTGTAAATCTTTTTTATTCATCCTTGTTTTTTTATATTCCAAAAATTAAATAACTCAACTCGTTGAGTTATTCATTTAAAACATCCTTATTTATAGCCATATTAAACGGCTCAGCCATGAGCCGTTTAATTTTACAAGATAAAACAGCAGAAAACTTTTGGTTTCCTGCTGTTTTATCTTGTTGAAACTTATTTATTATTTTTTACCTTTTTGACCTTCAAGTAGTCCTTTAATAGCTTCTAACAGACTAGCCATACTCTGCTGATCTTTTATAAAATAAGCATCAGCACCACCCTCTATCGTACCAGCAATCTTTTCATGACTACCAAATACAGTCAACATAAATACAGGAATATCTTTAACCTCTTCATCTTTTTTAAACCTTTCTAACAAAGACAAGCCATCTAATTTAGGCATTATAATATCTAGAATAATTAAATTAGGTTTCTCTGTTTTTACAGCCTTAAAACCCTCAAATCCATCAAACGCCTGCACAACATCGAAACCTGATTCTTTCAATTCCTCAGATAAAGCTTTTGATAAAAGCTTATCGTCTTCGATTAGCACTATTTTATGTTTTTTCATATTCTATGTTTTATTGTCTATTAAACTAACTACTCTAAATAATTTCAAAATCAAATAAAATTATTATTTTGATTTTTCGATTGCAGATCCTAAATACTTCTTCATATTATTTATATTCTTTCTCATCTTAGTAAATACTGTTTTTAACTGCGGTTTTAACCCTGTCTGCATTCTTTTTTGTTGCTTTATTAAACTTTCAATTTCAGTCAAATTATCACTCAATAATTTACTCATTTTTGCAACATCGCGGTTAGCAATCACACTATAAGCCTGTCGTTTTTGTACTTCAAATGTATAATACCATAATCCTATACCTCCTCCGGCGATAACCAATAAAATAATTATAATGGCGATTTCAAACCACCCTAAATCAACAAACCCAAAAGATATTATCGCTTTCGCTTTTATTCTAACATCTTCTTGTTCTGTATCATAACTCACAGCTCCCCTACTATCACGAGCATTAACAATCAAATAATAATTACCTTTAAGCAAAACTTCTTCTAAAGAAGCTTTCCATTTTCCAGAAATATCTGTATCAGCAACACCAGTGAAAACTTCTTTATTTTCTTTAAATACACGATAATCAACAAAACTATTAGGAATAGATCTACCAGAAACAAACAAAACATCTCCTTGTGAAATTTTACTTGTTATAAATTCAATCACTGGTGTTTCTAGGGGTAAAATTTCAAATTCCAAAATATCTTCAGAACTATTACCAGCTTTATCAAACACCTTAACAATTAAACTATGTTTTCCTGGCTTCTGGGATGGTATAGCAAAAGGAGTGCTAGTTGAATTAATAGAATCTCCTCCATCAACAAATAATAAAGTATATGAAAAACCAGACAATCCATCTTCGGCCTTATAATCAATCTCTGGACTAGGATTATCTGAAACGGTTGCACTTATACGTGCAGTAAACGCAGGAGGACTAGTAACATCGATTGAAATCTTAAAATGTGTCACTTCTCCCCAACCTTCACTATTTTTAAACTGGACATGAACATAATTCTCACCCTCATCCAACATATCTATTTTTTTCCCTGTAAACAACCCTTCTTCTGCCACAGGAGGTTCTGTTTTTGGACTTTTATCAACAAAAACAGCTACTTTTGTTATATCATCAGGTACATCCCATAAAATAGTAAATTCTTCTTGGTGGTTATACCACTCTTCTGAATTAGGATAAAGAGGAACTCTCACAACCGGAGCATCTGGTAATTTAGTAGCTTTTACAGCTTTTCTTTCAATTTTCTCAGGAAGTTCAACTGGAATTTCAGGAATTATTTGTGATTCAACCACATTAGTCCCAACTAAAACATTTATATTTTCAATAGAATCAAGAACATTTATCCCTTTACCGTCGTTTGCAGTCACAACTGATTCAGACATACTAATACTAGCGTTTCCAGAACCAACTGTTTTAAATTTTATTCTTAATATTTGTAGAGCTTCATCCGAGACACCTTTATCAGATCCTCCAATAAAACCAAGTGTTCCTTCATCATTAGATATTTCAGGTTCACCAATCCAGAAATTAAAAATCGAACTAGATTTATCAACCCCTATAACCTCCAATACATCATTTGAAAAAGTAATTTTAGACTGAACCGCATTTATAAAATCATCTCCTGTATCAACCTTAATATCAACATAAAATTCTTGTCCCACACCTAAAACGTCTGTCTCTGGAACAGCACTTATAGTTGCAGCTTCAACCATAACCACAGAACCAAATGTTATTACAAAGAAAAGAGATGTTAAAATTATTTTTTTCATAAAAATATAAATTTTTTAAACTTTTAAACTAAGGATTAATGGCTTTCAAAAAGATACTAAAATCTACAATATTTATTATCCCGTTTCCATCCAAGTCAATTTTTGACTTCAAAGAATCATTACTACTTCCCCACCTAAATAGAAACACACTCCAATCGGTAACATTAATTTTATTATCATTATTAAAATCCGCTTTGGGATATTCCAATCCTGAAATTTTGAAAGTTCTGGGGAAAGAATATCCACTAATTTTATCTCCCGAAACCTGTTTTACCCTTACATAATGAGTTCCGGAATCAAAATCATCAGAACTAATAGTAAAAGAATAATATCCAGAAGAATCAGACATCGTATCATTAATTATTATATCATCTATTTTTAATTCTATCTTTGCATCTGGGGATGAATAACCTGACACGACGAAATCTTCTCCTTCCCCTATAAACTCATCACTAAAACTTATTGTAGGCGGTATAACAATATCTTTAACATCCAAACCAGATTGATTTCTAAAATCCACACTGAAAGACATTATTCCGGTTTCTTGTCCAGTTTTATCAACACCTTTCAATCCCAAGAAATATCTGCCAGTTAAAAGCGCCAAATAATCTATTGAAAAAATACCGTCTTTTGACATTTTATAAACAGAAATTGGTACATTTTTAAAAATAGGATTTATATCACTCTTTATTAACACCTTCACCTGACTACCAGGAAAAGCCCAACCAGAAAAAGAAACTCTTGTAACTGAACCTGCTCCACTCGTTTGTGTAGGAATTGAAAGACTCGACTCTTCTGTTATTTCCATTACAACATTAGATAAATCTGCTGTATTTGGAGCCTCATCTGAAGTTTTAATTGCAAAATAATAAGTTGTTCCTGTACTCAATCCTGTTATTGTCATTGATTCACTCGAACCAACAACAGAAGGAATTGGTTCACCAGAAACTTGGGTTGCGTTATTGAAATCTGTATCAT
>CAYUZR010000004.1:0-26100 GCA_964449555.1 uncultured Candidatus Saccharibacteria bacterium
TCTTAGAATTAAGCTCTTTGGCACTTTGACTCTTAGTCCCTTGGATGTGTAATGCGTTCAAGGGATTTTTTATATATAATAAAAACGCAGTTCGATAATATATTGCGGTTAAGGCTTCAATAGTCGAATTGTTGAAAATGTTTTTGAGAATTTGATTGGTTATGGCTGGTCAGAGAGTAAAAATATCTTTCATATTAAAAAATAGTTTAGTTGGTGTAAAATATTAGCGGACTTATGATGTCTCAAATAAAATACAACCCTGAGAGTATTCTAAGGGTGGTGGCTTGGATGATATTTTATACAAAACAACTGGCCCTTCGTCGCGTATGTGAATCGGGATGCCGACGAGCTTAAGGCGAATGTCAATCGGTTTGGTAACGACAATGTCTGGAATGCTGAGAATCGCAACCGTGTCGTTGTTCCGCAACTCAACAATTTCTCTCATTTCATTTGGAAATGGGAGTTTTTGATTGTAATCCTTTTTTCTACCCACCTAACATCCTGCCAACCTCAGCTAAATGTTCGCTTATATGAATGTATTTTTTAATATCTAATGTTTTAATTTTCCATGCTAATTGTAAAAGAAGTTTGATTAAATTATAGAAAATCAGAAGTTATTTGAGAATTGAAAATTGAAAATTGAAAATTATTTTGTGTTATAATTAATCCAATGAATTTTGTTAAAAAAATATTAGAAAAAGGCGAAAGCCTTATCAAAAAGAAATCAGAAAGTTTTGTTGGGATTGATATTGGGTCATCCTCCGTTAAAGTTGTTCAACTGAGGAAAAATAAAGGTGTCGTGATACTAGAGACCTATGGAGAACTCTCTCTTGGACCTTACGCTAATGTAGAAGTTGGTAGGGCCACGAATCTTTCTTCTCAAGAAATTGGTGAGGCTTTAAAAGCGCTTTTGGTTGAAGCTAATGTTACAACTAGCCAATGTGGAGTATCAATACCTTTAAAATCTAGTTTAGTTTTCACAATGGAAGTGCCCTATACGAGTGAAGCTCAATTGGCGCAGATGATACCAATAGAAGCTCGGAAATATATTCCTGTTCCTATATCTGAGGTTGATTTAGATTGGAAGATTATTCCAACCGAAGCACATTCTTCTACTTTTATGGGTGAGGAAGAGACGAAACCGGTTGGTACAGGAGATGTTATTAATATATTAGTTGCTGCAATTCACAAGGATGATGTTTCTAAACAAAAAGAAATTGTAAAAGGTGCTAATTTAAATCTTAATTTTCTAGAAATTGAAATCTTTAGTACAATCCGTTCTGTTGCAGGTCAAAATACCGCAGCCTTCGCTGTTTTGGATATGGGCGCTGGATCTTCGAAGGTTTATCTCGTTGAAAACGGTATGGTTAGAGAATCTCATACCATAGGCCGAGGTTCTCAGGACATTACTTTAAATATTTCTCGATCACTAGGTATTGATGTTAATAAGGCGGAAGAAAAGAAAATAAATGTTGGTGTAAAGGGTGAAAAAGATGATATGGGTGTTGCTGAAATTGTATCTTCAACGCTTGAATATATTTTTATTGAAGCCAACAAAACAATTTTAAATTATCAGAAAAAATCTCAAAAAAATGTTGATAAGTTAATTATCACTGGCGGAGGAGCAATAGTTAACGGAATGCAGGAATTTGTGGAATCTAAATTTGATATGGAAGCAGAAATAGCCGATCCTTTTTCAAAAATAGAAACCCCAGCTTTTCTTGATGATTTACTCAAGCAAGTAGGTCCGGGATTTGCTGTTGCACTTGGAATTGCTTTGCGTGGTTTGCGCCAGTTAGAATAAAATTATTTCAAAATCAATTTTTATGTGAATAACAATAGTGGATTAGAATTAAAAATTAGATTGTTCAAGAAAATAAAATGTAATAATTTATGTGAGGTTGGTTTATGGATTCGTACCACAATCTTTTCCACAGCAGTATTTAATATTTGTATTGTATAATTTAATTATGGTAGAAAATACATCTTTTATACCCAAAAAAAGTGAGATTCCAGATGTTAATAAAAAAGAATCTCTAGATTTACTCCTTCTGATTGCTATGGTAGTTTTTTTGGTGGCTTTGTTTTCTGCTGTGGGTGTGTTTTTGTATAAAAATTTCTTAACCAATACTATTGAGCAAAACTCTATCAATCTTGAGAGAGAAAAAGGTAATTTTGACATAGCTTCAATTGAAGAGTTTGTTAGATTAGATAGGAGATTAAATTTATCTGAAGATTTGTTAAATAATCATGTTGATTTAACTAGTTTGTTTAAGTTATTAGAAGTGAATACCCTGAAGAATGTTCAGTTTCAAGATTTTGATTTTGATTCCAACGAAGATAGTTTAGATATTGCAGCGAAAGGTATTGCTAAAGATTATTCTACAGTTGCACTTCAATCTGATATTTTTGGGGAAAATCAATATATCCATAATCCAATTTTCTCTGATTTAAATGTTAATGAAGATGGCAATATTGTTTTTAAATTAACAGCTTCTATAGATAAAGACTTAATTTTGTATAGGTCAAATATTGAATAATAATCTATGAAAAAATTTTTATTTCCAACAATATTAATAATACTTTCTTTAGGGCTGTTTATTATGTATATTGATCCTGTTTATAAAGAGGTTAAAGAGTTGAGAGAGGTTAGTGCAAAATATAACGAAGCTCTCAGTAAATCAAAAGAGTTGAGGCAAGTTAGAGATCAGCTTTTAGTCACTTATAACTCTTTTTCTCAGAATGATTTAGAAAGACTGACAAAACTTTTACCTGATCATGTCGATAATGTTAGGTTGGTTATGGATATAAATAGTATCGCTGCTAAATATGGGGCAATTATTAGAGATATTCAGGTGGATACTTCTTCGGGTGATAGTTCTCCAACAAATGTTGCAAAAAAAGATGATTATGGTTCAGTAAATCTAGGTTTTTCTCTGATGGCAACCTACGATGATTTTATGAAATTTATAACAGATATTAAGGATAGTTTGAGACTAGTCGATATTACATCAGTAAGTTTTGGTGTTAAAGATAACATTAGTTTGTATAGGTTTAATGTCAATATAAAAACCTATTGGTTAAAATAAATCTTAATTTATTAGTAATATGAAAAAAATAATTACAATTATAATAATTATATTGATACTAGGATCTTTAGCATTTTTCGGTTTTAAGAGTGATGTCTTTTCTGAATCAGCGCTGGTTCCTGAGGTAGGTTTGAATAATTTAATCGGAAGTGAGCTGTTGGTACTATTATTGCAAATAAAATCAATAGATTTAGACACTATGATTTTTGATGACCCTGCTTTTATGCGATTAAAGGATTTTGGAACTGAATTAGAGCTTCAGCCTATTGGAAAAGATAATCCGTTTTCTACTATAGGTCAATAATAATAAAAAATTATTAATTTTTTATTAAACCTTAAGTTTTAAATTCCAAACTCTAAATAAATCCAATTTTGGAAATTTGAGTTTTGAATTTGTTTAATGTTTAGAACTAGGATTTAGAGTTTTGGATTTTTTAAATAAAATTTATTTTGATGAGTTTTTTAAGCATTTTATCAAAAAAAGGAGTTCTGGGCAGTCGTAGCGTCTCTTCAATCGAAGAGGAATTTTCTGCGTCGGAAAACAGGACTATTGATGAAATTCTTATAGAAGCAGGGATTAAAGTAGATGATATTCTTGAAGCTAAAGAAGAATATTATAAACTTCCTGTAAGAAAGAATGTTGAAACTAACATTCCAAATGCTATTTTAGAAAAAATTCCTGAAAAATCAGCACTTCATTATAAGTTCGTACCCTTAAGTGTTGATGAGGAAGGTTTTTTGGAGGTGGGTATTTTAGATCCAGATGATATGGAGTCTAGAGATGCTTTGCAGTTTGTGTCTTCTAAAAATCAGATGCCTTTTAAACTGTTTCTAATTTCGTTTGAAGATTACAAAACTATTTTAAATGGTTATAAAGGTTTGAGAGGTGAGGTTACAAAAGCACTTTCTGAATTAGAGACAGAAATGGTTGTTGGAAAGGTGAAAGAAAAGCAAGATGCTAAAGGGAAAGTGCAGGCCAAGAAAAAACTAGAAACTAAAATTATAGAAGATGCACCCGTAACTAAAATTGTAGCAACTATTCTTCGTTATGCAGCAGAGGGTGATGCGTCAGATATTCATATTGAGCATATGAAAGATAAAATTAGGGTTCGTTTTAGAGTTGATGGAGTTTTACATACTAGCTTAGTTTTGCCGGCAAATGTTCATTCTGCTGTTGTTGCTAGAATTAAAGTTCTTTCTAATATGAGATTAGATGAAAGAAGAAAACCTCAAGACGGTCGTTTTTCAGCTCATATAGAAAATAGATTAGTTGATTTTAGAGTATCAACTTTTCCTGCGTCCTATGGTGAAAAGATTGTTATGAGAATCCTAGAAACAGAAAAAGGTATTAAAAAATTAGAAGAAACTGGTTTAAAACCAGAAGATTTAGCTAAGGTTCGTCGAGCGATAGACAGACCTTATGGAATGATTCTTATTTCTGGACCAACTGGTTCTGGAAAATCAACTACTTTATATGCCTTATTGAACGAGATGGATAGAGAAACTAAAAATATTCTTAGTCTTGAAGATCCTGTGGAATTTAATATTGATGGTGTTAGTCAATCTCAGGTTCATCCAGAAATCGGATATACTTTTGCTAGTGGTTTGAGGACTACTTTGAGACAAGACCCGGATATTATTATGGTGGGTGAGATTAGAGATAAGGAAACTGCTGTACTAGCTGTTCAAGCTGCTCTTACTGGGCACTTGGTTTTATCGACAATTCATACCAATAACGCTATAGGAATTATTCCTCGTTTAGTTGAGATGGGTGTTGACCCGTTCTTGATTGCTCCAACATTAGTACTTTCTATTGCTCAAAGGCTTGTTAGGACTTTATGTCCTGATTCAGGTGAACCTGTTCCGATTGAAGGTAGTATTAAAATGATGATTGATAAGGAGTTTGCTGATTTGCCAGCTGATATAAAAAGTAGGATAAAGATACCAGAAAATGTTTATAAAACATCTCCTGCACCTGATTGTCCTTCGGGTACGAGAGGAAGAACTGCTGTTTTTGAAATTATAGAAACAAATCCTGAAATAGAAGAAGCAATTTTAACTGATTATTCTAGTGCTCATCTCGAAACAATAGTCAGAAAACAAGGATTTTTGACAATGAAAGAAGATGCGTTGTTAAAAGCATTTGAAAAGAAAATACCTTTTGAGGAAGTTAATATGTTATAAAATTTTTTACAAAAATTTTGTGAATCATGAATAAAGAATCATGAATCATGAATCATGAATCATGAATTTTAAATCTTCAGATTTAAAATTAAAAAAAATCTTGATTCGTAATTCATAATTCGTGATTCGTTATGGTATATACAACTTATTAAATCGAGGACCCCTGTTTAGTTGAGATAATATAAAATATATTAAAGTCACCTTTATCAACAGGTTGGTTTTAGTAAAAAAAGTATAATATAATAAACATATGACTAAAAATAAAAAATATAAAATACTTCTAGTTGATGACGATCGTTTTTTGGTTGATATGTACTCGATGAAATTCAAAGAGAAAGGAATGATTACAGAAGCTGTTTTTGATGGTCATGAAGCTTTGGAAAAACTTTCAGCCGATAGTAGTTTTGATGTAGTTCTTTTAGATTTAATTATGCCTTCAATGGATGGTTTTGAATTATTAAAACAAATTAGAGAAAAAAAATTAGCAGAAAAATCAGCAATTATAATTTTATCAAACCAAGGACAACAATCAGATATTGATAAGGCTGAGCAATTCAATGTGGATGGTTATATTATAAAAGCAAGTACCATTCCTTCAGAAGTATTAAATAAGGTCGTTGAAATTGTTGGTAAAAAATAGTGATTTAAGTATTATAGTTCTAAAATCTTATAGATATGACCCAATCTAAAATAAATTATAAAGAAAAACTAAATGAATTTATAGACACGGTATCTAAAGAAAGTGCATCGGATTTGCATTTAGCAGAAAATAGAGTTCCTTTGATACGCGTTTCTGGTTTTCTAACCCCTCTTTCTAAAACCGAACCACTGAGTAGAGATTTTGTTATAGGTTTGTTATCAGAAATGTTGACACCAGATAATTTTGATAAATTTTTAGAAAAAAAAGAAATCGATTTTTCCTATAATGCTTTAAACGGTGTTCGTTTTAGGGGGAGTGGTTTTTTTCGTCAAGGTAAGATTAGTGTTGCGTTAAGACTTATACCAAAAGATATAAAAACTATCGAGGAATTAAATTTACCATTAATTTTAAAAGAATTTGCCCAAAGACAACAAGGTTTCTTTTTGGTAGTTGGTCCGGTCGGTCAAGGTAAATCAACCACTCTTGCTTCTATACTTGAGATTATAAATACTGAAAGAACAGAGCATATCGTAACCATTGAAGATCCTGTTGAGTATCTGTTTGAGCCAAAGAAGTCTATAATAGACCAAAGAGAAGTTGGAATTGATACTGATAATTTTGCCAGTGCTCTTAAATCAATGTTTAGGCAGGATATGGATGTTGTTATGGTTGGTGAAATGAGGGGGCCTGAAACAATGTCCACTGCAGTTACAGCTGCTGAAACCGGTCATCTTGTATTTTCAACCTTACATACAAATACAGCCGCGCAAACCGTTGATAGAATTATAGATGCTTTTCCAGCTGAACAGCAAACACAAATTAGAACTCAGTTAGCCGGTAGTTTGACAGGTATTTTTTCACAAAGATTAATTCCGAGAGTTTCTGGTGGAATGGTGCCTGCTTATGAATTGTTGATAAATAATAATGCTGTTTCAAATTTGATAAGAGAAAATAGAACCTATGAAATTCAATCAGTCATCGAGACAAGTTCTCAGCAGGGGATGATAAGCTTAAATCGTTCGCTGGCTGATTTGGTTAGAAAAGGAGAAATTTCCGTTGAAAATGCACGAAAATATTCTTTGAATGTGAGTGCTTTGGAAAAACTTATTTAATAAAAAAGTTTACAGACAACAGTTTGCGGTTTACAGAACGAGTTTTATTGAAGATAAAATTCGTTGAAGCAAAAAACTGAAAACTGTAAACTGTAAACCGTAAACTTAAAAAATGTTATTCAAATACAAAGTCATAGATAAATCCAATGTCACCAAAGAGGGACAGATCGAAGCTATTAATTCTGGTGTTGCTATTACATCTCTACAAAACAGAGGTTTTGTTGTTGTGTCTGTTGATGAATATAAAAAAAGTATTTGGTCTGATATTTCTTTATTTGAAAGAATTAAAAATAAGGAGTTAGTTATTTTGTCTAGACAGATGGCAACTTTGTTTGAGGCTCAGGTTTCTGTTTTAAGAGTGTTTAGACTTCTTGCTGCCGAGTCAGAAAATGCTTTATTGAGGAAAAAGTTGACAATAATAGCTGACGATTTACAGGGAGGTAGTTCAATTTCTCAAGCATTATCAAAACATCCAAAAGTTTTTTCTAGTTTTTATGTAAATATGGTAAAGGCTGGTGAAGAATCGGGTAAATTGAATGAAACTTTTACATATTTAGCCGATCATCTAGATAGAAGTTATGAATTAACATCTAAGGCTAAGTCTGCTTTAGTTTATCCAACTTTTGTTATTTTTGTGTTTTTTGCTGTTATGATTTTGATGTTTACCACTGTTATTCCGAAAATTAGTGAAATATTAGTAGAATCTAATCAAGAAATACCATTCTTTACTAAGATAGTCTTGGGAATAAGTGACTTTCTCTTGAACTACGGCTTGTTTTTACTTGCTTTTGTTATTGTTGGCGGATTTTTGTTTTTCAAATATAAAAAAACAGAAAGAGGGTCCTTGTCTGTGGATAGGTTTAAAATTTCGTTTCCATATCTAGGGGATTTATTCAGAAAATTATATTTAGCCAGAATTGCTGGAAATATGAATACTATGTTAGCTAGTGGAGTTCCTATTGTTAAAGTTATTGAAAATACTGCGCAGGTTGTTGATAATGTAGTTTTTAGAGATGTACTTGAAAAATCAGCTCAACGAGTTAGAACAGGTGAATCTATATCAAAGTCTCTTAGTGGGAATAGTGAGATTCCGAATATTATGCTTCAAATGATAAAGATCGGAGAAGAAACTGGTGAGATTGGAATGATTTTGGATACAATGGCGAGATTTTATGAAAGAGAAGTGAAAAATGCTGTTAATACTCTAGTATCTCTTATTGAACCTCTTATGATTGTTGTTCTTGCTCTATGTGTTGGTATCTTACTAACATCTGTTTTAGTTCCGATTTATAATGTTTCTTCGGGAATTTAAAAAATCAATAAAATATAACTTATCCACAGAACAAAGGCTGAAAGGCCTTTGTTTTGTTATATAATTATAAGTATAAGCTTTTTAAATGGCTCTAAATCACTTTTGATTTAGTCAAAGTTAAAGTGGTCGATAGTATAGGCTTGTTTAGAAAATTCTAATTAGAGTATTTTTCCGAAGAAGTCTAAAAGAATTTTGAATTATGCATAGTTCAAACATTATTAATAAATTTAAAACAATAAGTTTTATGAATATGAAAAAAACACAAGGTTTTACATTGATTGAGCTTTTGGTAGTTATTGCTATCATTGGTATTCTTTCATCAGTTGTTTTGGCTTCTCTAAACTCTGCTAGGACAAAAGCACGAGATGCTAAAAGAGTTTCAGATATAAAACAACTTCAATTGGCTTTGGAAATGTACTATGATGATAACAGTAATTATCCAACAGCGATTTCAACAGCTAATCTGGTAACTCCTGGACATATTGCTGCAATTCCTACAGATCCGTCAACTGGAACTGCTTACACTTTCGCAGCTCTTGGTTCTGGTACAACTTGTTCAAGTTACCACTTAGGAGCTACTCTTGAAAATACTTCACATTCAGCTTTGGGTAGTGACCTCGATGCAGCCGCTGGAACAGTTTGTACTGGTGGTGGAACAGCTTTCGCAGGAACTGATCCTATTTACGATGTTAAACCGTAATATTATCTGAATTTACAAACAAAAAACATCGCACTTATGCGATGTTTTTTGTTTGTAAAATGATATAATTAAATTTAATATACTAATATACTCTGAATTACAAAACTAATTATTTTTCCTGGATTCCGACGCTTTGCTCGGAATGATGAACAAAAAAGCGGAGCTTTTTTGTTCTTTAACACCAGCTTCGCTGGTGTCATTCCGAGCGAAGCGTCAGAATCCAGAAGTTTCGTAATTTAGAGTAATATACAAATACTGCGAATGAATATAGATGTAACAAAACAAAGTAATTTAAATACTTAAGGATTTATAATTTTCTATATTACCAGTGGTTAGAAAAATATTAGAATAATAATATTTGTATCTATTCGTTTTATTCGCATAATTCGTATATTAGTATATTTAATCCTATGTTATCTATTCAACTTCTAATTTTTTTTATAGGTCTTATTGTTGGTAGTTTTTTGAATGTCATTATTTTTCGTTATGATAATAATTTATCATGGAAATCTTTGATGGGTCGTTCTTCTTGTATGTTTTGTAAGAAGAAGCTTTTTTGGTATGAATTAATACCTCTTTTTAGTTTTTTAATACAAAAAAGAAAATGTTCTGGTTGTGGTAGTAAAATTTCGTGGCAATACCCAGCAGTAGAAATATTAACTGCGTTTATATTTCTACTAATTTTCAATTTTCAATTTTCAATTTTCAATTATTTTTTAAATTTTGAAATTTTTAAATATTTAAATTTACTCTATTTATTTGTTGTTTTTTCTATTCTAATAGTGATCACAGTCTATGATATAAAGCATAAAATAATTCCCAATAACCTTTCTTTTTTATTTTCTGGACTAGCCTTACTTCCTATGCTTGTAAACTATCAATCTATTGGTGTATGGCATTGGTTAGCGGGCCCTCTTTTAGCACTACCTTTTGCTTTTCTATGGCTTGTTTCTCAAGGAAGATGGATGGGTTTTGGTGATGCTAAATTAGTCTTAGGGATTGGTTGGTTTATGGGTTTGGTTGATGGTATTTCTTCGATAATTTTAGCTTTTTGGATTGGTAGTATTTTTGGTTTATTACTCGTATTGTTATCCAATTTAAACTCATTGTCTTTTATAAATAAAAATTTTACAATTAAAAGTGAGGTTCCTTTTGCTCCTTTCCTTATTCTTGGTATGGTATTAATCTTTTTCTTTGGTTGGGATTTATTAAGTTTAAAGTTGGTAGTGAGTAGTTGGTAGTGAGTAGAATTAATTATGAAAATAAATTCCTATAAAGATTTAATAGTATGGCAAAAGTCAGTTGAGTTAGTTGTATTGATTTACAAATTAACTAGAAAATTTCCGAAAAAAGAGACTTACGGGTTACAGTCTCAAATGAGAAGATCTGCAGTTTCTATTTCTTCAAGTATAGCCGAAGGAAGTAGAAGAGGAATGAAAAATACCTAAAATCTCAAAAACATAAAATCTACAAAAGAGCAGATTTTGACAATATTGATAATATTCTTACAGAAATCATGAAAATGCTAAATAAACTTATAAGTAAATTAGATTATAAATAAAGATAAAATGTTCTGGAATAAACATAAATATCAAGAGAATCAAGAAAATGTAAATTTACGAAGTAGATTTGCGTTTCTACCCACTACCAACTACTCACCACCTACTAATAAAGGTTTTTCTCTTATCGAGTTAATTGCTGTTGTAACCATAACCACTATTATTACAGGAATTGCTTTAATTAATCACTCCGTTTTTAGTGGTGGGGTTGCTTTAGAGAATCTTGCTTATGAAATCGCACTAACTGTTAGACAGGCACAATTCTTTGGAATGAATGTGAAGGGGTTTGGAACTGGTGAAAGTGTCGTTTTTGAAAGTGCTTATGGTGTTTATTTTACAACATCAAATCCAACCTCTTTTATTCTTTTTGCTGATATAGATGAGGACAGAGAATATGATGGTGTTAGTGAATTGGTGGAACAGTATAATATTATTCGTGGTAATAGAATCAAATATCTCTGTGTTGATACAGGGGGCTTAGATTATTGTGATAGTCCAAGTGAATCACCTGTTACAGATTTATCAATTTTCTTTTTGCGACCAGACCCTGATGCAATTATAAAAACAGATAATACAGGTGATTGTGGTAGTGATCCGAGTATTGGTTGTAGTTATGCTCAAGTCTATGTAGGTTCACCAAAAGACGAGGTTCTCGATAAGATTATTAATGTGAGTATTACTGGTCAAATTTCTATAAGTACCGAATCTAATTAATATGTTTAAATTATTTATCGAAAGACAAAATAATAATTTAAGGCAATACAAGCCGAAAACTAACAAAGGGTTTGCGCTGGTTGAAGCAATTGTTTCTGTTGCCATTTTTAGTGTTGTTATGACTGTCGGTATTGTGTCTTTATTAAGCGTAGTAGATGTAAATAGAAGATCGCAGGCATTTAAGATTGTTGTTAATAATTTAAATTTAGCCATAGAAAGTATGTCAAAGGATATCAGGGTTGGGTATGGTTATAATTGTGCTTCTGTTTCAGGAGGGGATTGCGTTGCTGGTGGTGATTCGATTTATTTTACTTCAAAAAGTGGAGATGCTGTTATTTATCGTCTAAACGATGGAAGTATTGAAAAATCCGTGGAAGGTTCTGGTTTTGTTTCTATTACTGCAGATGATGTCGTTATAGATTATCTAAATTTTTATGTAATAGGTTCATCGAGTAGTGATGATATTCAACCATATTCTATAATTATTTTAGAAGGACATGTTGGAGAAGCTGTTGGAAAAAGAATAGATTTTGATCTTCAGACAACAATTACACAAAGGAAATTAGATTTTTAGAAAATAACCCCAAAATCAACGAATTTCGGTTTTATTTGGATGAAAGTTTTGAGTCAGGTACTCTTAATATTCTCCCAGAATATTAAGCCCCCCGAAGCGTAGCGAAGGGGTGCTACCAGGTACCCTACGAAAAATTTTCAGACAAACAAAAGCAAATCTCATCTAATTTTGAAGTTATTTCATATATAATTAAGAAATGATAAAAAAAATGATAAAAAAGAATACTGGATTTACCCCCACACCAATTTTGGCATTGTTGCGAAGTTTTTTTTCGGATTTCTTAAATAAATTAAAAAATATGAAAGAATTTTGTGACCACGGTGTTTTGGAGTCGCAACAAAAAACTATGCCAAAATTGGTGTCGGGGTTTACATTAATAGAATCTCTTGTTGCTATTAGCGTTTTGCTTATATCTATTGCAGGTCCTATATCTTTGGCTCAACAGAGTATGTCTTCAGCAAGATTAACAAAAAATCAAATCGTTGCTTTTTATTTAGCTCAAGATGCTATTGAGTTTATAAGAAGCAAAAGAGATTCAAATATTTTGGCTAGTGAAGGTGATCCTACTGTTTGGTTGTCTGGATTGGGCGACTGTCTTCTTGGTGAATGTTTTGTTGATGTACCTACTGGGACACTTTCAACTTGCGGAACTGAATGTTCATTAATTATAAAAGACGATGACCCTTTAAACGGCTCTGGTCTTTATGGGTATGATTCAGGATGGACAGAGACAGGTTTTAGAAGAAATGTCACGATGACAGCTCTTACTTCAGGAGGAGTTCCTTCAAAAGAAGTTTATGTTAAGGTAGAAATTTTTTGGGATGATGATACTAAGAGTTTTGTTGCTAGAGAACTACTCTTTAACTTATTAGATTAGATTATGTTTAATTTTTACAGAAAACAAAAAAAAGAAGAAGGATTTGTAATTCTTATTGCTGTATTATTATCATCATTATTTTTGCTGCTTGGTTCAGCTATTTTTATGATTTCAATTAGAGAGTTAGCTTTGTCCTTTGGTGCAAAAGAGTCACAATACGCATTTTATGCCGCTGATAGTGGTATTGAATGTGCTGTCTATTGGGATTTTCATTCAAAAATGGCAACATCAACACATTCTGTAGAGCCAACAGGAGTATTTTGTATGGATCAAGATATAACTCAAAATGATAATTGGGCGTGGAAAACATCAATAGATGGTCTACCAACAAATAATAATCAAGGAGGAACTATTTTTGGGTTTGATCTATTTCCTAATGATTCTTCCAGATCTGATTGTGTGATTGTTTCTGTTTGGAAAGATAGTGATGGTTCAACCAAGGTGGAATCAAGAGGTTATAATACTTGTGATGTTAATAATCCGAGGAGGTTTGAAAGAGGGTTGAGAGTAACATATTAGAAAACATTTAACCTATAATATTTGACGGAAAAAAATTTTGGCTTTGCCAAAATTTTTTCGTTCATTGTGTATAATATAGGTATGCAAAAATCAAGTAAAGAAACCAAAGAAAGGTTAGAAAAACTAAAAAAAACGATTAATCATCATCGATATCTTTATCATGTTTTAGATCAATCAGAAATTTCGGACGAAGCCTTTGACTCTCTTATGGAAGATTTGATTTTGACAGAAGAAAAGTTTCCTGAGTTAAAAACCTCTGATAGTCCGAGTCAAAGGGTTGGGGATGAACCTCTTGAATCATTTCAGAAAATTGAGCACAAGATTAGACAATGGTCTTTTGATAATGTTTTTGATTTTGAGCAACTTAAAAAATGGGAAGAGAAGATTTTGAGAATGGTTGCTAAAGAACCTTCTTTGAAAAACGAAAAAATTGAGTATTGTGTAGAGCTTAAAATAGATGGGATGAAAGCTATTTTAACTTATCAAAATGGTAGTCTTATAACCGGTGCAACTCGAGGTGACGGAATTGTTGGTGAAAATGTAACTCAAAATATAAAAACTATTCGAGATATTCCTCTTGTGTTGAATAAAAAAACAAATCTAATTGTGGTGGGAGAAATTTGGCTTTCTAAAGATGATTTAAAGCGAATAAATAAAGAGCGGGAAAAAGCAGGAGAACCGAAGTTTGCTAATACAAGAAACGCTGGGGCAGGATCTATTCGACAACTTGACTCTAAAGTAACCGCTAGTCGAAATTTAAAATCTTTTGTGTATGACTTAGATTTGGTTGAGGGAATTGTGGAACCAAAAACTCAAATAGGCGAACTAGATACACTTAAAAAACTTGGTTTTAGGGTGAATCAAAATCACAAAGTGTGTAAAAATATAAATGAAATTGAAGAATTTTATAAACAATGGGTAAAGAAAAAAGAAAGCCAAAAATATCATTTTGATGGATTAGTTATTAAAGTTAATTCCTTAAAAGCACAGAAAGTTTTGGGTTATACAGGAAAATCTCCTCGTTGGGGGGTAGCTTACAAATTTCCAGCAGAACAAACCACAACAGTTGTGAAGAGTATTGTCTTACAAGTTGGTAGAACTGGTGTTTTGACGCCTGTAGCTCACTTAGAGCCGGTTTTGATTGATGGTTCGGTGGTTTCTCGAGCAACCTTACATAATGAAGACGAAATTAAGAGATTAGATGTAAGAGTCGGCGATACAATTACCTTAGAAAAAGCTGGTGATGTTATTCCAAAAGTTATTTCTGTTTTTAAAGACTTAAGAAGTGGAAAAGAAAAACTTTTTATTTTTCCAAAAAAAGTTGAAGTTTGCGGAGGAGATGGAAGTATTGAAAAAATTCCAGGACAAGTTGCTTATCGATGTGTGAATAGGAATTCATTTGAACAGCAAAAAAGGAAATTCCATCATTTTGTTTCCAAAAAAGCTTTTAACATTGATGGTCTCGGGCCAAATATAATTGATGTGTTACTTGAAGAGAATCTTGTTTCTTCTTATGATGATTTATTTTCGCTTAAAAAAGGAGATTTATTGGCTTTACCTCGATTTGCTGAAAAATCAGTTGATAATCTACTAGAAGCCATTGAAAAAGCGCGAGAAGTTGAATTACCAAAATTTTTAGTTGGACTTTCAATTGATCAAGTGGGTGAAGAAACAACTATTGATCTTGTAAACCACTTTGGAACACTTGAAAAATTACAAAACGCCTCTCTCGAAGAATTAGAGGGTGTTTATGGAATAGGTGATATTGTAGCAAAGTCAATCTATGATTGGTTTCGTGATTCAGCAAACAAAAAACTCCTAAAAAACCTCCTCAAACAAGTTAAACTTAGTAACTCGGTTACTAAGTTGAAAAGATTTGAAGGGCAAAAATTTGTTTTGACAGGGACTTTGGAAAATATGGGACGCGACGAAGCTAAAGAAAAAATTCGTGCATTAGGTGGTGGTGTTTCTAGTTCAGTTTCAAAAAATACTGATTATGTGGTCGTGGGTAAAAAAGCTGGATCAAAACTTGAAAAAGCAGAAAAATTAGGTGTACAAGTATTGAATGAAAAAGAATTTCTTAAAATGATAATATAATCCGAACAACTCAACTTGTTGAGTTAATCAAAAAAATAACCCCACATTGTGGGGTTTTTATACCTGAAATAGTTCTTTATCTAACCTATCTGTTTCATCCCAGATAATATCGAGATCTATCTTTTGGGAGAGGTCATATTTTAAAACTTTCTTGATTATTTCATGTAATTTTATTTCCAATTTCGGTCGTAAACGATTTGTAAATAACAAAAATTGTTGAAATCTTGTCAGCCATAATACTAGGTTTAGACAATTTTTCTTGATATCATTTTTTGTGATCTCACTGATATTGGAACCTCTCTTTTTTAAAACCATTCTTTGCTCAAGTATCGCGACCTCACTACTTAAAGAATGACCAAAGCATAACCCAACAACCTCTTTTTCTGTTGTGTTGGTTAGATTTTCTTCCTTAATCTCTACAAGAAACCTAGACCAAGATCTTTCTGAATATTCAAAATCATACATTGTATTTTCCTTTTGTTTTTACTTTAGTTTATTAGTTTCTAACCAACATTAAATACTAAGACACTTATAAAGTCAACCCTTTATACTAAATACTGAATACAGTATACTAATAATTACTTGTCCCGTTAGAGATTTGGTGGTTTTTGGCGGGAATTGTTTTTATATTGATTAGTAACTAAATTTAGATATGAAACTAATTTTTGTATCTCTAATGGGATGGAATTAAGTGATATCAAAAAATTATCTGAGCTTTGTCGAATTGAAATGTCGGAAGCAGAACAAGAAAAAATCCTAAAAGAAATGGATTCTATTTTGGGTTTTGTAAATCAAATCCAAGAAGCCAAAATTGATATAACCGAGCGAGATGCGGGTGAACTTCGTAATGTGATGAGAGAAGACGGAGAACCACACGAAAGTGGAAAATACACGAAAGATATTCTGAGAGAAGCACCAAAGGTAAGAGGTGGGTATGTGGAAGTAAAGAAGATACTTTAAAAATTTTGATTTAATTTATTATGTCAAATATAGATTTACACAACTTAACTATCAAAAAAGCACACGAGGCTATGAAATCTGGTGATTTTACTGCGCGTGAATTAACCCAGGCTTATCTCAATGTAATTAAAGAAAAAAATACTGATTTAAATGCGTATTTACATATCTTTGAAAAAAATGCTTTAAAACAGGCTGACGAAGCCGACAAAAGATTTAAAGATGGCACCGCTGAACTTCTGACTGGTATTCCGATGGCGATCAAAAATAATATCTGCATAAAGGATGAAATTACAACCGCTGCATCTAAAATTTTAGAAAATTATCGAGCAACATATGACGCAACTGTTATAAAAAAATTAAGAAAAGCCGGAGTGGTATTTCTGGGAGGAACCAATTTAGATGAATTTGCACACGGTGCATCAACAGAAAATTCCGCTTTCGGAGTGACAAAAAACCCATATGATGAAACACGGGTTCCGGGAGGTTCTTCAGGTGGTTCTGCTGTTGCTGTTGCTATGGATGGAGCCTTGGTTTCTTTAGGGACAGATACAGGTGGGTCAATTCGGCAACCAGCTTCATTTTGTGGGGTTGTTGGACTAAAAACAACTTATGGAAGAGTTTCTCGTTATGGTGCGATTGCGATGGGTTCTTCTTTAGATCAAATCAGTCCGATTACAAAAAATATTGAAGATGCAAAAATTGTTTATGATTGCATAAAAGGAGATGATAATATGGATAGTACGACTATTCCGGAAAATCTGTTGGAGGAGGCTAAAATTAAAGATAATATGACGATTGGAATTCCTCGACATTTCTTAAAAGAAGGTGTTGATGAGGAGGTGGTAAAAAATTTCGATGAATCTGTTGAAAAACTTAAAAAACTAGGATATGAAATAAAAGAAATAGAATTACCAAATATCAATTATGCTCTAGCTACTTATTATATTATTATGCCAGCGGAAGTTTCAACAAATCTAGCTCGTTTTGATGGTGTGAGGTTTGGATTTTTAAAGGAGGGAGAAAATATGATTGAAGATTATAAGAAAAGTAGGGGAGAAGGTTTTGGGCCAGAGGCTCGTAGAAGAATTATGTTAGGGACTTACGTTTTGTCAGCTGGATATTATGATGCTTATTACAATAGGGCAATGGCGTTAAGAGAGTTATTAAAAGATGATTTTAAAAAGGTGTTTGAGGAGGTTGATATAATTTTAACTCCGACTTCGCCAACACCAGCTTTTAAAATAGGAGAAAAGGCTGAAGATCCTGTTCAGATGTATCTAGCCGATATTTTTACAGTATCAGCAAATATAACAGGCGTTCCTGCTATTTCTATCCCTTCCGGTTTTGTAAAAATAGATAGCAAAGATTTACCATTAGGAATTCAATTTATGGCACCTCATATGGAAGAAGATTTATTATTCAAAATTGGAAAAGACTTCGAAAAAACTCAAAAATAAGACAAAAACTTGCAAAGCAAGTTTTTGTTTTCAACATATAATACTATATACCGAATACAGAATACTATATACTTATTATTATGGATGTCGATTTTTTAAATCTTCAACATATTTTTTTTAAAATTTACCAGTTTTTCACTGGTTCGTTTGAATTGGGTATGAGTGAATATTGGCCCTTAATAACACTTATATCTTTTGTTTTGAGTATACTACTGGCGATAGCTTGTATTTATTATTATTGGCAAATAAAAGAAGTTGAAAAGTTGGATAAAGCCATTTTTGGAACAGTTTTAGAAACTGAACCAATTGCTGAAGGAGAAAAAAATGAAAGATGGTTAAGAGTACTAGAACATCTTGAAACAGAATCTCAAACAGAATGGAGAACAGCGATTCTTGAGGCAGATATTATTCTTGATGAAATGACAATTAAGATGGGTTATCACGGAGATAATTTAGGCGAACGACTTAAAGGAGTAGAAAGGAGTGATTTTTTGACGATTCATCAAGCCTGGGAAGCTCACAAGGTTAGAAATATTATTGCACATGAAGGATCAGATTATATTTTGTCTAAAAGAGAGGCGAAGAGGATTATTGATTTGTATAGACAGGTATTTGAAGAATTCAATTTCATATAAAATTATTCCAAAACAGGTACCCTTTGGTTTTATTGATGCAAGAATCTCGGTCGCCGTACTTATTTCATACACCTTCCTCGCTTCTTACATCAATAAAACCAAATTTCATCCAATTTTTAAAAAATTTCACTTTCTTAAAATTATCTTAGGCTAAAAATAAATTCTCATTGCTTTTTGTTGCTTTTTTCGGTATTATATTCGAAGTTTAATTTAGCGGGATGGAGGAGTAGTACCTCGTGAGGCTCATAACCTCAAGGCGTCTGTGCAAATCAGGCTCCCGCTACAAGAATCAAAAAACCAGTAGCCTGGTTACTGTGAGGTTTTAAAAAAATAATGAGTTTTTTGATATTAAATATATGTAGTTCGATAGGGAAAGTATATTTAATATCTACAAAAAATTCTATTATTTTTCAAAACCGAATGAGTAACCGGGCTACTGGTGTTTTTAGAATTTACCTTTGATTTATTACATCTAATCGTTAATACTTTTGCTTGAATTTTTCTCCCGCAAACTGTAAACTGTAAACTGTAAACTTTAATAAATTAATAAATTATGTCGGCGTAGCTCAGTTGGTTAGAGCACAGCACTCATAAAGCTGAGGTCGTTGGTTCAATTCCAACCGTCGACACACTTATTGAATAAATTTTAATTATTTGATAAAGTATTGAAATATTTTGCGGGCGTAGTTCAGCTGGTAGAACGCCGCTCTGTCACAGCGGAGGTCGCCGGTTCAAGTCCGGTCGCTCGCGCATAAACAAAAACCAAAACATTAGTTTTGGTTTTTGTTTTGCAAATCCTTTCTGTAAATTGTAAACTGGTTACTGTAAACTTTAGAATGCCAAAGTAGTTCAGTGGCAGAACGCATCCATGGTAAGGATGAGGTCGAGAGTTCGATTCTCTCCTTTGGCTCATGACAAAATTATATATAGTTGCAACTCCAATAGGAAATCTTGAAGACGTCACTTTTAGAGCGGTGCGTATTTTGGGTGAAGTTGACTTAATTCTTTGTGAAGATACTCGAGTAACAAAAAAACTTTTACAAAAATATAACATCAATAAACCAACTCTTTCTTACCACCAACACAGCAAACTTTCAAAAACAGAAAAAATTTTTGATTTAATCGAAGAGGGAAAAGACATTGCTTTGGTTTCTGATGCTGGGACACCGACAATTTCTGATCCGGGGTCAAAACTCATTTCTCAAATTAGAGAAGAATTTGGAACCCCGGGTTCCAAGTCGTTTGAAATAATTCCCATTCCGGGAGCAAATGCTCTGACTACTGCTTTGTCGGTTAGCGGATTAGAAGCTGATAAATTTGTTTTTTTAGGATTCTTACCTCACAAAAAAGGTAGACAAACATTATTCAAAGAAATTGCAGAATCAAAAAGAGTAGTTGTATTTTATGAATCACCATATCGAATAATTAAAACTTTAAATTCTTTAAATCAATATATTCCGGGCAAGAAGATCGTTATTGCTCGTGAATTAACTAAAATTTATGAAGAAATTGTGTTTGGAACAGCGGAAGAACTTTTAGAATATTTTGAAACAAATCCGGATAAAATAAAAGGTGAGTTCGTGGTTATGGTTGACAAATTGAATTAAATTGTGTATTATTTAACACGGAATTCAAAAACATAAAATAATAAAAAAGGAGGTTATTATGATTAGTCGATTTATGGATGGTGTCGAGAAAGTAATGGTTCAATTCAGTTTTTCAAACAAAAATCTTATTCCAGATTTTATTCCTCGACTCCCCAAAGAGATTGGAGACAAAAATCATAAAAGAAAAAATGGTAAGTGCCTAAAGGGTCTGGGTTTGAAAGACAAATCAATAAACAACTGTTCTTTTCATGGTTTTGACCCTGAGACTCTTGATTTGAAACTCATTGATGTTGAGTGTCAAAAAAGAATTCACAAAGGCAATCAAGGTACCTACCAAATGGTTCGTTTTGTGTTTGGTCCGAGACATTATGTTGTTTCTTGTTCAGAAATCGTGGAACACAAAGGAGAGTATATGAGTTTCTTTAGAACTCTTTGCGACGAATCGTATTGGAGATTGAAATCTTTTTTAAATCCACGAGTTTTACCTTTTGACGATATCGACAAGGGTAAAAAATGGAATATTGTTTTGATAAAAGACGGCAAAAGAAACCTCAGTCTCAATCTCGAGGTTCGACAACCTAGATTCAAATCAAACGGAGATTCAGTCATGGCTCGAAAAAAGAATGACAATGGAAAATCTGTTGGTGATCCCATTGAGATCGACCCAACCCACTACTTATTTGTTGAAAACAAAGATTTATATTTTCTTCATCTGAATTAAAACTTTTTTAAAGCCGATAGCTCTTGCGAGATGTCGGCTTTTCTCATTTCTATTTTTCCCGTATAATAATTGGTATCATGAAATCAATATTAATCACAGGTCTAATAATTACCCTTATTCCATTTCTTGGATTCCCTGGATCTTGGGAGACCTTTTTGTTTGTAGTCTTAGGTCTCTATATATTTGGAAGGTCTTTTTATTTTTATAAATTTGGTGTAACGGAAAAAACGAAAGAAGAAAAAGATTATAGTTATACTCAAAATGATGATATTGCAGAAATTGACGATGAAGACGAAGATGAGGAAGAAAATATTATTGATAATTCTGAAGAAGATAAAAAAAGTGTTGAAAATGAAAATTTTGTTGAAATCGATGATAAGAATGAAATAAAAATCAGTGAAGAAGAATCAGATGACAAAAAAGAGAGTTAAAAAAATAACACTATATGCAACAGGAGGTTGTCTTCTTGGTGTTTTTTTGTTTGTTTCTTATTCTGGTCTACCTAAAATTATTTCTACCAAATATGATTCTAATATGGTAGCAACGAGTACAGATGAAAAAATTATCATTCCTAAAAAAGTTTCGCATGTGAAGATACCTGAAGCAGTTAAAGCTATTTATATGACAGCTTGTGTTGCTGGGACTCCTTCTCTTCGAGATAATCTAATTAGACTTGTTGAAGAGACAGAATTGAATTCGATTGTTTTAAATATTAAAGACGAAACAGGAAAAATTGGTTTTGATACTGGTAATTCAAAATTAAAAGACGCAGAAGCACAAATTTCAGAAGGGGAATGTAAAATTGGAGATATTGAAGGATTAGTTGAGCTTATTCACTCAAAAAATATTTATTTAATAGGAAGATTACCTGTTTTTCAGGATCAGTATATGACAAAAAAACGACCGGATTTGGCTGTAAAAAGAGAGAGTGATGGCGGAGTATGGGAAGATAGAAAGGGAATTAGTTGGCTTGATGCTGGTTCTCAGGAAGTCTGGGATTATGTGATTGAAATAGGAAAAATGTCTTATAATTTTGGTTTTGATGAATTGAATTTTGATTACATTCGTTTCCCTTCTGATGGAAATATGCAAGATATTTATTATCCTTTCAGTGAGGAGGAGGTAAATGCCGATCCTGATTTTGGGAAAGCAAAAGTAATGAAAAAGTTTTTTGCTTATTTGGAAAGAAATTTAAGAGATATTAATGTTGTTACTTCTGTTGATCTGTTTGGAATGGTTACTACAAATACCGACGACTTAAATATTGGGCAAGTGCTTGAGTATGCTTCACCATATTTTGACTATATTGCACCAATGGTTTATCCATCTCATTACCCACGAGGGTTTAATGGTTGGCAAAATCCAAATAATTATCCTTATGAAGTTATTAAATTTTCAATGGACGAAGCGGTTACAAGACTGGAAACAGCTAGCACAAGTCCGTTAAAACTAAGACCGTGGCTACAAGATTTTGATTATGGTGGGAATTACGATGTAGCCGAAGTAAAAGCACAAATTCAAGCTACATATGATGCAGGATTGACTAGTTGGATGTTGTGGTCGGCTTCTAATCGTTATACCGCAGGTGCTTTGGAAAAATAACCTCCATTATTTCTTGTTTGTCGTGTATAATTTTATATATGAATGATAACTCTAACAAAATCACTTATTTTGCCGAAACAGATTTTCGTAACAAAAACACTCCTTTCGGCATTAAAGCATCTGACAGGACTCGTCATGTTTATATTATTGGAAAAACTGGTATGGGAAAGTCGACTTTGCTTGAAAATATGGCGGCTCAAGACTTGAAAAATGGAAACGGAATGTGTTTTATTGATCCACACGGTTCTGGTGTTGATACTCTAATTGATTATATTCCGGAAGATAGAATTGATGATGTTATATATTTTTCTCCTGGAGATGTGAATCATCCGATCTCTTTTAATGTGATGGAGGATGTTGGGCCTGACAAAAGACATCTTGTTGCCCAAGGGCTTTTGTCTGCATTCAAAAAGATTTGGGGAGCTGAAACATTCTCAGATAGAATGGAACATATTGTAAATAATACACTTTTGGCTTTACTTGAATATCCCGACTCAACAATGCTTTCTATTCCACGAATTTTTGTTGATACTGATTTTCAAAAGGATGTTATCAAACACATCACCGACCCATCAGTTAAAAATTTTTGGACAAAAGAATATGCTTCTTGGGATGATCGTTATCGAAAAGATGCTTATTCTGCTGTTTTAAATAAAGTTGGACAATTTACATCAAATCCGATTATCAGAAATATTGTTGGTCAACCAAAATCAACCTTTGATTTTCGAGAATTGATTGAAAAAAAGAAAATTCTTTTAATTAATCTATCTATCGGACAAGTCGGTGAAGCTAATGCTGACTTACTTGGCTCAATGATGAGTACAAAAGTATTTTTGACAGCAATGAATAGAGCAGATATGACAAAAGAAGAACTTTCTAAAGCACCTAATTTCTACTTATATATAGATGAATTCCAAAATTTAGCTAACGATTCTTTTGCTGATATTCTTTCACAAGCTAGAAAATACAAATTAAACCTTACAATGGCTCACCAATATATTGAACAAATGCCAGACACTGTCCGCGCTGCCGTTTTTGGAAACGTTGGGTCAATGATTACTTTCCGAGTTGGTTCAATTGATGCAGAAATTTTTGAAAAAGAATATGCTCCTACTTTTTATACTGATGATTTGGTAAATCTTGGAAAATTTCAAATTTATTTAAGACTAATGATTGATGGAATTGGTTCAGCTCCATTTTCGGCAAGAACCCTTCCTCCAATCAAAAAAAATGAAGTTACTTTTAGGGAAGAGATTATTGAAACTTCTAGAAAGCAATTTTCTAGATCAAAAAAAGAAGTTGAAATTGAGATAAATGAATGGAATGACAAATCTTTTAAGATGAGTCGTGCGACCGTTGATAAAAATGGTAAGAAAATTTTGAAGAAAGAAGTAAAAAAGAAAAAAATATCCAAAACTACTACAAGGAAACAAAAAGAAAATATTGTGCCAAATAAAACTTCTAAAAATATAGTAAAGAAAAAAAGTATATCTAAAGCAGGAGTAACAGTTTCTAATGAACCAAAGTTAGAAGGCACTAATTCTTTAAAAGATGCTTTAGTTGGTGCTTTGAATAGTGTTGATACCCCAAAAGTGAAAAAAGAGACAATGAAAAAACAAAAAATAATAAATAAAGAGATAGAAACTAAAAATAAGAAAAAATTAAAAGAGATTTTAGAATATGCTTCTTCAAAAAAAGATGAAGAAGAAAAAAAGAAAATAAAAGAAGTTTCTGAAGAAAAACTTCAAGAGATCTTAAAATAATTCAAAAATTTTATCCAATTTTAAAATTATTTGATTATTAATATATTAATGATGTCGATTATGGTGAAAAATAGAGATAAAATTGAAATTTTAAAAACAAACTTGTTAGGCAAGTTTGTTTTTATATCATATTTCTTTCTTGTTCCGATATTTGTGAATGCTCAAATTGTTATAACAGAAATAATGTATGATGCAGAAGGCTCTGATACAGGAAAAGAATGGATTGAGATTTTTAATGACGGAGATCAGACAGTAAATTTATCTGGTTGGAAATTATTTGAAGCTGATATAAATCATAAAATAAACCCACAAGAAGAAGAAGGGGGGAGTTTAGATTTACCCTCTAATTCTTTTGGAATAATTGTTAATAGTGTTGATAAGTTTAGAGAAAATTACTCGTCTTTTAGTGGAATTATTTTTGATTCAGCTTATTCGCTTTCAAATACAGGTGAAACTTTGATTATTAGAGATGGTGATTTAAGTGATGTTGATAATGTTACTTATTCTTCTGATTGGGGTGCGAATGGAGATGGGTATTCTCTTCAGATTATAGAAAATGATTGGGTATCTGCCAATCCGACAATAGGAAGTGCTAATAGTTCTGTTTCAGAAGATTTTGATATCGAAGAAGATGATGATAATACTGACAGTGAAGACATTATCGAATCCAGTTTTTTTGAAGAGAAGCAAATATATGCAAATGCAGGAAAAGATAAAAATGTTATTGTTGGGGCTGATTCTATGTTTAGTGGCTTAGCTTTTGGTTTTGAAGATGAGGTGTTGAAAAACTCACGATATATTTGGAGTTTTGGTGACGGAAATTCAGGAGAGGGGAAAAATGTTCTTCATAATTATAGTTATCCAGGGGAATATGTGGTGGTTTTGAATATTTCTTCAGGTGAATATTCGGCTAGCGATAGAATTATTGTTAAGGCTTTACCGGTGGATATAATTATTTCAGAAGTTGACATAGAAAATAATTTCATTGAATTATATAACAAATCAGAGCATGAGCTTAATTTATCTTGGTGGAGAATTAAATCAGGAAATGAATTTTTTACTTTACCTAGAGATACAATAATATTATCAAATAGAAAAGTAAAATTTTCTCCACAAACAATAGGTTTAAATATAAATAATATTAATCAGATTTTTTTACTTTATCCAAATGGGATGAAGGCTTATTATTATGACCCCTATGTTTTAAACGAAATTGAAATAGTTCAGATGAGTTCTAATTCTAATCAAAATTCATCTAAATTATTGTTACAAAAGTATGAACCTATAGTAATTAATCAGTCTCTGGAAGACAAAAAACAAGACAAAGAAATAGATGAAAATTATAATGAACAACTCGCTTTAATAGAAGGGTTTGAAAAAAATGATAATAATTTATTCAACAAATGGACTTTATCGCTTGCTAGTCTTATACTAATATCAATGACAGGAGTTTTGTTTATTAAAGACGAAAAACAAAATTTAGAACCTAAAGAAGAAAGCTATAATCCTGATGATTTTAAAATAATTGATTAAAATGGCAAAGAAAAAGAAAATCTTAATATTTTCAACTACTTATCATCCTTTTGTTGGTGGGGCTGAAGTTGCTGTGAAAGAAATAACAGATCGGTTTGGAAAGGATTTTGAATTTGATATGATAACTCTTCGTTTTGACAGCAAACTGTTATATACAGAGAAAATAGGAAATATTAATATCTATCGAGTTGGCTTTACCCGTCCAAATCCCAGTGCTTCTGATATGATTTCTTTTCCTCTTAGATTAAATAAACTAATATTTCCTTTTGTTGCTTGTTTTAAAGCTCATAAATTGAATGGAGATAGAGAATATCATTTTATTTGGTCTATTATGGCATCTTTTGCGGGGTTTGGTGCGATGTTTTTTAAGTTAATTCATCCTAAAATTCCTTATTTATTGACATTACAAGAAGGTGATCCTATAAAAACAATAAAGAAGAAAGTG
>CAYUZR010000004.1:26110-28756 GCA_964449555.1 uncultured Candidatus Saccharibacteria bacterium
CGAACTTTGTTTAATTTAATTTTCTCAAAAGCAGATCTTATTCAAGCAATCTCATATTATTTAGCTGATTGGGCTAGAACAATGAAGTATAAAGGTGATATAAAAGTAATTCCTAATGCGGTTAACATTAAACATTTTTCTAAAAATTATTCCAAAAAAGAAACTAATACTTTAAAAACTCAGTTAAAAAAAGGAAAAGAAGATCAATATATAATTACGACTTCTAGATTGGTAGAAAAAAATGCTGTTAGTGATATTATCAAATCTCTCAATTATTTGCCGGATAGTTTTAAATTGTTGATATTAGGTGATGGACCAGATAGGTCTAAGTTGGAACTTTTGACTAAAAGACAAAGAGTTGAAAATAGAGTAAAGTTTTTAGGTATAATTGAACAGAAAGAAATTCCTAAATATTTGAAAATTTCTGATATTTTTGTTAGACCATCTTTATCTGAAGGATTTGGTAATTCTTTTATTGAAGCAATGGCATCTGAAGTGCTTGTTATTGCAACTCCGGTAGGGGGGATTGTTGATTTTTTGAAAGATAAAGAGACAGGTTTGTTTTGTGAAGTAAGTAATCCTCGAAGTATCGCAGATCAAATAAGATTGATTGAAGAAAATATTACCTTGAAAGAAGATATTATTAAAAGAGCTAAAAAAATGGTTATTAAAAAATACGATTGGAATAAAATTGCCAAAGATATGAAAAACAAAATATTCAACAAACTACTTGGAACCCCGGGTTCCAAGTGATATAATTTAAAATTATGCCCAAAAGAAAAATTATTTTTCAAAATAATCAATATTATCATGTGTATAATCGGGGGGTAAATAAGGCTGATATTTTGTATCACAAGCATGATATTAATCGTTTTCTAGAAAGTTTGAGTGTTTTTAATACTACTGAGAGTATTGGTAGTATTTATGAAAATAGATTTAATAACCAACTTGGAACCCGGGGTTCCAAGTTGGTTGAAATTATTGCTTTTAATATATTAGATAATCATTATCATCTTATTTTAAAACAATTAGTTGATGGTGGAATAAGTAAATTTATGAATAGTATTGGTGGAGGTTATACAAAACATATAAATAAAAAATATGACAGGGTAGGTTCTTTATTTCAAGGTCCGTTTAAAGCAGAGTATATAAATTCTGATGGGTATTTTAATTATGTGGTCACTTATGTAAACGGAAATCATTTGATTCATGGTTTTGAAGAAATTGGAACCCGGGGTTCCAAGTGGGGTGCAAGAAGTAGTTTGGAACAGTATGTTAATTTAAAAAACGAGTGGAAAAATAAATATTTTGAATGTGACATGAGTATGGTTAAAGATAATTTTTTTGATAATGTTAATTATTTAAAAGAGGTAGGAGAAATCGCAAAAAATATTGTTGAAAAAAGAACAAATAATTTGGAACCCCGGGTTCCAAGTCAAAATATGTTATGAGGGTTTTAATTTGTACAGGTATATATCCGCCTGATGTTGGTGGCCCCGCGACTTATTCAAAGTTGCTCTTTGGCGAGCTTCCAAAAAAAGGAATTGATGTTGATGTCTTAAGTTTTGGTGGGGTGCGACATTTACCAAAAATAATTCGACACATTGTTTATTTAAAAAAAGTACTGGATAAAGGAAGAAGTGTTGATTTGATTTATGCTCAAGACCCTGTTTCTGTTGGTTTACCATCACTGGTTGCTTCAAAATTTCTGGGTAAGAAGTTTGTTTTGAAGATAGTCGGTGATTATGCTTGGGAACAATTCCAGCAGAGTAAAAATATTATAGAATATCCAGATTTTATTTCCCCAGAAGAATTTCAGAAGAAGGGGTTTGATTTAAAAACAGAATTAAGAAGACTTACTCAAAAAATTGTAGCTAAAAAGGCAAATAAGGTAATAGTCCCTAGTAAATATCTTGAAAAAATTGTGACAATGTGGAATGTTGATTCTAAAAAGATTCAAGTTATCTATAATGCTTTTTCGCCCCAAAAAGTTGTTGAAGAGAAGTATAGCCTTCGAACTCGTTTTCATGTTAGTGGGAATACAATCTTTACTGTCGGGCGACTTGTTCCGTGGAAGGGTTTTGATGTTTTGGTTGATGTTGTAAAAAATTTACCCCAAGTAAGATTAGTTATTGCTGGAGATGGCCCCGAGGAGAAAAAATTAAAATCAAAAATAAAAAAACTAAAATTAGAAGGCAGGGTATCTTTACTTGGACGATTAGAACAGGGAGAGTTATTGAGAAGAATAAAAGCTTCAGACCTCTTTGTTTTGAATACTGGTTATGAAGGATTATCTCATCAGTTGTTAGAAGTGATGTCTGTTGAAACACCAATCATTACAACAAACATTGGTGGTAATCCAGAGGTTATTAAAGACGGAAAAGAAGGATTGTTGGTTGAATATAATAACAAGAAAGAGCTTAAAACTGCTATAACAGATTTATTAAACGACAAACCTTTCTCTATAAGGTTAGCAAAGAATGCTAAAACAAAACTAAAAAAATTTAGTAAAGAAAATATGTTAGAAAGTCTGGTGAAAGAGTTGAAAAAAGTTATTAAATAATGTAATCTTGTTTTAGATTAGTTACTATCGTGTAAATAAAAATTGTGAGTAGGAGTTATGGAATTGCTTCAATCTACGATAGT
>CAYUZR010000005.1:0-6280 GCA_964449555.1 uncultured Candidatus Saccharibacteria bacterium
AGTAAAAGGAGGAAAAAGAATTGAAGAAATGGAGAAGATTTATCCAGGATATGTTCTTGTGGATATGGTAGTTACAGATGACTCTTGGTATGCTGTTCGAAATACACCTAGAGTTACTGGTTTTGTTGGTGCTGGTGTTAACCCTGTTCCTGTTACAGAAATAGAGATGGCTGAACTTACGTCAAGAATGAATGCAGATACAACTAAACATTCAATTGACTTGAAAGTTGATGATGCTGTTATTGTTGTTGACGGTCCTTTTAAAGACACAGAAGGAAAAGTTATTGAAGTAGATGAAAAGAGTGGAAAAGTAAAAGTGATGGTTTCGATGTTTGGACGAGAAACTCCTTTGGAGTTGGATTTCTTGCAAGTGAAACATCTTTAAAATTAAGGAGCTTTGCGACTATAATTTTAAAGACCCTGTTAATCAACCTTTTAAATTTTTATGAAATTTCATTATGTATATATTTTATTATCATCAAAAGATAATAAATTCTACACTGGATATTCAAAAAATTTAAAAGGTTGATTAACAGAGTTAGATATAAAGTAATTTAAAATATAAATATTCGAGCGTGTGGTTAGAAAAACAAACCCATGTTAAATACTTTCTTAATTTTTTGAATTTTTAAAAGCTAGCTTTTAAAAATTCAAAAAATTAAGAAAGTTCAAATTTCGTAGAAATTTGAATTAACAGGGTCATATTTTTCTTAACTCACAAGCCCGCCTTCGGCGGACAGCTCGTTAAGAAAAATATGAAAGAAGTAATAAACAAACTAAAATTACAAATTCCAGCTGGGAAAGCTAATCCAGCTCCGCCTATTGGACCTGCGCTAGGTCAAGCCGGAATTAATATTGGTGAATTTGTTAATCAATTTAATGATGCAACAAAAGAAATGATGGGAGATCTTATTCCTGTTGAAATTTCTGTTTATGAAGATAGAAGTTTTGATTTTGTATTAAAAACACCTCCCGCATCGTCTTTGATTTTAAAAGCTCTTAATATAAAGAGTGGTTCTGGATCTAATATTACTAAAAAAGTTGGAACATTAACCAAAGCTCAAGTAAAAGATATTGCAGAACAGAAAATGGTTGATTTGAGTGCGAATGATATTGAGGCAGCGATGAAGATTATCGAAGGAACAGCACGATCTATGGGAGTAGAAGTAAAATAATTCCAAAATTGGCGAATTTCGGTTTTAATCTAGCAAGAATGTCGGTCGTCGTACTTGAAATACGCCTTCCTCCATTCTCACTAGATTAAAACCGAACTTCATCCAATTTTGAAATTATTTATACGCGAAGTTTGTCTTCGCGAGGAAATCAAAAAAATTAAAAAGAATTTTCGGTTACCCAGTAGCCTAGCCTATCGGCCTGGTTACCGGGTAACCTTAGAAAATTCTTTTTAATTTTTTTGATTGATGTGATAACTCAAAAAATGGCTTTACTGAGCCAAATTCAATGGCTCACCCATGAGCCATTGACTTTTATATTCCAAAAAACTATACTCAGTCCAGAAATTGTAAGTTTTAAAAAAAATAAAAACATAAAGAGGAAATATATGGGAACAGGTAAATTTATTGTTTTGTATGGTATTAATAATCTTGGAAAGACTTGTCAGGCTGAAAGATTGGTGGAGTTTTTTAAGAAAAAAGGATTTGAATCGGAATATTTGAAATATCCGATTTATGACCTTGAACCAACCGGACCTATAATTAACAGATATTTAAGAAAAAATAACCCTGATAATTTAAGTTTGCGGGAGGTTCAAATACTCTATACAACTAACCGAATACAATATGCACCAATATTATTAAACAAGCTTAATTCGGGAATTTGGATTGTTGCTGAGGATTATGTTGGTACCGGTCTTGCTTGGGGAGGTCAAGAGAATCTTGGCTTTCTTAAAGAATTGAATAATTGTCTTTTTCCAGAAGACATCCCAATTCTTTTCGATGGAGAAAGGTTTGTTTCTGGGATTGAAGAAAATCATAAACATGAAAATGACGACAAAAAGGTTTTAGAAACAAGAGAAAATTTTTCTCAGTTGGCAATTGAAAATAGTTGGTATGTTATAAACGCCAACCAAACAGAAGAAAAGGTTTTTGAAGAAGTTAAAAATGTTTTCAAAAAAGAAAGACTTATTTGAAAAAGAAGGACTAAAAATCTAACAAAAGGAGAGAAACTATGATCTCACGAGCAGATTTCCTGGGTTGTAGTGATGAGGTTTGGAAAAAAATATTTAATTTATATAACCAATCGGGAACTATTATAGGCAGGAATATTGATGAGGTTTGGCGTTCGGTTATGTACTACTGCGTTCTTAATGGGTATGACTATCTTGTTGAGGGTGGAAGTTATGAGGGCCAAATACGAAAACAACTTCCGCGCATTACTTTAGAAATTACAGAGCCGTGGGAAAGGCCTCTAGCTCCGGTTGTGCCATATCCTCTTCCTGCCCCTACTACAGACGCTGGTATCGTAGAATATTTTATGGATAAAATTATTAATGATATTCCAGCCGAAAACGAAGAGTATGTTTATGGTTTGTGGATCAAGGCTCAAATCCAAGGAGTTATTGATAAACTTAATGCCTCAAACGGGCATACAAACCAAGCTTGCATCTCTGTTGGTGATAGTGGTTGTATTGATATGGATGATCCACCTTGTCTACGCACAATTAGTTTTAAGGTTATTTACCATAAGTTGTTCATGACCGTTTTTTTTCGTTCATGGGATTTGGTGGCTGGTCTCCCAGAAAATATTGGTGGCATGCAAATGCTTAAAGAGTATGTTCTCTCTCATTTAACCTTTCCTTGCGAAGATGGGTCTTTAATCGCAAACAGTGATGGGCTTCATATTTATAGCCAATATTTTGATTTGGTTGATGCATTGAATACGGAGAAAGTTCAGGTTGACCCAAAAGTATTAAAGGAAAAAATGCAATATGAACAAATCTATGGTGTTTAATTTTGTCCTTTCAAGCCCTTGTGTCTACACAAGGGCTTTTTGTTGTTTTAGTTTGTACTTTATGTTAAAACTATGTTAGAAATTTTGTTAATTTTATATAAATTGTTTTCAAACAAAATAAGGAGAAAACTATGACTGTTTTAGCAATGCAGGATTTAAAAAGTTTGGTTTTTGGTCAACATCCGTCAATTCTATCAAAGGTTGGTTTGAGAGAAGATCAAATCCAAATGGCAACTGTTGATTGTTCATTGAGTAAACATGCTTTTAGAATGAAGGCTACAGCATTACCATCGAAAGGAGAAACTGTTCAAGGTCTTATTGATAAATTTATGTGTTATGATTTCGAAATAAGATCAAAAGGTACTCCGTTTGAAAAAGGTATGTGTTACCTTGTTAAATTGAACGAGTCTTTTGATTTACCACTTCATTTTAAAACATCTTTTTCACCAAAAAGTTCTATTGGTCGGGTTGATGTTTTTGTTCGGGTTTTAAGTGATGAAACAAATCAATATGATAGAACTTGTGCAGGTTATAAAGGACCTTTGTATTTAGAAATAACCCCTTTGTCTTTTGGGGTTAATCTTACACCCGGTCTTGAGATGGTTCAGTTTCGTGTAAAACCACAAGAGGATGTTTTTTTAACAAACGAAGAACTCTCTGTTTTGCATTCAAAACATGGTTTGTTGTTCTGGAAGAATAGGAAAATTCTTAATAACAAAGAAATAGACATTGCTGATGATAGCCTCTATTTTTCTATTGATTTGAACAGGACCGTTGTTGGTTTTGAAGCAAAATCAAACCCGGTTGATTTTATAAATCTTTCAAAAAAAGATTATTACGAACCTTCTGATTTTTGGATTCCAATCAAAAAACCAAAAAACGGAGAATTGATCCTTGAGCCCGGTAAGTTTTATCTTTTACCGACAAAAGAAAGAGTCAAAATTCCTCCAGAGTGTTGTGCAGAAATACTTCCCTATGATGTATCCTCAGGAGAGTTTCGTTCTCATTATGCTGGGTTCTTTGATAATGGGTTCGGTGGAGAATTTGGAACAACAGGAGTTCTCGAGGTTCGTGTAAGAGATATGCCTTACCGATTAGTCGATGGACAGAGAATTTGTAGAATGGTTTTTGAAAGAACAACACAAATTCCTGAAAAATTGTATGGCGATAAGGCAGGTTCTAATTATACAGGATTCGGTCCATCTATTTCTAAAAATTTTAAAAACAAACAAACTGTTTGGAGAGAATGAAAAACTTTCCAAAGCCCTTTAATTTTAGGATTAAGGGGCTTTTTTTATTGCTTTGATTAAGATATTATGTTTGTAATGACTATCCAAACAGAAATTAAAAAAATAATTCAAAAAGCTTTGAAAGAGTTGAGTATTGAGATGAAAGAAATTCATCTAGAACATCCAGTTGATTTGTCTATGGGGGATTATTCGACTAATGTTGCAATGGTATATGGAAAGAAAAATAATCAAAATCCAAAGGAACTCGCTAAAAAAATAGCCGAAAAAATCAACTTGGAACCCCGGGTTCCAAATATTAAGAAAGTTGAAGTTGCAGGGCCTGGATTTATAAATTTCCATCTTAGTCCAAAGTTTTTTGAGGAAAGTATTTCTGAGATTTTAAAAGCAGGAGAGAATTATGGAAGCAATAATAATCTGAAAGGACAAAAAATTCTCGTTGAACATAGTTCGCCAAATTTGTTTAAAGAATTTCATATTGGACATATGGTCAACAATGCTATAGGTGAATCTATAACAAGGATTATAAAAAAATCTGGTGCTGAAAAAACTACAAAAGTTATTTCTTATCCTTCTGATGTAGGACTTGGAATTGCTAAGACTATTTGGGCTATTTTAAACCAAGGTGGAGAAATAAAAGGGAATGATCTAAATCAAAAAATCGACTTTCTAGGTCAAGCTTATGTAGAAGGTAATAGTAAATATAAAGAGCAAGAAGAAATCAAAAAAGAAATCGAGAAAATAAATTTAGAAATTTATAATAAATCAAATAAAAAAGTAAATGATATTTATAATGAAGGTAAAAAATTAACTCTAGAATACTTTGAAACTATTGCCAGTCGTTTAGGGTCTAATTTTGATGATTATCTCTTTGAATCTGATGCTGGAGAAGTCGGCAAGAAAATTGTTAAGGAAAATATTGGAAAAGTTTTTGAGGAGAGTAAAGGTGCTGTGATTTTTAATGCTGAAAAATTTGATGAAAAACTACATACTCGTGTATTTTTGAATTCCCAAGAACTTCCTACTTACGAAGCCAAAGATTTAGGTTTGTTAAAATTAAAATTTAATAAATTTAAAAAGTTCGGAATTTTTGGTTTCAAGCCAGATAAGTCTATTTTCATCACCGACAATGAACAAAATGAATATATGAAAGTTATGCTCAAATCTGCTGAACAAATTAATCCAGAATGGTCTGAAAAAACAAAACATATTGGTCATGGGCGATTGCGTTTTCCGGAAGGACGACTTTCTTCTCGGGATGGGAATGTTCTGACTGTTATTGGGTTGCTTGATGACTTGAAAAAAGAAATTTTGTTAAAAATGCAAGACTTTGATGGGAATAAAAAGAAAACCGCTGAAAAGGTAGCAGTCGGGGCTGTTAAGTACTCAATTCTTAAATCATCTGCTGGAAAAAATATTGTTTTTGATAAAGAAAAAGCTTTGTCTCTTGAAGGAAACTCTGGACCTTATCTTCAATATACATATGCACGAGCAAAATCTATTTTAGAAAAAGCAAAAAAGGAAAATATAAAAAGTTGGCTACCAGGTAGCCAACAAACTGAGGTTAGAGATGTAGAGAAGTTAATTTACCGTTTTCCGGAAATTGTTGAAAGAGCAGGAAATGAGTATGAGCCACATTATATTGCAACCTATTTATTTGAACTTGCACAAACATTTAATTCTTATTATGGGAATAATAAAATTGTAGATAAACAAGATAAATCTTCATCTTATAAAGTTGCATTATCTGAAGCTGTGGCACATACTATAAAAAACGGACTTTGGTTGCTTGGAATAGAAGCACCAGAGAGATTATAAATTAATAGTTTAATTTCAAACACTAAATACTAAATACTAAACTCTAAACAATATCAAAATACAAAATTTAAATGTTCAAAACGAGTTTTGAATTTCGAATTTAAAATATTTGAATTTGTTTAGGATTTAGAGTTTAGTGTTTAGGGTTTGTAAATTTTAAAAAAATTAAAATTTTTTAAAAAATGAAGTATTATTTTTTTTATAATAAATAATTTTTTAAATAAAAGGGGTGATTATATTTTTTT
>CAYUZR010000005.1:6290-25461 GCA_964449555.1 uncultured Candidatus Saccharibacteria bacterium
ATTAATAATTCTTGTTTTAATAGCAGGGGGTCTTTATAGTTTTTCTAATCAAGATTTTTTAAATATAGAAAATAATAACATAACAGGAGACAACCAAGAACAAACAGAGGTTGTTGGTGGGGAGGGTGAAATTGTCATGCCAGAAACTGTTGAAGGTTGGATTAATTATAAAAATGAAGAATATGGATTTTCTTTGCAATATCCAACCGATTGGGAAGCTCAAGAATCTTTGAGACCTAATGATTTGGATGCTTTGCATGAAATTGATTTTCACGAAAAAGAATATGATATGGTTAGGTCTAATGTGAGTGTTCAAATTTTTGATAACTCAGATAGAGAGTCTATGGAAGATTGGTGGGGTGAATTGATGGCACAAGCTGATAAGGAAAAAGCAGAATGTGTTGCTGAATATGCAGATACAGCACCTTGTTTGACATTAAAAGATCTTATTGAAGAGGAAGAATGGTCTACTTTACATAGTGTACCTGTAAAGGTGATTCAAAAATTTCAATTTGATTCTTCTGGAGAATGTAATTATTTTGTCTACAATACTTTCAAGTATAAAGTTTGTTATAACAAAATAAATCCAAACGACCCTAATTTTGAGGAACATAAGAAGACAACCGATAAGATTTGGTCAACATTTATTTTCAATAATATGTTAGGAAGTGGGCCTACACCAGCGCCGGGAGATTTGGGGTTTGAGCAATATGTTCCCGGAGAATGGCAGAGCAAAGATGATGTAAAGAGCATTATGATTTTGAATGAAGATGGGACAATGAAAGATGTTTACGATGGGGAAGATATGAATACTGGAATTTGGAAAACAGAAGGATATAAGTTAAAAACAACAATTGATGGGGAAGATTATGAGTATACAGTTGTATTTGCTGGCTCAGAAAGGCTTGAGCTAACCTATCTGCCTAGGGGGAACACCCTTAACTTCATCCGTAAATAATTCAAATTTAGCGCCTAGCTTTGTCGCAATTCATAAAATTTCATTCACCGTACTAGATGTACGGCTCATAAAATTTTATTCTTGCTCCTCGCTATGCATCTAAATTTAGAATTATTTAAAAATTCACAAGTATGATGTAGTTTAAAAGAAAAAAGTCCAAAGTTTTAACGGGTCATTTTATGACCCGTTAAAACTTTGGACTTTTTGTTTGCTCAAAAAATGGCTTTGAGGTATTATTTTCTTTATGAGTGAAGATAAAAATAAAGCTAAAAACAATAAATCCGAAGTGGCAAAACAAGAGGAAAAAGTTTTGCAATTTTGGCAGAAAAACAAAATTTTTGAAAAAAGTCTAGAACAAGAAGCTCCTAATGGTGAGTTTACTTTTTATGATGGTCCTCCGTTTGCAACTGGTTTACCTCACTATGGACATATTTTAGCTGGAACAATAAAAGATATTTTCCCTCGATATCAAACAATGCTTGGCAAAAAGGTAAGTCGTCGTTGGGGTTGGGATTGTCATGGACTGCCAATTGAAAACTTAATTGAGGACGAACTTGGGCTAAAGACCAAACAAGATATCCACGAACACGGAATAGGTCAATTTAATCAATGCGCAAAAGACAGCGTACTTCGTTATGACAAAGAGTGGAAAGAGATTGTCCCGCGAACTGGTCGCTGGATTGATATGGAAAATTCATACAAGACAATGGACACGTCTTATTCTGAATCAATTTGGTGGATTTTTAAAACTATTTATGACAAAGGTCTTATTTATGAAGGACACAAAGCGATGCATATTTGTCCGAGATGTGAAACTACACTTTCAAATTTTGAAGTCAATCAGGGTTATGAAGATATAAAAGACATTTCGGTGATAGTTAAGTTTGAGTTGATGGATGAACCAGGAACCTTTGTGTTGGCTTGGACAACTACCCCCTGGACACTTCCGGGGAATGTAGCTTTAGCTGTAGGTGAAGATTTGGATTATGTAAAGATTAGATATAGTGATATTCCTCATAAAGTCGAATCGAGTGAGATTAAAAATGGAAAAAGAGATGTTGATGTGTCGCGAAATGTTTCAGCAGGGGTTTATATCTTGGCAAAAGATAGATTAGAGGTAATAAAAGAAAAATACGAAGTTGTTGAAGAATTTAAAGGAAAAGATTTAATTGGAAAATCATACAAACCAGCTTTTGATTATTATGCAAAAGATAAAAATCTAGAAAACCACGAAAATGGTTGGAAAATTTATGGTGAAGATTTTGTGACCACGGAAGATGGAACGGGGATTGTTCACATTGCTCCTGCTTTTGGTTCTGATGACATGGAGCTTGGACAAAAAGAAAGTCTACCTTTTGTTCAACATGTTGCTGTTGACGGGAAGTTTACTGAAGAAGTGACAGATTTTGCGGGACAATATGTAAAACCAAAAGAAAACCCTCAACAAGCAGACATCGAAATTATTAAACATTTAGCTGGTAAAGATGTTTTGTTCGCAAAAGAAAAAGTTGAGCACTCTTATCCTCACTGTTGGCGATGTAAAACACCTTTGTTAAATTATGCAACCTCATCTTGGTTCTTAAAAGTTACTGGAATTAAGGATAAACTTATTGAAATAAACAAAGATATTGAGTGGGTGCCTGCAAATATGCGCGATGGTCGTTTTGGGAAATGGCTTGAAGGTGCAAGGGATTGGGCTATTTCACGGTCTCGTTTTTGGGGAGCTCCATTACCAGTTTGGCGATGTGAAAGTTGTGATAAGAAAGATGAAGTAATTGGTTCGATTGATGAAATAAAAGAAAAAACAAGAAGCACAAATAAATATTTTTTGATTCGACATGGAGAGGCTGAAAATAATACCAAAAATGTTTTGAGTTCTAAAAAAGAAAATCCACATCATCTGACAGAAGTGGGTAAAAAACAGGTGAGAGAACAGGTCGCTGAATTGAAAAAACAAAATATTGACTTAATTATTTCTTCACCTTTTGTTAGAACAACAGAAACTGCAGAAATAATTGCTGAAGGAATTGGTTATGGCAAAAAAGAAATTATTTTTGATAAAAAAATTATTGAAACTCAATTTGGTGACTTAGAAGGAAAAAACGTAAAAGAATATTCTGGTTATTATAATTCCCAATTAGAAAAATTTACAAAACCAACTCCTAACGGAGAAAGTCTTATTGAACTAAAAAATCGAGTTACAGAATTTCTTTATGATATTGATAAAAAATACTCAAATAAAAATATCTTAATCGTTACACACGAGTACCCTTATTGGTTGATGATGGTAGGGGCTCAGGGAATGAATTCTCAAGAAGCAATCGATTTTAAGGAGAAAGAAGATATTGTTCAAAATGCCGAATTAAGAGAATTAGATTTTGCCCCAATACCTCATAATAAGGATTATGAAGTTGATTTACATATGCCTTATATCGATGAGATCGAATTTGCCTGTGCATGTGGTGGTAGGATGAAGAGAATCCCAGAAGTATTTGATTGTTGGTTTGAATCTGGTTCTATGCCATATGCCTCAAATCATTATCCGTTTGAAAATCTTGATAAATTCAATCCAGAAAAAGGAATAGGTTTCCCAGCTGATTTTATTGCTGAAGGAACTGATCAAACTCGTGGATGGTTTTATACCTCACTTGTTCTTTCAACTGCTTTGTTTGAGCAAACTTCTTTCAAAAATGTAATTGTGAATGGAATGGTAATGGCAGAAGATGGTAAAAAGATGTCTAAAAGTTTAAAAAATTATCCTGAAGTTTCGTATATTCTCGATAAGTATGGAGCAGATGCAATGCGATATTATATGATTAGCTCACCAATTGTTCGAGCAGAAGATTTAAACTTTTCAGAAAAAGGGGTGGACGAAATAATGAAAAAAATTATTTTGAGAAGTAAAAATGTTCTGTCTTTCTACAATTTATATAAAAACAGTCTTTGTGTGAAGAATCCAAATAATCGAGTGCAGTTCGAGGAGCAGGAGCAAAATAGAGGAAGGTGTATGGTTAATACGACGACCGATATTTTGCAAACTACGACAAAGAAATGTGCCGATTATTTGGATTATTCTGAGAATGTTTTGGATAGGTGGATAATAGCTAGATTAAATGAATTAATTAATGAGGTAACAATCGGTTTAGATAATTACGAATTAGACAGAGCTTCACGACCAATTTTAGATTTTGTTGATGACTTGTCGACTTGGTATGTTCGAAGATCTCGAGATAGATTTAAGGGAGAGGGTGAAGATAGGGATTTTGCTTTAGAGACTACAAGATTTGTGTTACAAGAATTTTCAAAAGTCATGGCTCCGTTTATGCCGTTCTTAGCCGAACAAATCTACAGTAGCCTTGCTACTGTAGATTCTGTTACTTCTGTGCATTTACAAAAATGGCCTGAAAGCAAAGATGTTGACACAAAAATTTTAGAGGAGATGAGAAAGACAAGAGAAATTGTTTCGTTGGCTTTGGAGGCGAGAGCAAAAGAGGGAATAAAAGTTAGACAGCCACTCGCTTCGCTCAAATTTATAATTTCTAATTTCGAATTTCAAAACCAAGATGAGCTGGTTGAAATAATTAAAGATGAAGTGAATGTAAAAGAAGTTGTGTTTGAGAAAGGAGGCGAAGAAAAAGTTGAATTGGATACAAAACTAACCTCCGAATTGAAAGCAGAAGGTAATTTCCGTGAACTACTAAGAAATGTTCAGAGAATGAGAAAGGAAACCAAGCTTATTCCGAGTGACGTGGTTGAACTGACTATCGAAACTTCTGATGAAGGAAAGGTTTTGGTAAATCAATTTGAAGACGAATTTAAAAAAATTGCTGGAATCAAAAATATAAAATTTGAAGAAAATGATGGTGAAAAAATTAAAATCGATGATTTAGAATTCAAACTAAAAATTAAGAAATAAAAACTTGACCATGTATGTTAATTATGATATTATTCCAGGTGGAATTGCAATAGTTTTTAATAAACAGAGGAGGTTGTTATGGTGGAAAAAGGAACAAAGTCTTTGGGTATAATTGTAAAAATTCAAAACAAAAAACTCAAAAGATATTTTCGAAAAGTTGTTTGGAAATACCAAAAAGACGAAAATTCAAAACAAACAACACGAGATATACTGAGGATTTATCTTGATGGTGCCACGGTTTCTGACAGAGATAAGCAAGTGGCGATTCACTCAATATCTTGTTTGTAACTTGAGAATCAAACAGCAGGTACTTGGTATCTGCTGTTTTTTGTAAAGAATATTTCTTGATTCATAATTCATAATTCGTTATTCTTTTAAATATGCATCACATCTACAACACAAAAGGAATAATTTTGAGTAGTTTTGGGGTAGGGGAATCAAATAAATTTTTTAATATTTTTACCAAAGAACTTGGACTTATTCAGGCAACAGCTCAGGGAGTAAGGAAAGTAACGTCGAAAAATCGTTATGGTCTTCAAGATTTTTCGGTTTCTAATTTGTCATTGGTTCGGGGTAGAGAAATTTGGAGGATTACAAATGTTGCTCCAAAAGAAAATCTATTTTTTTTGTTTTCAAAAACTTATAAGCAAGGCTTATCAGTAGATTTTGTGGTGGGGATTTTTAGGTTTTTACAACAACTTATTCATGGAGAAGAGAAAAACAAAGAACTTTTTGATTTAATTTCAAATTTTATTGTTTTTTTAAAAAAGAACAAACTTGAATTAAATGATTTAAAAAATTTGGAGTTAATTACAAAAATTAGAATCCTTCATAATCTAGGTTATTTTGATGACAACAAATTTTCTGAATTTTTACAATCAAATGATTTTGATAAAGACTTAATCAAAAAAATGAGCTCACAACAAAGACAAGCTGAAAAAGAGATAATTGAAGCAATGGAAGATATACATCTTTAAAAAACAAGTTTGTAGACGTTCGACGTCTACAAACTTGTTTTTTAAAGAATTTTCAATTATCAAGTATCAATTTAAAATAAGATGAATTTTTGCCGAAGGCAAAAATTCATCTTCAGATTATTAGAAATTAGTACTTAGTACTTAGTACTTAGAAATTCTTCTATGTTATACTAAACATCATATGGATAAAAATGAAGAAAAAAAGAAACAAATAGAAAAGACGGATAAAGTTGGGGGTTTGAAAAAGAATCTTTATTCTCAAGAATGGGTTCGTAGCCAAAAGAAAGCCCCTGGTATTCATAAAAAACATTATGAAATTAAAGAAGGTTGGGAAGAGGGAAATGCTTTGGAAAAAGAAATAAATGAAGCAATGAGTGTGCCTATTAAAAATAAAACTATGTTAAATAAAATTTTACTAAGCTCAATTATTTTTTTTGTTTTTGCCCTAGTAGTCGTAGCTTTTACTATTTTTGGTGGAATAAGTAATGTTTCTACTTCTAATGTTGATATCTCTGTTGTTGGCCCGGCCTCTATAAAAAGTGGAGATAAACTTGATTTACAAATAACTGTTACTAATAATAATGCAGTTGATTTGGAATTGGCAGATTTAATTGTTGAATATCCAGAGGGAACTCGTCTACCAGATGATTTAGAAAAGCAGGTAAAAACTCTTAGAGAAGCTCTAGATAATGTACCTTCTGGAAGAAGTATCCGTAAAGAATTTTCTACGATTGTGTATGGGGAAGAAAATAGTGAAAAAGATATAACCATCAGTTTGGAATATAGAATTGCCGGTTCCAATGCCATTTTCTTTATAGATAGAAGTTATGAGATGATAATAAGTTCTTCTCCTATTAATTTAGTAATTAGTCCAATGAAAGAGTCTATTTCAGGACAGGAAATTGAATTTTCTGTGAGCATTGTTTCTAATGCAGAACAATCTGTTTCTGATTTGATTCTGGTAGGAGAATATCCTTTTGGATTTGAATTTATTGAATCTGATCCAAAACCTAAATTTAGTGATAATGTTTGGGATGTAGATGAGAATGATGTTGTAAGGATAAAAGGGATTATGAAAGGTCAAGAAGAAGAAGAAAAAGTGTTTAAATTTAGGAGTGGAACGCCTAGTGCAACAGACGAAAGAAAAGTTGGAGCAATTTTTGCTTTAGCTGAGAAAACTTTCAATATAGAAAAGCCTTTTATTGGTGTTGATGTAGTTGTGAATGGTGAAAGATCAAACGAATATGTTTTTGGTGGTGATGACGCTGTTAGGGTGGATGTGGTGTATAGAAACAATTCAGCAAACAGTATAATTGATGTTGAAATTGAGGCAAAATTGGTTGGTGAAGTTTTGTCAAAAAATGAAGTTAATGTTGACAAAGGATTTTATCGTTCTGGAGATGATACAATCTTTTGGGATAAGAGAACCCAAGGTGAACTCTATGAGATTTCACCAGGTGATAGTGGTCAATTGAGTTTTTCGTTTCTTCCTGCCGAATTTTCAACTCGAAGTAACTATATAAATCCTGAAGTTGATTTAAGTATAAATATAAAAGGGAACAGGCTAAATGAAAATAACACTCCGGAAGAAATTGAATCAACAATTTCAAGAAAAATAAAAGTTTCTTCTGATTTGTTAGTTACACCTAGAGCCACTTATTATACAGGACCTTTCACTAATACAGGGTCTTTACCCCCTAAGGTAGATCAAGAAACGACTTATACAATTACATGGTCTTTAGTCAATTCTATGAATGATTTGGCGAATGCTCGGGTGATATCTTCTTTACCATCTTATGTTCGGTGGATGGGTGTTGTTTCTCCGAATTCAGAACTTATAACATATAATCCGGTAGGTGGAGAAATAGTTTGGGAAGTTGGAAGTGTAAAAGCGGGTACAGGTATTAAATCTTCTGCTAGAGAGATTTCGTTCCAAGTTGCTTTATTACCAAGTTTGTCACAGGTAGGAGTGCCTCCTGTATTGGTTAATAAAATGGTTGCTACTGGAGTTGATCGTTTTGCTAATGTAGTTGTAACAGGAAAAGCTGAGGCTGTTAATACTAGGTTGGATACTGATCCGGGGTATTCGTACGAAAAAAGTCTTGTCACAGAATAATTTTTTCAATTTTGGCGTATTTTGGTGTTGCTTCACAAAAAATTTTATTCACTGTATGTTTAATATAGCTCATAAAATTTTTTGCTTGTGCCACCAAAATACGCCAAAATTGAAAAAATTTGTAATTTCATAAAATTAACATCAATAAAAAGGCTTTGTTAAGCGATTTAAACGGCTCACATAGTGAGCCGTTTAAATCGCTTAACAAAGCTGTTTCTAACACATCAAAAAAATGGCTCAATAGAGCTACCTAAACGGCTCATGCGTGAGCCGTTTAATTTTTGTCAAATGTCATCAGTCAAAAATCAGGTGTTTTTGATGAGTTGTTTAATTTTCTTGTTTTAAATTATTAAAATTGATAATATAACTATCATGAGTGAAAAAAATAAAAAAGTAACAATGGACGATATTATTTCGTTTGCCAAACAAAGAGGTTTTGTTTATCAAGGATCTGAAATCTATGGAGGACTTTCTGGAGCATATGATTTTGGTCCTAATGGAGTTGAATTATTAAACAACATTAAAGTTTTTTGGTGGAAAGAAGTTGTCCAAAAAAGATCTGATTATTATGGATTAGATTCAGCTATGTTTAAGCACCCAAAAACATGGGAAGCTTCTGGTCATACTGCTGGTTTTTCTGATCCTATGGCAGAATGCCGTAGTTGTAATACTAGAATTAGAGCAGATAAGGAGCTAAATAATATTGGAGTGGATGCTGACGAAAAAATGTCAGAAAAAGATATTAATAAATTGTTTTCGGACAATTTAGATAAAATAAAGTGTGCTAATTGTGGTAAAACAGATTTTTCTGATGTTAAAAGTTTTAATCTTCTTATTCAATCTAATTATGGAGATTTTACCAGCAAACAAGCAGACCCAGTCTATCTTCCAGGAGAGGCTTGTCAGGGTATTTATTTAAATTATAAAAATGTTGTTGATTCTTTTCATCCAAAAATTCCTTTTGGAATTGCTCAAATTGGAAAAGCTTTTAGAAATGAGATTTCAGCCAGAAACTTTTTGTTTAGATGTCGTGAATTTGAACAGGCTGACACACAATATTTTATTCGACCAAACGAAAACAAAGAAAAATACAAAGAAATTAAAAAAGAGAGATGGCAGTGGTATCTTGGATTAGGATTATCTGAAAAAAAATTACGATGGAGTCAGCACGAAAATCTTGTTTTTTACGCGAAAGATGCTTGGGATATTGAATATGAATTTCCTACATATGGTTTTGATGAAATTGAAGGAATTCATGATAGAACTGATTATGATTTAACCCAACATACAAAATTCTCTGGCATAGACTTATCTTATAATGACAATGGTGAAAAATTCATTCCCTGGATATTAGAGACATCAATGGGTCTTGGTAGAGTATTTCTAGCTGTTATTTCTAATGCTTATACCAAAGAAAAAGTTGGCGAAGAAGAAAGAGTAGTATTGAAATTAACTAAACATCTTGCACCAGTTAAGGTAGCTGTACTTCCTCTTTCCAAAAAAGAAGAACTGTCCGTACCTGCAAAAAAATTGTTCAATGATTTAAATGAGAAATTTGTTTGTAAATACGACGAAACACAATCAATAGGGAAGAGATATCGAAGACAAGATGAAATTGGAACTCCATATTGTGTAACTTTTGATTTTGATTCTTTGGAAGACAAGGCTGTAACTGTCCGTGATCGAGATACAATGGAACAAGAAAGAATAAAGATTAAAAAGTTGGAGGATTATTTATCAAAAAAATTAGAATAATTTAAAAATTATGTTTTCTTCAGAAAAATTCATATTTCAGTTTATATCAATGACAGTATTTTTCTGGGTTAGTGTTCTTTCAATCTGGTTTTTATGGTAAAGTATTTGGTTATTGTTTTTTATTTTATTAGTGTCAGCGATAGTGGAGTTGTTGATTCTAAAAAGTAAAAAATTGGCTCTAGCCTATGTTCTTATTGCGATTGGCGGTCCTTTTGTTGAGGTCATGGCTGTTTATTTTGGTGCTTGGCAATATACCCTGCCAACTTTCATTGGTATTCCTGTATGGCTTATTCCTGCTTGGGGTAATGCAGGAATAATTGCTATTTCGGTTTATAAATCAATAACAAAATTTTTTAAAAAATAAAACTATGAAAATATTAAAAACAATTGGTATTATTTTGATAATTGCTTTCTTGTTGGTTGTGGTAGCTGGAATTTATAAATTCAATTTCACTAATGATGATATTTATGTAGAGAATGATAAAGGTGGGTTTGTTCAGATCGATGATTTGTAAAATTATTAAAATATCTTAATACAAAAAATTTCCGAGATGAAAATCTCGGAAATTTTTTAATCAGATAGTTTTTATTGCATAGGTTGTGAAGGTTCACAAACTGCTTTTCTACATCCGAAAACTGTGTAAATTGCAGATAGACCAACGATGATATATACAATATATTGTACTGCTGGCATTGATCCTAGGATAAGGTATAGAACATCCCAATTTGCTTGGAAGAAATAACCAATTCCAATAAGACCCCAATTTAAACCTCCTATAATTGTAATCCAATAAGCGATTTGGCCTAAAATTGATTTATTACAACACATAATAAGATTAAAATAGATTAGAATCTAATAAAGTTCGACTTAGGTTAATTGTAACATCAATAAACTTGGAAGAAAAAGTGTGTGTGGATAATTTTCTTTTTTTATTTTATAATTAGATTATGAAAAATATAACCATCAATATAAATTCTGGAACAATTGTACGATCTATTCTGTTTGTTTTACTTGTTGGACTACTTTTTTATTTGAAAGAGTTAGTTTTGGTTGTGTTAACAGCAGTTGTAATTGCTTCGGCAATAGAGCCAATGACCAAATGGTTTACTCGACATAAGATTCCTCGGTTACCGGCTGTAATTCTAATTTATTTAGCAATCTTTGTTATTATAGCTGGATTATTTTTCCTAATGATACCTCCATTGTTAGATGAGGTTTCAAACTTAATGGCGAATTTTCCTCAATATTTTAACTCTTCTTGGATTTCAGATTCTTTGAAAGCAGATGGATTACCGACAGAATTTTCAATCAATGAAGTTGTTACTGAATTTAGAGATAGTATAACTGGGGCTGCGGGAGGTTTTTTACAAACTGCTAGTGCTGTTTTTGGTGGAGTTCTTAACTTGGTTTTGATAGTAATTCTATCTTTTTACCTTGCGGTACAGGAATATGGAATTGCTATCTTTTTGAAAATAATTACTCCTGTAAAACACGAAGAATATATTAAAGGACTTTGGGAGAGATCTCAAAAGAAAATAGGTCTTTGGATGCAAGGTCAGTTGTTACTTGGTTTGATTATTGGTGTTCTTGTTTATCTTGGCCTGACTATTTTAGGAGTTAAATATGCTTTTTTGTTTGCTTTATTAGCAGCAGCTTTCGAGTTGATTCCTCTCTTCGGGCCTATTATAGCCGCTATTCCTGCAATTTTGATTGGCTTTGCAACGGGCGGAACAACTTTAGGTTTATTGATAATCGGATTATATATAATTATTCAACAGTTTGAAAACCACCTTATATATCCCTTAGTTGTTAAAAAAGTTGTGGGTGTTCCACCTTTGCTAGTTATTCTTGCTCTTATTATAGGTGCAAAATTAGCTGGTTTCTTGGGAATTATTTTATCTGTTCCGGTTGCAGCGGCGATTATGGAATACATACATGATATAGAAGAAGATAAAAGAAAAATGGTGAAAAATTCTCAAAATTAGCGATATTCGTTTCTATTTTTTAATTACGGACGAGGTCGTACTTCTTTAGCGCAGCGGGAGAGGTCCGACCTCTGGTAGTAATTTAAAAAATATAAACGAACCTCATCTAATTTTAAAAACTTTTATTTTTTGTTATTCAACACAATTTTTAAACGGCTCATCGAATGAGCCGTTGAAATTTCTTTGGTAAAATAGTAATCTTTAATTACTAGATATAATCAGAATTTTCAAAATTAGATGCAGTTCAAGAAGCGGAAGTAAAATGGAGGAAGGCGTATGAACCAATACGGCGACTGACATTTTATGAACCGCGACGCTGAAATGCGCTAATTTTGGAAATTATGACAAATAAATTTTATATAACAACAACACTACCATATGTAAACGCCGATCCTCACATCGGTTTTGCTTCTGAAATTGTGCGAGTAGATATTATTGCTCGGTATCGAAAACTTATGGGCGATGATGTTTTTTTTAATACTGGTACAGATGAGCATGGTTTAAAAATTCATCGAAAAGCACAAGAGGAGGGTGTTGATACACAAAAATATGTAGACGAGTATGCGAAAAGGTTTGATGATTTAAAAAACCACTTAGATCTTAGCTACAATAATTTTATCCGAACTACTGATGAGCATCATAAAAAATCAGCTCAAGAATTTTGGAAGAGGTGTGAAGCGAACGGAGACATTTATAAGAAAAATTATTCTGTGAAATATTGTGTTGGTTGTGAGCTTGAAAAAACAGATTCGGAATTAGACGAAAACGGCCAATGCCCCCTTCATCCAGGAAAAGATTTAGAAAAAATTGAAGAAGAAAATTATTTTTTCCGTTGGTCTAATTATGGTCAGAAACTTTTGGATTTTTACGAGCAGAATCCAGATTTTGTTCAGCCTGATTATCGTTTCAATGAAATCAAAAAATTTATCGAAAGAGGTCTAGAAGATTTTAGTATTTCTCGATTAAAAGAAAAAATGCCTTGGGGGGTGCCGGTACCAGGAGATGAAGATCATGTAATGTATGTTTGGTTTGATGCTTTGACTAACTATATTTCCTGTTTGGGATGGCCGGAAGATCAGAAGAATTTTGAAGAGTATTGGGGAACAGAAGGTGTTCGAAATGCGATTCAGGTGGCAGGGAAGGATAACCTGCGCCAACAATCAGCGATGTGGCAGGCAATGTTAATGTCAGCTGGACTTCCTCTGTCAAAACAAATTTTTATTTTTGGCTTCATAAATAGTGGAGGACAAAAAATGAGTAAATCATTAGGGAATGTTATCAATCCTTATGACTTAGTTGATGAATATGGAACGGATGCTGTCCGGTATTATATTGCTCGACATCTAAATATGTTCGAGGATAGTGATTTCACCATGGAAAAATTTAAAGAAGATTATAATGCTAATCTTGCTAATGGATTAGGTAACTTGGTTAGTCGGGTGATGAAAATGGCTGAAACAAATCTGGATGGGGCTGTTGCAAGACCAGAACCAACTCCTTTTGATAAAGAATACTCAGATGCAATAGATACTTTTCGATTAAATAGAGCAATGGATTTTGTTTGGGAGAAGATTGGTGAGTTGGATTCAAAAATTCAAAAAACTCAACCATTCAAATTAATTAAAAAGGATAAAGAAAAAGCGATTGAAATAATCAAAGAGCTTGTAATGGATTTGTATATAGTCGGAAGAATGCTAAATCCTATAATGCCCAAAACATCAGAGAAAATAAAAGAACTTGTTAAAGAAAACAAATCTCCAAACATACCTTTGTTTGTAAGGAAATAGAAGATATTGTTTTTTATTTCTTTTGATACTATAATTAATGTTAATTAGGATTAATCAAAATAAAATTATGGTAACAACAATGCCTATTACAAAAGCAAGAATTAACTTAGGAGCGGTAGTTAAGAGGGTTAATCTAAATAAGGAAAAAATTATTCTTGAAAAAGATGGTTTTCCTGTTGCTGCAATTGTGGACTTAAATACAATTGAAGATATTCAAGATTCTATTGACTTGGAAAAAGCAGTAAAAACTTCAAAGAAAGAATTTATAAATATTGAAGATGTTGCAAAAAAGTATGATTTATAAAATATCTTTTGATAAACCTGCTGATAAATTTTTAGGGAAGATAATAAAATCAAATAGAAGTATTGGTCAGAATATTTTTATTGCCTGTCTTGATTTAAAAAATTTTTCTGAAAATTCTCGGGGTATAAAAAAATTACACACTCCTTTTAAGGGTTTTAGAAGGAGGGTTGGAAAATATAGAATCCTGTTTTTGGTTAGTGGCAAAAACATCGAAATTTATAAAATAGGGTTTAGAAAAGATGTTTATAAAAAGAATTAAAGATAAAAAAAGAATTATCACAAAAAATTGAAATATTGCAATTTTTTAGAACTTTCAAAATTAGATGCAGTTCAAGGAGTGAGAGCAAAATGAAAGAAGTCGTATATCTAATACGATGACTGACATTTTGTGAATCGCGACACAGAAATGCGCTAATTTTGGAAGTTATAATATGAAATTTTTTGATATACATAGCCATCTAGAATTTCCTAAATTCGATAAAGATAGGGAAGAAGTAATCTCTCGTATGCAGGACGAGGGGGTTTTTACAATTACTATTGGAACAGATTTAGAAAAGTCAAAAAAAGCTGTTGAATTGGCGGAAAAATATGAAAATGTGTTTGCATCAATTGGCTTGCATCCCAGTGATACTCTCGAAGATTTTAATGAAAAAGATTATATTGACTTAGTTAAAAATCCAAAAATGGTTGCGATAGGAGAATGTGGCTTAGAATATAGCCCAGTTAAGCAAGGCTTAACAGAAAATGAAAAAGAAAAACAGGTTGGGATATTTAGAAAACAAATTGATTTTGCGGTTAAATATGATAAGCCGTTGATGATTCATGTTCGTGATGCACACAAAGAGGTAATTGAAATCTTAGAGTCAAAAAAAGAAAAATATGGTGAAAAACTACGAGGTAATATACACTTTTTTTCCGGTGATGTAGAAATTGCAAAAAAATATATAAAACTTGGGTTTATGATTTCTTTTACTGGTGTAATTACCTTTGCTCATCAGTATGACGAGGTTATAAAAGAAATTCCATTTGATCATATAATGGTTGAAACAGATGCTCCTTTTGTTGCACCTGTGCCATACAGAGGAAAAAGATGCGAACCAATTTATGTAAAAGAAGTAGTAAAAAGAATCGCTGAAATAAAAGAAATGGAATACGAAGAGGTTAAGAAAAAAATGGTTGAAAACGCAACTAAGTTTTTCATAAAACCTTAAATTTTTGTTGATTTCACAAAGATTATATGTTAATCTAACACCCGTATGACAGAAAAAACTACAAAAAACGAAGGGAAAAAAGTCTACGAAGTAGGCTATCTTTTATTGTCTAATATTGAAGAATCTAAAGTTTTAGATGAGGCTGGTAAGATTCGGGACATTATTTCAAAAAATGAAGGAAACTTTGTTTCTGAAGGAGCTCCTGAAATGAAAAACTTAACTTATCCGATGATAAAAGAGATTTCTGGTAAAAAACAGAAATTTGATAATGCTTATTTTGGTTGGATTAAGTTTGAAGGAAACTCAGAAATGATTACTCTTATAAAAAAAGATTTAGATAAACTAGAAACTATTTTAAGATTTTTACTAATTATTACTACAAAAGAAGATTTCAAACCGGCTTCATCTAAAACAAAGAAAAGAAAACCAGCAAAATTCTCTTTTGGAAGTAGTGAGAAAAAGAAAAAAGAAGACAAAGATGCTTCTGGTGAAAAAGAAGCTGAAGAAAATAAAGAAGATAAGAAAAAGAAGTTAGATGAGACAATCGACGATCTTGTGATAGAATAAGAGTATAATTTCGAATTTCTAATTTCGAATTTCGATTCAATATCGAATTTACGAATGATTAATTTTCGAAATTAAAATATTAAATAATTAAAAATTTATTCGAAATTCGAAATTAAAAATTCGAAATTCGAAATTTTTTGTAAAAAATTTCGTATGTTTTTAAACAAAGTAGTTATTATTGGAAATTTAACAAGAGATCCTGAATTGAAGGCTTTACCTTCTGGTGTTCAGGTGACAAATATTGGTGTTGCTACAAATAGAACTTGGAAGGATAAAGATGGAAACAAACAAGATGCAGTTGAATTTCATAATGTGGTTGCTTTTGGCAGAACGGCTGAAATTATTAATCAATACCTGAAAAAAGGTAGTTCAGTATTGATTGAGGGTAGATTGCAGACACAAAATTGGGAAGATAAAGAAACTGGAAAGAAAATGTATCGAACAGAAATTGTCACAGAAAGAATGCAATTAGGACCAAGGAGAGATGGAGGAGGAGCTTCAGCAGCATCTGCAAGTACTCCACAAGCAGAACAACCAGCACCGGCAGAAGTTAAGACTGTTGAATATCCGGAGGAGGAGATCAACCCCGAAGACATCCCATTCTAGTAAATTGTTCCAAAATCGGCGAACTTCGCTTTTGTTTGGATAAAAATGTCAGTCGTCGTACTTACTACATACACCTTCTTCCATTTTTACCCAAACAAAAGCGAATTTCATTCAATTTTGAAATAATTTAATTGCGTGATAACAGAAAACTTACTAACTTACTAACATACTAACTAAAATGCAATGTTACTTCACAAAAAATAATATAGAGCAAATTGACTACAAAGATCTAGACGCTTTGAGAAAATTTATGAATCCACATGGAAGAATGATTGCCCGAAAGAGAAGTGGAGTTTGTGCAAAACATCAAAGACAGTTGGCACAAGCTATCAAACGAGCTAGATTCTTAGGTTTAATGCCTTATATCATTCGATAAATTAAATATAAGCACTTCGTCTTATATAAACTCCTCGACTCAGTAGTCTGAAAGTTTTACTTTCAGACTACTTTCGTTCTACGTCGTTTATAATCCCAAAATCGGCGAATTTCGGTTTTAATCTAGCAAGAATGTCGGTCATCGTACTTGAGATACGTCTCTCTCCATTCTCACTAGCTTAAAACCGAACTTCATCCAATAATTTCTAGCGAAGATGTGTAAGAATAAATAAAAATCTTTTATTTATTCTTACAGCATCTGAGCGAAGGAATTATATGCTCGCTTCATATTTTGAAATTATTTTAAAACAAAAACACCTTTGTCCGATAGGACAAAGGTGTTTTATTTTTTAAGAAAATTCTAATATTTTTTTGAAACTGAATGAGTAACCGGACTACTGGGATTTAGGCTCGACCCGTGTACTCTCCTGTTTCAGTGTTAATTTCTACTGTTTCACCTTCTTCTATAAAAAGGGGGGTAGTTATTGTTGCTCCGGTTTCTAGCGTGACAATTTTTGTTGCTCCGGTTGCTGTATTTCCTTTTACTGCTGGAGGGGCTTCTGTTACTTTTAGTTGTACTTTAATAGGTAAAGAAATACCAATAATATCTTCTCCAAAATATTTTGCATCGACAAGAGAATTTTCTTTCATAAAATCAGCTCCAGCTATAATATCTTCAGGGAGAGGAAATCTTTTTGAAGGATCGTTTTCTTCGCAGAACCAATATTCTCCTCGATTATTATATAGATACTTAATTTTTTTCTTCTCGATGTCAGCCTCTTTTACTTTTTCAGATGAGTGAAAATTTTTCTGAATAACCCGACCGTCAAGTAAAGATTTTAGTTTGGTTTGATTAGTTGGTTTGTTGGCTTGTTTTCTTGATACTTGTGAAGCGATTACTTCATAAGGGATTCCATCAAGAATAATATATTTTCTTATTTTTATTTCATTGTAATTTAGCATAATTAGTATTATAGCAAATCTTTGTTATGTTTTCATATTCTATTCGTACATTGTGAGAAAAAGCACGAAAGGGTTGTCATCCTGAGCGAAGCGTGAGGATCCAGCGTTGTTTAAGTGGGTTTTGACAAAGTTAAAACCCGCTTTCCCGATTCTGGATTTAAAGGCCTCTGAATGACGAACAGGGCTACTTTACTTGATAATCTGTATTATTTTGTGTATTCTGTTGGTAGATTTGTTAAGTTTTTTGAATAACTATCAAAAAAGGAGAGAACAATGAAAAGAGTTTATATTTTTGTTTTTACGATTTTTTCTTTGGTGATGACCACACCTGTTTTTGCCCAGCAAGGAACTATAACAGTTTTTCACCCTGGTGGAAAAGAAGAAAAAATCGATTTTAACTGCAAGACGGCGAAGTGTTTTGTTAACACAATAAATGCTGTAAAAGATGATCATATTCAGGTGGGAAGATTTTGCCGGATTCTTGGTATTGGTACCATTCAAAAAGAGGCAGAGGCAGAGAAAATATATGTTGAGTTGTCCTGCAAATAAGTCTGTATTTTACTTAATCAAACTAAAACGGAAAGTTGCTTGCGACTTTCCGTTTTTTAATTTTGCAAATTTGAATTTGAAATTTGTTTAGGGTTTAGAGCTTAGGGTTTAGAATTTCTCTACTATTACGATTTCTTCAATTCTTCTCTAATTTTTTTCAACAACTCTTTCTTAACTTTCGGATTTTCTTTCAAATAAGTTCTTGTCTTATCATATCCAACTGCTAATTTCTCACCTTCGTGGGAATAAGTAGCTCCTTTTTTTACAACAACTCCAAATTTTTCTCCAAGAGCTAAAATTTCTCCTTCCTCCGAAATTCCTTCGTTGTACATCAAATCAAACTCTGTTTGTTTGAATGGGGGAGCAACTTTATTTTTTACAACTTTAACGCGAGTTCGTCCCCCAACTACTTCATCACCTTTTTTAATTTGAGCAATTCGTCGAACATCTAATCGAACAGAAGTATAGAATTTCAAAGCTCGTCCTCCTGGGGTTACTTCGGGGCTTCCAAACATCACACCAATTTTCATTCTGATTTGATTTATGAAAATAACAGTTGTTTTACTTTTGGCTACAATAGCAGTTAATTTTCTCAGGGCTTGTGACATTAATCGTGCCTGTTTTCCTACATGATGAGCTCCCATATCTCCCTCAATTTCGTCTTTTGGTGTGAGAGCTGCAACTGAGTCAACAACAACCACATCTACTTTTCCGGAACGAACGAGAGACTCTGTAATTTCAAGCGCTTGTTCGCCTGTATCAGGCTGAGAAACTAACAATTCTTTGGTTTTTACACCTAATTTTTTGGCATATTCAGGGTCTAGGGCGTGTTCAGCGTCTACAAATGCACAAATACCATCTTTTTTTTGTGCTTGAGCGACTACATGAAGAGCTAAGGTAGTTTTTCCGGATGATTCTGGACCATAAATCTCAACAATTCTTCCTCGAGGAATTCCTCCGATTCCTAAAGCATGATCAAGTCCGATTGAACCGGTTGGGATTGCTTTGATATTTACTTTTGGAGCATCTCCGAGCTTTATAATCGCACCTTCTCCAAATTTAGTTTCAATTTGAGAAATTGAATCATCAATACTAGCCCCC
>CAYUZR010000005.1:25471-28638 GCA_964449555.1 uncultured Candidatus Saccharibacteria bacterium
TCTTTTGGTGTTGTTTTTTTCATATTTTTCTTATGAGTTTGTTCGCCAAAGGCGAATAAGGCGAATTAGAAAAATATGACCCTGTTAATTCAAATTTCGTAGAAATTTGAGCTTTTTGAATTCTCTCCAAAGAATTTAAAAAGTATTTAACACGGGTATATCTCTAATCCACAGTTAATTTTCTAATTAATCTAATAATACCAAAAGGGAAGTGATACATAAACCCTTGACATATAAGTTAGTCTTGTTTTCTCTAAAAACTATGGATTAAAAACTAGTTCAAGTATTTCTTTCTTACTTCTTTCAAATTTATCTTTTACTTCAATTTCAACCAAATTATATCCTTCTGATAGCAAAATAAGCTCATCAAAATTTCCTTCTTCATCAACAAATATTTGTCGGCCGTTTAGTGTTGCGTGAGAAGCGTTTTCAATAATACCTTTTATTTGTGTTTGTGGTTCTGTGAGGGTTGTTCCGGTAACAGGAGAAAATATTAATAATACTGGTCCCTTGGCCAAGTTACGTATTTGAAAAACTCCATAACTAAGGATGGCGATTACGATAAGAGTGATTATTATAATTTTAGGGAAATTTGAGGTTTGCACGAAGAATTTTTAATTTTTAATTTATAATTTTTAAACAATGACAAAATTTTTTAATTTTTAATTATTTAAACTTGTTGAAATTTTATTGAAAATTAAAGTTAATTCTTTCGATTCTTTTTTGCAAATATGAATTTTGTTTCTAAAATCTTTTTTACTACTTGCACCATTTGCTTCGCAATAGTTAGCACCAATACTTGTTACAGAATGTATAAGTTGATGAATTTTATTTTGGTTTAGGTTTGTGCAATGAATTTGTTTTAGAAAATACAAAACTTCTTTACTAAATTTTTTTAGTTCTGTCTTCTAAGTCATATTGTATGTTAAACGAATGTTTAAAACATTTTTAAATTATTTTATTAAAAATTGTTTAAAAATTATAAATTCTAAATTAAAAATTAACCTAAGTATGTTCTATCAATTTTCTCATCTTCTTTTCTACTCTGATTTTTTTCAGTTTCATCACTTAACTCTTCTTCTTGCGTCTGTTCTGCGTCATTGTCATTCTGCATTTGCTCTGTATCTGTATCTTGTCCTACCAAAACTTCTCTTGCTTTAGATCCGTCAGCTGGTCCAATAACCCCTCTATCCTCTAACATATCCATTAATCGCGCTGCTCGAGCATATCCAACCCTTAGTCGTCTTTGTAGGTAAGAGGTGGAAGCTTTTCCAGCTTCAATTATCGTTGCATAAGCATCTTCGTATAAATCATCACTATCATCGTCATCTAAATTCCCGTTCAAAACTCCTTCGAATAATACATTTTTGTCTTGTCCAACAGTTGTGATATCAATTTCATCTGGTAGTTCATCTTCATAAGCACTTTTCAGGAATTTAACTACGCTTTTTACTTCTTTTTCTGAAATAAATGCAGCTTGAATTCGGCGTGGTTTCGACATTTCTCCTGACAGATAAAGCATATCTCCAGCCCCAAGGAGTTTTTCTGCTCCAGCTTGATCTAAAATAGTTCGTGAGTCTATCTGGGATGCTACTTGTAATGCTAGTCGAGTAGGAATGTTTGCTTTAATAAGTCCAGTAATAACATTAACCGATGGTCTTTGGGTTGAAAGAATAAGATGGATTCCAACAGCACGACTCATTTGTGCTAGTCTGACAATCGCCGCTTCGAGTTCTCTTGGGTAGGCTTGCATAATATCAGCCAACTCGTCGATTACTATTGCAATATATGGCATTGCTTCTGGTATTTCTTCACCTTCTTTTGCTTTACCTCTAGCTGGTTCAAAGATGTTTTTATGATATGACTGAATATCTCTCACAGATTTATCTTCTAATATTTCATAACGCCTATCCATCTCTTTAATTGCCCATTTCAGAGCCAAAATTGCTTTTTTAGCGTCTGTAATAACAGGTGTGAGTAGATGAGGGATGTTTTTATAAAGTGTTAATTCAACCCTTTTAGGGTCAACCATGATGAAGCGTAAATCTTCCGGAGCGTTTCTAAATAGTAGGGAAGTAATCAGAGTATGAATTGTGACAGATTTACCTGACCCAGTTGATCCAGCTATAAGCATATGTGGAGCTTTGGCTAAATTAGTAAAATGAGCTTCTCCAGAAATATCTTTTCCAAGGGCAATAGAAAGAGGGTATTCTGCTTTTTGGAATTTTTTACTAGCAAATAATGTTGCTAAGCCAACAGTTGTTTTTGTACTGTTTGGAATTTCGATACCTACAAGAGCTTTTCCAGGAATAGGGGCTTCAATTCGAAGAGGGTGGGCTGCCAGAGCTAACGACAAGTCATTTTGAAGCCCTATAATTCGAGATAGTTTTATTCCTTCTGCAGGTTTCATTGCATATCGAGTAACTGATGGACCGATTGAAATTTCATCCATTTCTACGTTGATGCCAAAATTCTGAAGAGTTCTTTTGATTATATTTGCATTTGCTTTTATGTCACCAACACCAGGTTTACCCTTGTCTTTAGAAAGTAGGTTGAGAGGAAGAGTAACTTCTTTGCTACTCAAAAAAGTTTTTTTAGAGACAGCTTCAAGTCTTTTTCCAAAACTTTCTTCTTCTGTTTCTCTTTTGCCAAATCCTAAAATACCTGTTTTTGGTTTTTTTTCTTCACTTTGTGTTGGTTGTGAAGTTTCTTTTTCTGTGGATGCTTCTTCTGTAGCATTTTCTTCTGCTAGTCCAGTCATTTTTATTTCTTTTTCTGAAAGACCTTCTTCTTTTTTCTTTTTCCAAAACATTAAAGGACTTAAAGTTGGTGATGTATCAAAAATCACTAAGATAGAAATTAGAATTAATGCTAAAAGAAAAACCAGACTCGCAAATATGTCAAATAATTTTATAAGAGGAAGTGAAATTAAATTTCCAATAAAACCTCCTTTTGCCGGTGCGAGAATGTCTATAATTCCAAGACCTGAGAAAACAAATAAAAGTGACCCAACTATTTTTATTGTTGCAAAATTTTCACGAATGGATTTTGTAAAAGATATTCCTAATATAAGAAAGAGAAGAGGAAGTAAAAAGTATCCAATTCCAAGTAGATATGAAAGTCCTCCATAGACGGTTTGTCCGACAACTCCGCCCCAACTAAAAGAA
>CAYUZR010000006.1:0-23085 GCA_964449555.1 uncultured Candidatus Saccharibacteria bacterium
GGTTACCGGGTAACCTTAAAAATAAATTAAACTCATTGTGATATTTAACATGGGTCTGTGTACATAATCACAAACACTCAAATTATTTTCAGTATCTGAATATTAAACTATTATTATTTTTATTACAACCCTTTTACAACTTCAATAGCTTTTTCCAATTGACTATCACTTCCATTTTCGAATTTATCAACATCCAATTTTATTTCAACTGTAGGAGTTAATCCATCTTTTGATATAGAATTCCCTTCTGGAGTTAACCATCTAGCAACAGTAACTTTTAAAGATGTATCATCAGTAATATTAATCAATTCCTGAACTGAACCTTTTCCATATGTTTTACTACCAACTAAAGTAGCTATTTTATGTTCACTTAGTGCGCCTGCTAAAATTTCTGAAGCAGAGGCTGATCCCGCATCAATTAATATTACAAGTTTTAAATTATCGTTGAATACATTGTAACCTCTACTTCTATGAGAACGACCATCAGCATTTTTTCCAAAGTTTTCTGATACTACAACTTTTCCTGCAGGTAGAAACCAACTTGCCATATCAATTGCTGCTTCCATATATCCACCTGGATTTCCACGTAAATCTAAAATTAGTTTATTATTATTTGATTCTACAAATTCTCTAAGAGCATCTCTGAACAATCCAGGTGAAATAGCAGAAAAACTATAAAGACTTATAACAAAAACATCATCTTTAATCTCTGTTTTAATTGTAGGTATTTGGATGTTTCCTCGAATGATTGTAATGGGTATCAATTCAACCACTTCTTCTCGAGATACTGTTAAATTAACTGGAGTACCAATTTTTCCTCTAATCAATTTTACAGCTTCAGTCGTTGTAAAATCTGTAGTTAATTGATCTTCAATTTTAACTATCTTGTCTCCAGCCCTAATGCCAGCTTTTTCTGCAGGGGTATCTTTTAGTGGTGCGATGACAGTTAGTATATGGTCTCGAATTCCAATTTCCATACCTACACCTCCAAAATTTCCCTTAATATCAGCATTAAATATTTCAGCATCTGAAGGAGGTAAGAAAATAGTGTAAGGATCATCAACTGAGTTAGCTAATCCCTTAATTGCTCCCCAAACTTTTTCTTGATCGGTTATTTCTCCATTTGGAGAAACATATTTTTCATTTAAAATATTCCATGCTGTCCAGAATGGAGCAAAATCGATAGGATTAATAATATTACCTTCTTTGTTTTTTAGGGTAGTTATTTTTTCAATGTCAGTTTTTTGATTTTTACCAAAAGAAAAACCTAAAACAAAAGAGCCTCCTATTAATATAATTGCGAGAATAATAGGAAGAGAATTTTTTAGAAATGTTTTCATATAAGTATTATTATAATGCAAAAAACAAAAAAGGCGAAACAGATAAATCCGTTTCGCCCCAACGACAAGTGATATCTTTTTAATTATTTGTAATAACAATTAGTTGAAAAAACATCTCCGTTTGCCAAGAACTCTGTACATCCGTCCTCGATTCTTTTTCTCATTGAGATTATAGGAGTTTTTCCATCGGTGTAGAAAGGAGGGACAAAATTTGATGATTCTTTTTGAACCTTTTTAACACCTTTCTCTTTAGCAGCTGGTTTGATTTCTTTTTTTGGGAGAATAACAATTTTTTCCCACCCGCTGGGTTTTATTATCTCCACTTTTTCTTCTTGTTGGCTTTCAAATTGAAATTCGACTGTCATTTGTCGAATTTTTATTTTGTTGATATCATCACCTTTGGCAGGTGGTATATCAAAGAAAAACCAAAAAAGAAATCCACCTACAATCAAAAGCAGGGTTATTTTACCCCCGATTCTGTTATTTCTCATTCCCATTTTTTTTATCCTCCAATTGAATTTTGTAAAAACCGGCGTTTATTTTCATCTCTTCTTGGTTTCCTAGATACAAAGAAAGAAATAAAACAAACATCAAAACAAATATAATTTCAAAATACCTTTTTTTCATTTTTTCCCCCGCTAAGTTTTTTCTATTTCTATTTTCTACTTACTATTTTCTCATATTTAACTACAAATGTCAATAGTTTCAGACAAACATAAAATCGGATATACTAGTAGTTAATATATAAACACATAAAATATTAAATAATCATATTTGTATACATTTGTATATTGGTATGTAAATTCGTATGTTAAAAAAACACATTTATAAAGATTTAACCTGGATTGATTTAAAACAGCCTACACAAGAAGAGGTTAGAGGATTACTGGATAAATATAATTTTCATCCAAATATTGCTGAAGATCTTTTGACACCATCATTTAAGTCATCAGCTACTCAATACGAAAGTGTAATTCACTTAATCCTACACTTCCCTGCTTTAAAACATACCCATAGCAACTCTTTTAATCAAGAGATTGATTTTGTAGTTGGTAAAGATTTTATGATTACTGCTAGGTATGACACAATTGATGCTATGCATAAATTTACAAAAGAATTTGAAACAAAATCCATATTAGATAGAAAAGATATTGGAAAAAAGCCTGAAGATGTCTTTTTCTTATTGTTAAACAAATTATATAATTCAATAACTCATGAACTAGAACATGCTCAATCTTCTCTAAGGACTGCTCAAGAGATGATTTTTCGAGGAGAAGAAAAAAAGATGGTTCGAGAACTTTCAGATATTGGTAGGGATTTATTGAATGCAAAACAATCAATTTCCCCTCATAAAGAAACTCTTTTAGAATTACAGGTTGTGGGAAATGATTTCTTTGGAGATGAGTTTGATAGAAAGATAAAAAAAATAATGGAAAAATATAATAAGATTCGAAATAATATTAAAAACCATCGTGAATATTTGAAAGAATTAAAAAATACAAACGACTCTCTCCTTTCAACAAAACAAAATGAAACAATGACAGTTTTGACTATTATGGCTTTTGTAACCTTCCCTCTTTCTTTAATTGCATCAATTTTTGGAATGAATACAGTAAATATGCCGATTATAGGAGGAAGTTATGACTTTTGGATGGTTTTAGGAATAATGTTTGTGTTGACAACTTTTATGTTCTTATTTTTTAAAAGTAAAAAATGGTTGTAATATAATCCGAATCTACGAATTTATCCGAATACCCCGAATCCTACGAATCGAATTTTTGGTTTGCTAAAGCAAACCAAAATACTACGAATTAATTCGTTTCGGTAACTTTTCGAGTCATTCGGATACAATTCGTAGTATTCGGATTATGTCCTTATGTTATGCAATTAAAAATCCACAACACATTAACTAAACAAAAAGAAAACTTTAAACCCATTGAAGAAGGAAGGGTGCGGTTTTATTATTGTGGGCCAACAGTTTACAAAACCCAACACATCGGTGGATTAAGAGGTAATTTTACCGCAGATTCTATTCTTCGTTCTCTTGAATATTTAGGGTATAATGTCAATTTTGTTTCCAACTATACAGATGTTGGTCATCTAACCGGTGATAATGAAGGTGATGCTGACACAGGTGAGGATAGAATGGAAAAAAGTGCAAAAGAAACAGGAAAAAGCCCGAAAGAAATTGCAGATAAGGCGATTCAAGAATATGAGAGGGATACAGACAACATAAATTTACTTTTACCAACCATAAGATGTAGAGCAACTGATTACATTCAAGAAATGATTGATATGGTTCAAGTCTTGTTAGATAAAAAATTTGCATACCAAACAGACCTGGCTATTTATTTTGATACATCCAAGGTTTCAGATTACAACCAACTAAATAAACAGGTTTTAGAAGACAAGAAAAAAGGTGCTGGTGTTGGAGAAGTTTTAGATTCCCAAAAGAAAAATCACACAGATTTTGCTCTATGGTTTTTTAAGGCAGGAGCTCACAAAAACGCTTTGCAGACATGGAATTCTCCTTGGGGAAAAGGTTTTCCTGGGTGGCATATTGAATGTTCTGCGATGTCAAAAAAACACTTAGGAGATACCCTAGACATACATATGGGTGGAGTTGAACACATTTCTATTCACCATACTAATGAAATAGCCCAATCTGAATCTGCTAATGGAGTAAAATTTGTAAACTATTGGTTGCATAACGAACATCTACTTGTTGATAATACAAAAATGTCTAAATCACTCGGTAATGTTGTGATGTTAAACGACATAAAAGATCCACTTGCTTTGCGCTACTTCTTTCTACAAGCACATTATCGTTCAAAACAGAATTTTACATGGGAGGCGCTTGAATCAGCTCAGAATGGTTTGAATAAACTTAGAAAACAAATTGTAGAGCTAAAAACACAAGAATCTTTTTTGAGTAAAATATTTAAAAGAAAAGTAAATAAAGAATTTAAACAGAAATTCATAGAAGCCACTTCAAACGATTTTAATATTCCTCAAGCTTTCGCGTTGATTTCAGAAATACTAAAATCAGATCTTAGTAGTGAAGATAAGTTAGCTACAATTTTAGATTTTGATAAAGTTTTTGGTTTAAGATTAGATAAAGCTAAGCCTTGCTTAACTGAAATTCAAAAAATATCGGCAGAAATTCAATCTATTTTAGATGAGAGAAAAAAAGCTAGAGCTAATAAGAATTGGAAAAAATCTGATAAATTGAGAGATAAATTAAATGATTTAGGATATTCAATTAAAGACACTGATGAAGGTCAAAAAATAATGAAAAATTAGTAAAGAGCGGAAAAATCTTTTCCGCTCTTTATCTGTGTTTATTCCCTAATTGGATATCCCAATTCTTTTATCTATTACTAAACGGCATAGAAAAAAAAATATAAAACATAAGATCCACGCTAGGAAACAGACAGGAATAACCCCAAAAAAGTGTAAAAATTTATCCCCAAATGCTCCACAGGTTTATAACTTTTTATAATTTTCGTTGTTTTTATCTCCTGTGTTAGAATACTTTTATGGTAACAAAAACAACAGGTATGAATCCCCGAGTTCCTCCTCAAGATATTGATTCTGAGAAGGCTCTTCTTGGTTCTATCCTATTAAAAACAGAAAGTATTTTTGAGGTTTTAGATTTTATAAAAGAAGATTGTTTTTATGCTGAAAAACATAGAATTATTTTTAATGCCATAATGGATCTATTTTCCAAAAAAGATCCTGTTGACCTTCTTACACTTGCTACGAAATTAAAAGAAAAAAAACAACTTGATGAAATTGGTGGTAATAAATATTTAACCGAACTTGTTAATGCTGTTCCCTCTTCTGCTAATATCGAATATTATGCAAAAATTGTCCACAAAAAACATGTGATGCGACGACTTATTGAAGCATCTGAAGAAATTTCAAATGTTGGTTATGATGATGCTCATGAGCTTGATGAAGCCGTTGATAAGGCTGAAAAAAGTATTTTTGGAATTTCCTCTTCGATGGTTTCTAATAAAGTAACTGAAATTAAAGATGCTTTAAGTGAAGCTTTTGAAAGATTAAGTAAGCTTCACGAATCAGAAAATGAGATGCGAGGTGTTCCTACTGGATTTAGAAGTTTAGATAATAAACTTTCTGGTTTTCAAAAATCTGATTTGATTATTATTGCTGCCAGACCATCTGTTGGTAAGACATCTTTGGTGCTGGATATTGCAAGAAAAGTTGCGGTTAATCACAGTCTCCCAGTCTGTATTTTCTCTCTTGAAATGAGTTCTCAGCAATTGGTAGATAGAATGCTTGCTGCTGATTCAAAAGTTGATGGCTGGAGATTAAGAACGGGAAATCTTGGTAATGATGGTCGAGAATTTGGATTAATTCGAGACTCTCTTGATAAATTATCAAAAGCACCTATTTTCATTGATGATCAACCCGCAAATAATATCCTTAAAATGCGTTCTATTGCACGTAAAATTAAGCGTCAACATGGTCTTGAGTTAGTTATAGTTGATTATCTTCAGTTGATGGCTCCAACTCAATCGAAAACATCTGATAATATGGTTCAACAGATTACAGAAATTTCTCGGTCTTTAAAACACTTAGCTCGTGAATTAGATGTCCCAGTTATCGCATTATCACAGCTTTCTCGTGCTATTGAAAGTAGGGGCGGTAAACCAAGACTTTCTGATCTTAGAGATTCAGGTTCTATTGAGCAGGATGCTGATGTTGTTATGTTTATTCACAGCGAAAGAGATGAAGATGGAAGAAGATCAAATTTGACAGAATTACTTATTGAAAAACATCGAAATGGACCGACAGGAAGAGTTACTCTTAACTTTGATGATAAAAGAGCTTCATTTCAAGAAGTTGATCGTAGTAGTTTTAGTGATTTTGCTGAACAGGAAGGGGGTGGTGGCGACCCATTCGAAGATTAATCTATATCATCAAGATAATTAGATACTTTGCAATAAACTAAATAAGAATCACGAAAAATAAAATCATTCACTGACTTAAACGCGTGGAAAGAATCACACAAATTAGTATTAATGATAAACAAAGAAACTAATGATAGAAAAATTATCAAAACAATTTAGTAAATTTCCTGGAATTGGCCCTCGACAAGCCAAGCGTTTTGTTTATTTTCTACTGAAAAAAGATGATATTTTTTTACAAGAAATGGCTCAAACAATTTTAAATCTGAAGCAAAGTATAAGTCTTTGTGATTCTTGTTACTGTTTTTATCAAGCTAAAAATCCAAAAAATAATAAATGCAATGTGTGTTCAGATTTAAACAGAGATAATTCTGTTTTGATGGTTATAGGCACAGATGCTGATATGGAAAATGTAGAAAAAAACCATATTTATAATGGACAATATTTTGTTTTGGGTGGCTACTTACCTATTTTAAATAATAGTGCAAGCTGGGTTCGTTCTAAAGACTTAATTAAGATTGTCAAAAAGAAAAAATCAGATTTAAAAGAAATTATTCTAGCTTTAAGCCTTAATCCAGAAGGAGAAAATACTATTTACCATATCAAACAACTTTTAAAAGATTCAGGAGTCAAAATAACAACCCTTGGAAAAGGACTTTCAACCGGAACAGAACTTGAATACTCAGATGATGACACACTAAAAAACGCACTAAAAAATCGTTCCTAAAAAATCCACAGGAACCGGAGCCCTGTGGATTTTAGTATTATTGACAAAATAATATACTTGTACTAATATTATCAGCAGGATTGAAGTAACTTTGGCAATATTAAATTAAAAAATATCGAGGAGAAAAAAATGATAGAATCAGGATTGGAACACTTCTTTTTTGGTGGATGGGTTGCATTATGTTTAATGATAAGTCAGCTCATTTGGAGTTTGTTGCGTAGATATGACGGTTTTCCGTGCGAATCTTTATATGTGTTCGTGGTATTGACTTTAGGAAATATATCCATTTATTTTAATATACTGATAATGTATGTTGCCCTCTATGCTATTGTGATACCGCTTACCGTATTTTACCTAATAAATGAATTAGCACTCTCTATTCGGAGTGTTATTGGGCCTGTTATTGTAATGTTAATAGGCTATGCTTTTTTTGCCGGTTTGTATGCACTTTTTTACTTTTGGTAACAATAAATTAAAATACAAAAGCGAAGTCGCAAGACTTCGCTTTTTTTAGAAATTGGAAATTAGATATTCTGAAGAATAAAATAATAATTACTCCCAGAGGCAGGACCTCTCCCGCTACGCTAAAGAGGTACGACCTCGTCCGTAATTATTATTTTATTCTTCAGCTGGTTTATCGATAGACAAGGGTTTCAACTCAGAACTCTCCCCTGTTATTCTCACTACATCCTTTGTTACTTTGCCCAGTTCTTTTCTGGAAGTATTGAAATGATTTACTGTTGTTGAAAGTGAACGACCAAGTTTTGTGTGAAATTTATCATAAGACTTAATATGATTCTGTAGTTTTTCAACATTTTTTATAATTGTCTTAGCTGATTCTTCAATCTTAAACGCCTTAAATCCTTGCAAAATTGTACTTAAATAAGCCACGAAGGTTGTTGGTGATACAATGATCACCTTTCTATTTACATAAGCATAATCAATCAAATCCCGCGCATTGACCGAACCAACTTCATTTACAAGCAAATCGTAATAAATTGCTTCGGCCGGAATATACATAATCGCAAAAGGTAATGTTCCCTCTTTGGGTTTGATGTATTTTGAAGTTTCATCAATTCTCTTTTTTAAATCAGATTTAAATTCTCTTTCTAATTCTATTCTCCGACTTTCGTCATCTTCGTTTACCAGTCGATTATAATTTTCTAATGAAAACTTTGCGTCCACCGGAATAATTCCATCTTTGGTTTCAATAATCGCATCCACCATGTCACCATCTTTAAAAGAATACTGCATCGTGTAAGCACTTGGGGGGAGAATGTTGCTTAAGATTAATTCTAATCCTGCTTCACCTAGATTTCCTCTTTGCTTTTGGCTTTTCAAAACTTTTTCAAGGTTTTGTAATTGTTCTGTCATGCCAAAGACTTGTTTGTTGGTTTCTTTTACAGCAGTAATTTGTTCCGTGATATCTTTTATAAGCTTTTGAGACTCGCCAAATTGCGTTTTAACAGATTCCTGCATCATCTTTGATGATTCCCCTATTTTTAAATCAAGAGTTTTGCTCAGTTGATTTAGTTGATTTTGGATAAGTAAAAAACTCGTCTCTTCTTTTTTGTTTTCCTCAGTATCGTTTTTTCTCAAAATCTTAAACAAGAAAAAAAACATTCCGCCAACAACAACGACTAGAAGGACGATTACAATGATTAAAAAAATAGTGATAAAACTCATTAATAATATTATAGCATTTTAAATATATAAATAAAAAATAACCCGAATAAACATTCGGGTTACCTGATATTTATTTTAGGTTATTTACTTTTTGATATGCAAAAACAAAATACTTGGTAACTTCAATAATTACAAGATTAAATATTCCAATTACAATTAAAAATAGTAACTCTATTCCTGTTAGTGTTGTTAATGAAAGCATTTTTTGAATTGGAGGAAAGAACATAGCAACTAAAAGTAAAACCATACTTGTTATCCAAGAAATAATAAGATATCGATTTGAAAATATATCTTCTTTCCAAATTGGTTTATCTAATGCTTTAAATGAAAAAGCAAAGAAAATAGAATCAATCGATAGAGCAACAAACATAATTGTTCTTATCTCTTCAATACTCAAATTGAATTGATTTAAAAACCAAAATAACGCTAATAAAAATACTCCTGTAACAAAACTAACAATCAAAATCATTTGTTTTAATGGACCAGTTAAAATGTTTCTTGTTCTTTGAGAGCGAGGATCTCTTTCCATTAAGTCTTTTTCACCTGGTTCAAAAACAAAAGCAAAATTCATCAATCCTTCTTCAATCATATTAGACCAAAGAATTTGTGCTGGTAAAATTGGTAAAGGTAAACCAATTAATAAAGATCCTCCAATCAAGAAAACTTCACTAAACGAAGTTGATAATAAATATCCAACAATCTTTTTTAGATTATCTATGATCTTCCTTCCTTCTTCAATTGCATAAGTAATAACAGAAAAACTTCCTTTCATTAAAATTAAGTCGGAAGCCTCCTTAGCAACCTCAGTTCCATTATTCATTGCAATACCAATATCTGCACCTTGTAACGCTGGAGCATCATTTATACCATCGCCAGTCATCGCTACAACCTCATCATTTTTTTGTAATAATTTTGATAACCTCAATTTTTGTGCTGGAGCCATACGAGCAAAGACTTTTACAACTTTCAATTCTTTTGATAATTCTTTATCTTTCATTAGTTCAACATCAGCTCCTATCAAAACCCTATCCCCTTTTTTAATAATTCCTACTTCTTGTGCAATATTTCCAGCAGTATTTGGATTATCTCCTGTTACCATAATTACTCTTGCCCCAGCTTTTTGAGCTTTTTGAATTGATTTTTTAGCGTCTTTTCTAATAGGATCTTCAAAGGCAAGAAAACCTACAAATACTAATTTGTTAGCTATCTTATTTTTTGCATCTTTTTTTTCAGCCTCTGGAATTTTTTCCCAGTTAACATCTCGATAAGCTAAAGCTGTAAATCTCATCCCCTCTGCAGACTTTTGTTTTTGTATTTTTTTAAATTCTTTTCTTAGCTCTTTAGAAAATCTTTTTTCTTTTCCGTTTTCATATATAGATATTGAGTTCTCTAAAATTAATTCAGGGATACCACTAACATAAAGGCGTTTATTTTTTTCTTTTCCGTTTTCATTTAATGATGCACTAAAACCATTTTTTGATTCAAACCCCATCAAATCAACCCTTTGATTCTCTTTTGATAAATCCCTTTGTGCAATCCCCACCTCAAGACCAGCTACAACCATTGCTTTTTCTAAAGGTCTGCCTCTGACAGTTAGTTTGTCAGGAGCTTCATCTCGATCTTCGACGAAAGCATCTGAAGACAAAACTGCCATTCTTAATAAATCTTGATTAGCTGGATTTTGAATTGTTATATCTTTATTTTTTACTGAATTAGCAGAGAAAAAGTCACTTAAATGCATTTTAGCTTCAGTTATTGTTCCTGTTTTATCTGTTAAAATTACCGTTGTGCTTCCAAGAGTTTCGGCAGCTAAAAGATTACGAACCAACCCTCCTTTTTTCAAAATAGCACTCATTCCCACAGCCAGAACAGATGTAACAGCTGCTGGTAAACCCTCTGGCATCACCGCAACAGCTACAGCAATAGAGATTAAAACCATTGAAGTTATCGATTCCCCTCTAAAAACACCCAAGATAAATATTAAAATTAAAGAAGCTACAACAAGAACGGTTAAAAATCGTGCCAGTTTTTCAATATTTTCTTTTATGGGAGTTTTTTCTTCTTCGACGTTTGCTAGCGATGTTGCAATTTGGCCAATCTGAGTTTTATCTCCAGTAGCAACAACAATTCCACGTCCATAACCTCCCGATATCAAAGTTCCCATCCAAATCATATTTGATTGCAACCCTTCTTTTTTTATTTTTTTATTTTCAGTGACTACGCTTTTTGGAACACCAACCCATTCCCCAGTCAAAACAGCTTCGTTTACAAGCATATTCTTTTCCTCAATCAACCTAATATCAGCTGGTACATAAGCTCCTGCTTCAATAATAACTAAATCTCCAGGAACTAATTCTGAAACGGGCACAACATTTTTTCTTCCTTCCCTAATAACCGTTGTAAATTTCTGTTGTGATTCATTTAATTTTTCAAAAGCTTTTGAGGCTTTATTTTCTTGAAATGTTCCAATTCCAGTATTAACTATAAGAGCTAAAAAAATAACAAAAGAGTCTGTATATTCTCCTAAAAATAAAGTCGCTAAACCGGCCACAAACAAGATTAGAATAAGAGGGTTTTTAAATTGCACAAAAATTTTTCCTAAAATTCCAAAATCTCCTTTTTTTTCAAAAGAGTTTTTGCCATACTTGTTTTGGAACTTTATGATATCTTCATAACTAAGTCCTTTTTTTAAATCCGTCTTTAATTTTTTAGCAATTTCTTCTGGCTTTAAAAAATGCCAGTCTGATTTCTTAGATTTACTCATAAAAAATATTTTTTAAATGTTACAATATGATTATTATTCTATCATAATTAATAAAAAATCATGTTAAAAAATCAAATCAAAGAAGAATTAAAAAAATCGATGAAAGCACACGATACGATTAAAGTAATTGTTTTAAAAAGTTTACTTTCTGCTTTTACAAATGAACTAGTAGCCCAAAAAAGAAAACCATCAGAAGAAATTTCTGATGATGATGCAATGATAGTGATTAAACGAGCAGTTAAACAAAGAAAAGATTCAATCGAGCAGTTTAGAAATGGTAGTCGTGAAGATTTGGCTGAAAATGAAGAAAAAGAATTGGTAATTCTTAATGAATATTTACCAGAAATGATGAGTAAAGAGGAAATTGTAAAAATTGCCCAAACTAAAAAAGAAGAAATGGAAATTGAAGATAAATCAAAAATAGGAATATTGATGGGTGCTTTAATGAAAGAATTAGGTGATAAGGCTGATGGTGGTGATGTGAAAGATGTTGTAGATAATCTTTTTGAATAAAAAAGGAACGGTATACACCGCTCCTTAGTTTAAATACCTAAACACTTTTTTATTCTTTTTTCTACTTTTGTTCTTAAGTTTTCTCCCTTGGAAACATCTTTTTGTAACCACACTTTGTGCGCTTTTTTAAAATCCTTACCTTCGTATACAACTTTGTAATTAGACGAGGAACCATTTAAAAAATTTTCTAAAGCTTCTTGGTTTTCGAAAAGAAAGTTTGTTCTCAACCCTTTATCTTTTCCTGTTGTTAACTCAATAATAACATGATAGTTTTTTGGCATCTTAATCCTCCCCTCTAACTAAAAGATTCTATTGCAGATGCATCCTTCCCACAATTTAATTTAAAAATTTTCTTTTTCTTCCCTATCATCATTCCAAAAATTAAAAAATCTTTAGACTCTGCTAGAATAGAAATATGTGAGTAGCGAAATTTCCACTTTCTCGCATCTGTTGGTAATTTCCCTGTTTGGGTTGATCCTCCACCAGCCTCTCTTAAAAACTTTTGTTCTTTTTGATTAAACCTCTCTATAACAAACCCGCTTTCATAGCAATCCCCCCAGCTTTTGAATCCAGTTCCCACACGAAATGTTTTTGTTTTAGAAATAAGTTCGTTTTTCTGAAGCTGTTCTTCATACTTCTTTTTTAACTCTTCTATATCTACCATTTCAATTTCTCCTTTTTGTTTATTTTCTTGTTTTTCTATTATTATTTATACATTATTTTTATGATTTTGGAAAGATGTTTTATTTTTATGAAGAGCTTGACTGTTCGAGCCCGTACGAAAAGTCAGTAGGGACTTTTGTGCTCGGTCACGAGTTACAAGGTGCGCAGGCACCTTTCTCCCTTGACACATAATAGTAAAAGACGAAACCAAAGGTTTCGTCTTTTACTATTATGTGTCAAGGGGCGGGCTCGAACCGCCGACCCTTCGCTCTTCAGGCGAATGCTCTACCAACTGAGCTACCTTGACATTATTTTTATATTTTTTACGAATGTTATATTAACATTTTACAAGATACTTCGCATTCGCCTTTTTAATGTATGCTCCTCCCTTTATCGTCCTGTTTCGCTTCGCTCAACTTGGACGATTTCTAAGCTTCGCTTAGAACCACCTGAAAACCTCAAACGGTTTTCAGCCAACTGAGCTACCTTGACATTTTTTTATTGTCCTATAAGACCTTTTAGGAATCCTTCAACCTCTCCTAATCCTTGAACTCCAACATCAAAACCTGTTCCAATTCCATCATTTACTGAACCGAGTGTATTGTTTAAACTGTTTACTCCCGCACCAATACTATTATAAGTACTGATTAAACCTTCAACATAAGGTTGAACATAATAATAAGCTCCAAGAGCTACGCCCACAATAATTACCCAATAAATTATTCTCATTGCTCGTGACAGTCTTAATGAACTAAGTAATTTTTTTAGAATTTTATTATTTTCTTTGGTTAGCTCCAGAAGCTCTTCCATAGAATCTTTATTATCATTTGTATCAAAATCTACACTCATAGCAAAAGTATAACAAAAAAAATATAATTGTAAATTATATTTTTATTGAGTTTATTTAATAATAGTGATATCTTAATTCTATTCATTGCCCTCGTAATTCAATGGATAGAATAATCCCCTCCTAAGGGATAAATGCAGGTTCGATTCCTACCGAGGGCACAAAATAAACGGCTCACCAGTGAGCCGTTTATTTTTTATTTTTTTTACTTTATAACTTATTTTCTTTCTAACAAAGATTCTATCTTTTCTTTATCAAAACCAAAAACTACTTCCCCATCAATATTGGTTACAGGAACACCCATCTGACCTCCTGTTAAAGCCATCATTTCTTCTCTTTTTTCTTCATCAGAGGAAACATCATATTCTTCAAACTTTATCGCTTTTTCATTTAAATAATCTTTTAACATTAAACAGTAAGTACAAGTTGGTGTTGAATAAACTGTGATTTTTTTCATTTTTTCTTATGAACGAAGTGAGTTAGAAATAAGATGACCCTGTTAATCCGAATTTTTATAAAATTCGAATCACAATGAGTTTATTTTCATAAACCAGACGCTCTATATTTAATTTATAACTTGTAAAGAGTATAACATAAGATTTTTTGTAAACAATAAAAAAGTCTCTGCTATGTAGCAGAGACATATCTATAAAGGGGTTGACTTATTTCCAAAAAACTCATACAAACCGAAAAAATTTGCTTCATCAATTCGAGCTGTGATAAAATGCTCGCATGAATGAAAAACAAGACAACTTTTTTATAGAAGTCTTAAAATTCGCTCTCCTAACTTTGGTTATTGTGCTACCTTTTCGAATGTATGTTGCAAAACCTTTTCTTGTAAATGGTATTTCAATGAGTCCAACCTTTGAAACTGGGGATTATTTGATTATCGATCAAATCTCATATCGATTTAAAGGTAACCCTCAAAGAAACGATGTCATCGTCTTTAAATACCCAAAAAATCCAAGCAAATATTTTATAAAAAGAATTATAGGATTACCAAACGAAACAGTTCAAATCAAAGATGGAGATATTTTTATAAAAAATGACAAAAACCTAGCAGGATTTAAACTTACAGAAGAATATTTAAGGACTAACTTTAATGAATCGCCCGTAACTTCTGTTTTAGGTAATGATGAGTATTTTGTAATGGGCGATAATCGAAATAATAGCTCTGATTCAAGAATGTGGGGAGCATTAAACGAAGAGTATATCACCGGAAAAGCTTTCATTAGATTATTCCCTATCCATAAAATCGATCTATGGCCAGGTTTTATTGAAAAACAATAAAACTAAAACTCTAAGTATTAAATACTAAAATCTAAACAATATTAAAATAAAAAATTCAAATGTTCAAAATAGGTTTTGGTTTTTGGATTTAAAAAATTTGAATTTGTTTAGGATTTAGAGTTTAGGATTTAGAACTTATAAATTTTTAGAATAAAAATTTAATTTATGTATATTGATATCCCAAAAAAAAGATTAAACAAGATTGATGAAATTGCTCTTCATAATGGTTTTAAGTATTTCGAGATTCCAAAAATTACATCCGTAACAAAAAATCCTTTTCTTAATCTTGAAGAAAAAAAAGCTTTACTTAAAAAATATAATAGAGAAAATAATTCTTATGAAGATGATCCTAAGTTTTTTTACTACGACCAACCAGTTATTATTAATAAAAATAAACGAATAAGTTCAAGAACTTTTCGAAACTTAAATTTTGATATTATTGGAATACCTCATACGATAGGAGAAATAATGATTCTTAATACAGCATTACAAGTTCTAAAAGAAGAAGGTTATAAAAATATTATTATTGATATAAATAGTACAGGAGATCGTGAATCTTCATTATTATTTGAAAGTGAACTGAATAATTATTATAAAAAAAATCTTAATAATTTAGATACTTGTTGTCATAAAAATGTTATTAACAAAAATATTTATTATAAAAACTGTGATAATGATAACTGTAAAATAATTAAAGAATCATCTCCAAGACCTTTAAATTTTCTAACTAAAGAGAGTAGCCAACATTTAAAAGAGGTATTAGAATTTTTAGAGGAAAGAGAGGTTCCATACCAAATAAATCACGATCTATTTTCCAAAGACAACCATTTTTCGAAAATTATTTTTGAAATAAAATCACAAGATAAAAACAGTGAAATCGTTTTAGCCCGAGGAGGTCGTTATGATGATGCTGCAAATAAAATAATAAATAAAAGAAAGATGTCTGTTGTTGGAATATCAATGCAATATAAAATTCTTAAAAATCAAAAAGCTCACGCCAACAAAATACCAAAACCAAAAGTTCAAATTGTTCATTTTGGTTTCCAAGGTCGTCTAAAAAGTTTAGAAATTATGGATTATTTGAGAAATCATGGAATTACTACTTATCATAATATCCATTACCATCGATTAAGCGATCAATTCGAAATCGCCCAAAAAATAAAAATTCCTTATATTATAACCATAGGACAAAAAGAAATTGAAGATAATGAAATTATATTTCAAGATAGAACAAATTCTTCACAAACAATTATTAAAATGAATAAATTACCATTGTTAGTTCGTAAAATAAAATAAATCAAATTAAAATACCTCAACATTTCTATGAATGTTGAGGTATTTTTAAAACTTAAACTTAAAATTTGCTTTTTTATAACAAACATAGTAATATTCTCATCATGATAAATGTAGAATTAACAAAAAATAGTAACGAAAACAATCTAGCACTGCTTAGAAGATTTAGTCGTAAAATAAAAAGTTCAGGAATTATTCCAAGAGTGAGGTCAATTCGATATAATTCTCGTCCACTTTCAAAATTTACAAAAAAAAAGAAAGCTTTAAAAACTATTAATAAAAAAATTGAGATTGATGAAATGATAAAAATGGGTAAAATACCAGAAAAGAAAAGTTTTCGACGACGATAAAAATAAGTTGAATAAAAATGTCGGAAAACAAAAATCTACAAATAAAAAATACTACAAAAGGCAAGCTTCCACGCTTGCCTTTTGTAGATATTAAAGATTCAGTACTCGGAAAAAAATATTCTCTTTCTTTAGTTTTTATTGGTGATAAACTTTCTAAAAAATTAAATAACCAGTATCGTAAAAAAAATAAATCTACAAATATTCTCACCTTTCCTCTTTCTGATAATGAGGGGGAAATTTTTATAAATTTTCGATTAGCTGAAAAAGAGGCAAAAAAATATGAAAGAGAATTTTCAGGTTATATTGGATTCTTAGTTATACACGGTTTAATGCATTTGAAAGGATTGCAACATAGTAGTAGAATGGAGAGACGAGAAAAGAAAATAAGGAATAAATTTGACCTGTAAAAAACATCATCAATGCGATAATATCGTATCTAATTGTTTATGATTTTTGGTTTATGATTTGTTATTTTAAACAAATTCTCTAAAAAATCTTAATGACTCTTTTATATTAAAATTAATTTAATTATAAGTTATGCCCAAGAACATCTCAATCGGAATAGATATTGGAACACACCATATTAAGGTTGTGGTAGCTGAATTAATAAAAGAAAAAAATAGAAGTGCTCCTAGAATAATAGGAAGGGGTCTTGCAGAATCAAAAGGTTTACGACATGGATATATTGCAAATAAAGGTGATGTTTCTGGTGCCCTAGAGAAAGCAGTTCGGCAAGCAGAAAGATCAGCAAAAATAAAAATAAAAAAAGCTTATTTATCTGTTGGTGGAGCAAGTATGGAGGGTATCACCACCGAAGGTTCAACTATTGCCACAAAAGGAGATTATGAAATAACAGAACTAGATATCCAAAAAGCAATTGCTCGAAGCGAAAAAAGTGTAAACCTCTTAAATAAGAAAGTAATTCATACTATCCCCGTACAATATAAACTTGATGATCAAAAAGTTCTTGGTAACCCTGTCGGATTAAAAGGCAGGAAATTAGAAGTATCAACATTATTTATTACTTATTTAGAGCAACATCTTGATGATTTAATTCACGCTGTCGAAGAAATTGGTATTGAAGTAGAAGATGTTGTGGCAGCTCCAATTGCAGCGAGTATCGTAACACTAACAAAATCACAAAAGATAGCGGGGTGTGTTTTAGCAAACCTTGGCTCTGAAACTGTTTCTATTATTGTTTATGAAAATAATATTCCTGTTTCTCTTGAAATTTTTCCTGTTGGCTCAACAAACATAACCCATGACATTGCCCTTGGACTTAAAATTCCTTTAGAAGAAGCAGAAAAAATAAAAACAGGAATGGTTACGACAAGTGGAACATCTTATCCCAGAAAAAAACTGGATGAAATCATTTTAGCTAGAATGGCTGATATTTTTGATTTAATTGATGCTCACCTAAAAAAGATTGGAAGAAGTGGTTTATTGCCAGCTGGAATTATTTTAACTGGTGGTGGATCAGGAATCACAACTATCGAAGATTTGGCAAAAGCTTCTTTGAAACTACCTTCAAAAATTGCAAAAACAAATTTTGTAAATCCAGCTTCTAATAAAATAAAAGATTCAACATGGACCGTTGCTTACGGGCTTTGTGTTTTTGGTTTAACTAACGAAGAAGATTCAAATGTAGTAAAAAAACTAAAACACACAAAAATAAAAATAATGAAAGCATTGAAGCAGTTTTCGGTATAGTATAATCCGAATCCCCGAATTTATCCGAATGACCCGAAAAGTTACGAATCGAATTATTAAATAAAAACTTAGTATAAGCTAGGTTTTTCTATTTATAAATTATTGACACACTATATATAGTGTGTTATACTTACAGCAGTTAAAAGTTAGGTTTTTGGTTGAGTTATTCAATTTAATTAAAAATCTTTAAAATAAGCATATTAAGGTTAAAAGGAGAAAAAATGAAATATGTGTATTTTGTATTGTTATTGATATCCCTTTCTGCAGTAAGTTTATTTATTTTTGCTGCTGAAGGAAAAATTACAGAATCAAGTGTTGCCCAAACACTTTCAAGCCATAAACAACAGCAGGAGAAAATATTGAAGTTTTAATCTCCTTTGTTGTTATAATCTTTAGGTCGTTGCGTGAGTAACGGCCTTTTTTATACTTTATATAATAAAACTAACAAAACATATTTCTCTATTCCACAAGGTTTGATACTCTTGTTTTTTCTGTTATTATATTTAGAACTTAACTAATTAAAAATTTAGGAGCAAACCCCGGTGAAATACCTTTTTGCTTTTTAGAAAGCAAAAAGTTCATTTTTCGTAGAAAAATGAGTTTCACGGGGTGATGATTTTAATAGTCGCTACGCTCCTTTAAAATCTATCATGCCTAAAGTAAATCCTGAAATTGAAGCATTTGCTAGAATAAAAGTCATCGGTGTCGGTGGTTCTGGTAAAAACGCTACTAACTATATGATCAACTCAAAAGTTGGTCGAATTGAATTTATTGTGATAAACACAGATGCGCAAGATTTACATCATTCAAAAGCTGATAAAAAAATTCACATTGGAAAAAATCTTACCCGAGGTCTCGGAACAGGAATGAACGCAGAACTTGGAAGAAGAGCTGCTGAAGAAACAAAAGAGGAAATTCAAGATGCTTTAAAAGGAGCGGATATGGTTTTTATTACAGGAGGATTTGGAGGAGGAACTGGAACTGGGGCTAGTCCAATAATTGCTAAAGTAGCTAAAGAATTAGGTATTTTAACTGTTGCGGTTGTAACAAAACCATTCTTTTTCGAAGGACAAAGACGAATGGAATTGGCAGAAACTGGTCTAGTAGATTTACGAGGTGAAGTTGACGCAATTATCGTAATTCCAAATGATCGAATACTAAAAGCATCAACAAAAGGAACTACTTTAGATAACGCTTTTGCAATGAGTGATGAAGTCCTCAGACAAGCAGTTGAAGGAATTTCAGACTTAATTACTTCTCCGGGAAGAATCAATGTTGACTTCGCTGATATTAGTACAATTATGGAAAAATCCGGTTCTGCTTTAATGGGGATTGGTAAAGCAACTGGAGAAAATAGAGCAGAAGAAGCAGCAAGACAAGCTATCACCTCTCCCCTACTAGATGTTTCAATCAACGGAGCAAAAGGTGTTCTGTTTACAATTGCTGGTGGAGATGATTTAGCTATGGAAGAAATTCAAACTGCTGCTCAAATTATTACAGAATCAATTGATCCTGAAGCTAAGGTTAAATTTGGTACAGTTAAAGATGATAAGCTAAAGAAAAATGAAATCAAAATAACTGTAATTGCAACAGGATTTGCAAACCCAGAAGGAGAAGTAGAAAAACCAAAAGAAAATAAAGGGGGAAAGAAAAAAGAAAAAAAAGAAATCCATAATGTAGTTCCAAAAAGAGTTGAAGATAAATCTAAAATGTTAGAAGAAGATGACGAAGATGATACTTGGGATGCGATACCAAGTTTTCTCAGACGAAAATAACAGTAGTCCGGTTACTGTGAAGTTTTGAAAAAATAATGAATTTTCTAAAATAAAACACCTGAAGTCCGATAGGACAAAGGTGTTTTATTTTTTAAGAAAATTCTATTATTTTTTTGAAACTGAATGAGTAACCGGACTACTGTTATTAAATCGTTAAACAAAAACGTAAAGTTCAATGGCTATGAGTATAGCCATTGAACTTTACTAAAACCACTTAACTTTTCAATCAAAAATTAATTTAATTTTTACTTTTATCTTCAAAATTGTTAAAATTAAGCTCATATTATTCTTAAATCCTAAATCATAAATCTTAAATCTCTCACGATTCTTGGTTCATGATTCTTAATTTACTATGTACGATTTAGCTATTATTGGAGGAGGGCCAGCCGGAGTATCTGCCGGAATTTACGCCGCTCGAAAAAAATTAAAAACTATCATCATCACTGATAAATTCAGCGGACAATCTGTTGTCTCACCTGATATTCAAAACTGGATTGGAACTCCATCCATTTCAGGTATTGAGTTGGCAAAAAATATGGAGAATCATCTGAAAAAATATGCTGATGACATAGTTGATATAAAAGAAGCAGAAAAAGTTGAAAATATATCTGAAACCACTGACAAAAATTTCGAAATCAAAACAAATAAAGAAACTTACACTACAAAAACAATTTTAGTAGCCACAGGAAGCCATAGAAGGCGTTTACAAGCTAAAAACGCTGATAAACTAGAACATAAAGGCATAACTTATTGTGCTACTTGTGATGGACCTTTTTTCAAGGACAAGGATGTAATTGTAATTGGCGGAGGAAACGCTGGGTTTGAGTCAGCTGCACAACTTTTAGCCTATACAAAGTCAGTAACCCTTATCCATAGATCTGAAAAATTAAGAGCTGATGAAATAACTGTTAAAAAACTTTCAGAAAATCCAAATTTTAAAATGATCCTTAATTCCACCACTAAAGAAATTTTAGGAGAGAATTCAGTAACTGGTTTAATTTATGAAGATTCTAAAACTGGCGAAACACACGAAATTAAAACTGATGGAGTTTTTGTTGAAATTGGAAATGTTCCAACAACATCTTTCGTAGAAAACTTAGTTGATTTAACCGACTATAAATCAATTATAGTTGACCCTAAAACACAGAAAACATCAAAAGAAGGTATTTGGGGTGCTGGAGATTGCACAGATGGTCTATATCACCAAAACAACATCGCTGCAGGCGATGCTGTGAAAGCTCTTGAAGATATTTATTTTTATTTAAAGGCTAAATAGATCTTTAAAACTCGGTGATTCAACACCGGATTTTTTACGAGTTAGAATATCCCAACTCAAGAGATATTCATCTGCCAATTTTTGAAAAAAAAGCAAAAAATTGTTAAGAACTCGCCCTATTTCCTATCTCCCTACGGTCGATAACGGAAATTTCTTCGCTTCGCTCAGAACCGGATTAAAAGCAAAGAAATTTGCTTTTAATTCACTCCGCTCGTGTTCGTCGGGCTGTCCGCCGTCGTTGCTCCCTCTTTTACTTTTGTTATAAAAGGAAAAATTTGAAGTCCTCCATACTCGCTTCGTTTCGAATCCTATATCACCTCACAAATACAATAAAAACAAAGATAGTACTTTGCTTTTAGTATTTGTGGGCGATACAGGATTCGAACCTGTGACTTCTACAACGTCAATGTAGCGCTCTAGCCAACTGAGCTAATCGCCCAAAGTGCGGAAGTGAGAGGATTCGTCCCATAGTTACTAACTATTTTTTTCGTCCTACGGACTCAAAAATAATAAGTACTGCTGGACGCGGCTCGAAAAGGTGAAAAATTTTAAATTTTTCCTTTTCTCCGCCGTTCGAATCTCACACCCCAACTAAACGATACTAACTAATACTAGCTTGGGCTAGTATTAGTTAGTATCGTTGCGGAAGAGGTGGGATTCGAACCCACGAAGGGTGTAAACCCTTACCGCTTTTCGAAAGCGGCGCTTTCAACCTCTCGGCCACTCTTCCTTTTGAAATAAGTTTACCAATTTTTTGCTTTTTTTTCAAAAATTGGTATAATTCCAACCGTAATTTTAAAAATAAAATTTTTATGGCCTCATCGTCTAACGGTTAGGACATCAGGTTTTCAATCTGAGAATCGGGGTTCGATTCCCCGTGAGGTCACAAAATACCAAAACCAAAGCATTAGCTTTGGTTTTGTTGTGTTTGTGAGATGATAAAGGACTTGAACCGAGCGAAGTATATATTTTCGTAGCATAACAAAGAAAATACACGAGCGAGCGGGACAGCGAGTTCTTAGTGAAAAAAAATTTTCTTAGGTTACCCGGTAACTAGGCCAATAGGTCAGGTTACCAGGTAACGAAAATTCCATTTTTTCACTTAGAACTGGGGACCGATTTCCCGTGAGGTCACAAAACACAAAAACCACTTCGAAAGAAGTGGTTTTTGTGTTTGCTTGTTTTTAATTTACAAATATTTTTTTGAAAATTCTCCATTAAACTATCCTAAAAATCGATTTTTATCGATAGCAAACAAACAAAAAAGGACAAACCCTAACCAAAAGGATATAGTATTTTTTTCTGAATTCAATCGTTGGGTTGTGGATTAAAAATCTTCAAACTTTCTTTATTAACTAATCAACAATACACTCACCTTCACATCTAAAGAATTTTATCGGGTCATCTTGTTTTCGATAACATTCTTCTACACAATCTTTACACTTATCAAACTTTTCAGATTTTTTTACTCTACAATTTCCATCAACTTTTTCGCAACCAACAAACTGACGACACCTATCCCCTCCTTGATATTCTTCCGTACATCTTTGTGGTATATTTTTACCACAAACGATTTCCGTCCCATGACAACTTTCGATACCACAATCAGTTTGTACCAAATTAAAAAAATCTATTAAGTTGTTGATCGGGTACTCGTCTGTAATTTTGTTATTACACCAAGCAAAGACAACTATAGCCACAACAATTAAAACCGCAATTATTTCATATGTTTGTTTTTTTATCATTTTATTTAGTTCTTAATTGATAATTTTCTGTTTTATCCATCAACCAAATGGTTAAATACATAAAAGGGGTATCTATAAGTGCTATCACTACTTTTGAGACCCAATGTCCTATCATAAGTGGTAAGATCGGGAATATTCCATAAAAAGCAATTGAAAAAAAGTGAAAAAGCAA
>CAYUZR010000007.1:0-20971 GCA_964449555.1 uncultured Candidatus Saccharibacteria bacterium
GCATGGCCGTCGTCAGTTCGTGGCTTGAGCTGTTCCCTTAAGTGGGGAAACGAACGCAACCCTTATCGTCTGTTACAAGTGTCAGGCGAGACTGCCTAGCCTTTTGCGCACAAGCGCAAAAGACAATTTTCATTTACCAATTTTCAATGATCATTTAATAAAGAATTTTTGCCTTTGGCAAAAATTCGTCAAATGAAAATTGATAATTGAAAATTACCTTTTGTTTGCTTGCGAATAAAAGGCTGGGAGGAAGGTGGGGATGACGCCAGGTCAGCATGTCCCTTGATGTCTGGGGCTACACACATGATACAATGGCTGTGACAACGGGTCGCGACGAGGTAACTCTGAGCCAATCCTTTAAACACAGCCTCAGTTCGGATTGAGGTCTGCAACTCGACCTCATGAAGTTGGAATCGCTAGTAATCGCTGGTCAGCACACAGCGGTGAATATGTTCTCAAGTCTTGTACTCACCGCCCGTCAATCCAAGGAAGCCGGGAGTGCCCGACGCTCGTCTTTATGGCGAACTAAGGTAAATTCGGTAACAGGGGATAAGTCGTAACAAGGCACGGGTAGCGGAAGCTGTTCGTGGATTATTTCAAAATGAACTGTTTATTCTCTACGGAGAATGAACTTAATCGGTTGATTATCATTCTAAATGATAAGTTAATAGTATTGATACTTAAAGCTATACTCGCTCTCCCAGATATGCGTTACTGGGAAATGAAACGGAACAAAAGAAAGATAATATCTTTCAAATGTTAATTGTCATTATGTATGTTGAAGTTTAAAAAAAGAACTTTATGGAACTTATTGAATTTATTCAGTAAGTTCCATAAAGTTCTTTTTGTGTTGACAATCGCAACTTATTTATGTATTATTTTAAGTAGAATGAAGTAAATAATTTTTTAAATAATAAAAAAGGAATTATTATGAAGAAAATTGATTTAGCAGTTTTCGTAATAATAGAAGACATTCCTCAACAGGAAGATAAAATAGTCTTAGTTTGTGATGGAAAAAAATTCCCACAAAAATGGAAATTGCCAGGAGGAAAGAATAATACAGGTCTAGTAAATCTTTTTGGCTCTGGCTATGAGGCTACTTTGTATAGAGAGGTTTTTGAGGAAATTGGCGTGAATGTCTATGATTTGGAGATTATTTATAAGAATGATGATTATGGCCATTTACTTATTTTTTGTAAGGCAAAATATTATAGTGGAGATATCTGCCAAAAAGATACCAAAGGTATAATGTTTCGGAAAAGAAAACAAGTAAGATGTATGATTCGGTCAAATTTAATTTTACCAAATCATGCAAGAATTTTGGCTGAGTATTTAAACTCTCGACCGTATTAAAAAACGAGCGAGAGTTTTTTGATTGATTTAGCTTTAATATTTTGATAATATTTTTAAGTATAAATTGCGAGTGTAGCTCAGGTGGTTAGAGCGCGGCACTGATAATGACGAGGTCCCAGGTTCGAGTCCTGGCATTCGCACAAAATTATGAATCCTGATGAAATATCATCACTAATAAGTTTATCCGTTGCTTTGATTATCTTAGTGGCTAGTTTTTTTCAGTGGCATGATATAACTTAGGGTGGAGGAACAATAACAAAAACTTGGGTAAGGATATTATTTTATATTTGTATAGGGTTACTTTTATTATCTGTATTTTATTTATTATTAGGTTAGAGCGGTTCAAATGTGCTTGGGCACATCTTCACCTGATAATGACGAGGTCGTAGGTTCGAGTCCTACCATTCGCACAAATAGATAAAAACTCATGCTGGAAGCATGAGTTTTTATCTATTTGTGTGAATGGAGTAAAGTGCTTATGCACTTTACGTTGGGACGAGAAAGCCGGAGCCATGTCGTGAGTATTTTATGAACGAAGTGAATAAAAACGGAACGACAGGTGAGGCGGGGTCGCGGACACTTAATAGATTTCGAGCGAAGCGAAGAAATATATTTAGTGATCCGTGACCGAGTCTTATTCGCACAAAACAACAAAACCAAAGCGTTAGCTTTGGTTTTGTTGTGTTTTGTAGCGAATGCCAGGACTCGAACCGAGCGAAGTATGTGAGGAGCATGCCTGCCGGTAGGCAGGCTTGCGACGAATACGAGCGAGCGGGGGTCGCGAGTTCTTAACGAAGACGAGTCCTGAAGGGCGAAGTCTGAGTTTAGAACTGGAGACAGAGTCCTGATATTGGTCTACAATACATCAATTCTGCTATAATAAACTTATGAAAAAACAAGAAATTCAAAATAAGATAAAAGAAATCGAAGAGCAAATGAATCAATCTGATTTTTGGAATGATAAACGAAAAGCACAAGAAGTAATAAAAGAGCATCAAGATTTGAAAGATCAGTTAGAAGGTGTTGGTAAATACGACAAAGGAAATGCTGTCGTAACAATTTTGTCAGGTGCAGGAGGTGATGATTCAGAAGATTATTCAAGAATTCTTTATAATATGTATTCAAAATTTGCTCAAAATAAAAATTGGGAAACTTTTTTGACCCACAAAAACGAAAATGATCATGGTGGTTACAGAAACATAACTTTTGAGGTAATAGGAAAAAATGTTTATGGAAAGTTAAAAAACGAATCAGGTGTTCATCGGCTGGTGCGTATTTCACCATTTAATCCAAACAAAAAACGACACACTTCTTTTTCGATGGTAGAAGTAATTCCAAAGTTAGAAAAAATAGGGGAGATAGAAATTCCTGAAGATGAATTGAAAATTGAACTTTCAAAATCTTCTGGTCCAGGAGGACAAAATGCAAATAAACGAGAGACAGCTGTTCGAATTGTTCACTTACCAACAAAACTTTCTGTGAGTATCGAATCAGAAAGATCGCAGGCTCAGAATAAAGAAAAAGCCTTAACTCTTTTAGAAGGAAAATTATATAAAAAACGAGAAGAAGAAAGATTGGCAGAAGAAAAAGGAATGAAAATATCTAAAACAACCGAAAATGAATGGGGAAGCCAGATTCGTTCTTATGTATTGCATCCGTATCAAATGGTGAAGGATCATAGGACAGGGGTAGAGGTGCGAGATGTTGATAAAGTTTTGGAAGATGGAGAGATAGATAAATTTGTTGAAAAACAATAAAAATAATTTTCTAGTATCCAATCTTCTAAAAACAAAAATTGAAACGATTTTTGAATAGGGTATAATATATATTAGTTAATAAGTTAGTATGTTAGTAAGTTGATGTTTATTACTTACGAACTTAGTAACTTTCTAACTTACTAACTGAAATTTTTGTAAAAAATTTTCTCATGATTTATTTCGATAAAGTTACAAAATGTTATAAAAACGGTGATAAGGTTATTGATGAGTTGGATTTAAAGATCGAGCCACGGGAATTTGTGTCAATTGTTGGCCATTCTGGTGCCGGAAAAACAACTTTATTAAAGATGTTATTAGCAGAAGAGATTCCAACTGATGGAACTATTCATTTTGGTTCAGCTAATATTTGTAAACTTTCAAACGAAAAGAAAAATTTATTTCGTCGGAAAATAGGAACTATTTTTCAAGATTTTCGGTTATTACCTCATAAAACAGCTTTTGAAAATGTGGCATTTGCAATGGAAGCTGCTGGTAGAAATGACCAAGATATAGAATCAGATGTTCCTCATGTATTAGAATTGGTGGATATGGGAGATAAGATGTGGCATTTTCCTCATGAACTTTCAGGTGGAGAACAACAAAGACTTGCAATTGCTCGAGCAATTGTAAATCAGCCAGATGTCTTAATCGCTGATGAACCGACAGGAAATCTTGATCCAATTAATACATATGAAATAGTTCAAATTTTAAAAAAAATTAATGAACTTGGAACGACAGTAATTCTTACAACTCACAACAAAGGAGTCATTGATTCGCTTGGCAAAAGAGTTATTACAATGGATGCGGGAAAAATAACAAGAGATGATAAAGGAGGAAAATTTTCCCTTTAGGGAAAATTTTCCAATTTCGAATGATGAATTTCGAATTTCGACTTAATATCGAATTTTTGAATTACTAAATTTTGAAACAATTGGTTGTATTTAGAAATTATAAAATTAATACATTTAAAATTTATTCGAAATTAGAAATTTGAAACTCGAAATTGTTTTTTAATTTTTAATTAAAAAAATATGTTAATAACAAACACAAAAAGAATAACAAAATCAGCCTTAACAAATATGTGGAGAAGTAGAATAGTTTCGCTTTCATCCGTATTAGTTATGATTATAACTTTGTTTGTTTTTGGCTCACTTATTTTTAGCAACGCTATGCTTGATTCAGCTTTGGGGCAAATAAAAGATAAGGTTGATATAAATGTTTACTTTACGACTACAGCACCTGAAGAGGATATTCTTTACTTAAAAAAATCAATAGAATCACTTCCAGAAGTTGGATTTGTTGAATATGTTTCTCGAGAAAAAGCTCTTGAAAATTTTAGAGAAAGACATAGTGACGATCAACTCACATTGCAAGCCTTAGAAGAATTAAATGATAATCCATTAGGAGCAGTTTTAAATATTCAAGCAAAAGAAACCAGTCAGTATGAAAGCATCGCTAGTTTTTTGAGTAGTGATAGTGCTCTGTCTGGTGAAGGTGTCTCAATTATTGATAAGGTAAATTATTATCAAAATAAAGTTGTGATTGATAAGTTATCTAAAATAATAATAGCTACAGAAAAAATTGGTTTTATCGTAACTTTAATTTTAGTAGTTATGTCTATTATCATTACCTTTAATACAATCCGTTTGACTATCTATATTTCAAAAGAAGAAATTTCAGTGATGCGTTTAGTGGGTGCCAGCAATCAATATGTTAGAGGACCTTTTGTTATGGCTGGGATAGCCTACGGATTAATTTCTGCATTCTGTACGCTGATTGTCTTTTTACCATTGGCGTATTATCTAGGTGATTTCACACAGAAATTATTTGCCTTAAATATGTTTGACCACTATCTGGGTAATTTCTTTAGTATTTCAGCGATTATAATTGTGTCAGGAATTATTTTGGGAGTTGTTTCGGCGTATCTTGCCATACAGCGATACCTCAAAGTCTAATTATTCCAAAATTAGCGATATTCGTCTCTTTTTTCTCAAAATTCCGTTCACCGTATTTGAAATACGGCTCACGAAATTTTTTCAAAAAAATAAACGAATCTCATCTAATTTTGGGATAATTAGGTTCGTGTTTAATAAAAAAACAAACACCCCACCTGTGGGGCGTTTGTTTTTTTGCTTTGTTACGTAGCATGCTACGTAACAAGGTTTTAGGTACCAGAAACCCCTATTTCCTGTTCTTCTGTGCAAAGTTGCCGGACTAGGACTCGAACCTAGATACCGGGTACCAGAAACCCGTGTCCTACCATTAGACGATCCGGCAACTTTGCACAGAAATCACAACGGAAATTTTCTAGCTTCGCTAGAAATCGGATGAAACAAAAAGTGGTTTTTGTTTCATTCCCACCATTACGACGATCCGGCAATTTATATTTATGTATAATACACAAAATTAATGTATTTGTGAACGATTTTAGTTGATATTTTATCTATTTTAATGTATTTTGTTATTTAGATTTGGTTTTTAATTAGACGAGGAGGTTTAAGAATGTCCAATAGAGCAAAACAAAAACTAAAGGAACAACTTTGTAGATTTGCTTCTGATTGCCCTTTTCAAAATGTTGAAGAGGTTGGTGCTCAAAAAGCAGAATTAGAAAAAAGAAAAAAGAGACTTGATTTTATTGTCGAAAATAAAATTACAAAAGGTTATGAGTTTGGAAAAATTAATAATCAGATAGTTTGTGTTCGTTGTATTGAAGCAGACGGAATGATTATGTTAGATAATTGGGACAGAATTGATCCTCTCGACCTTGTTGATTAAAAGCTGGTATAAATACCATCTTTTATTTTTTTAAAGTTGTCAAAAGTTAATAATTAATGGCCAGATGTTATCAAAATTTGTAATTTAACTATATATAAGTTAATATTATATGACTATGTTATCTCTTGAAAAAATAACAAAAGCTTTAAAAAAGAAATTTGACAAATGGTTTTCTAACGATGTTGGAATTGATCTTGGAACAGCAAATACTCTTGTTTATTCTCGTGGAAAAGGAATTGTTTTAGACGAACCATCTGTAGTAGCTGTTAATCAGAAAACAGGACAGCTTGTAGCGATTGGTGCTCAAGCAAAGAAAATGCTTGGGAGAACTCCTGCTCATATTACAGCAGTAAAGCCTCTTGTGGAGGGAGTAATTTCTGATTTCGAAACAGCTGAAGAAATGATCGCTTATCTCATTGGAAAGGCACAAAAAGAATCAAGTAATTTTATTGGTCCAAGAGTTTTGGTTGGGGTTCCGTCAGGGATTACAAATGTTGAAACTCGAGCTGTAAGAGACGCTACAAAAAGTGCTGGTGCAAGAGAAGTTCATATTGTTGAAGAGCCGGTTGCTGCAGCTATTGGACATAGTTTGCCAGTGCAGGATCCTGTTGGAAGTGTAATTGTTGATATTGGAGGAGGTACAACTGATATAGCAGTTATCTCTCTCGGGGGAATTGTAAACTCAAGAAATTTGAGAATCGCAGGGGACAAATTTAATCAAGATATTATCACTTATATGCGTGATGAGTATAGAATGCTTATTGGAGAAAAAACAGCTGAAAATTTAAAAATATCAATAGGCTCTGTTGTTCCTCAAAGACAAAAGTCTAAATTTGTAACAAGGGGTCGTGATTTAATAACAGGCTTACCAAAAGAAATTGTTGTCACAAACAATGACATTAGAAAAGCTATGACGCCTTCCATAGATATTATTCTTGATGCGGTGAAGGAAGTACTTGAATCAACTCCACCAGAAATTGTTTCTGATATTATTCATCGAGGAATTTTTCTATCAGGTGGCGGTGCTTTGATAGATGGATTAGATCGACTTTTGAGTAAATATGTTGATGTACCTGTTTATATAGTTGATGAACCACTTACAGCAGTTGCAAGAGGAACAGGAACTATTTTAGAAGATTTAGATAATTTTAAAGAGATATTAATTCAAAATGATGATGAATTACCACTTAAGAGATAGCAGAAAAAAGAAAAGAAAATATTTTTGGATCTTTTTATTATTGCTTGTTTTGTTTTTTTACTCTCATATTTTAGCTGTCTTAGGAGGTGTATTAAAATTTGTAACCTATCCTATTTGGGTCACAAAAAATGAAATAACAGAACAACTTATAAATCCTGCAAGTTTTTTGGTTTCAAAAAAACAATTATTGATTAGTAATAGACAGCTCAAAAAAGATATTCTTGAGGCTGAAATGATGCTGGCAGATAGGAATAATTTACTAAAAGAGAATATTGAATTGAAAGAAATTTTGGGAAGGGTTAGAGCACCGGGAGATTTAATTTTAGCGACCGTTTTAGTAAAACCAAATGTTTCGGTTTATGATTCTTTAATTGTAGATGCTGGTAAAAACCTAGATATAAAAAGGGGAAACAAGGTATTTGCTTTTGGAAATATTGTGATTGGAGAAGTAGATAAGGTTGAAAGTAAAATGTCGAAAGTAAGATTATATTCATCTGCTCAAACACAAACAAATGTTTCTGTTGGTCTTTATAATATTCCTGCTGTAGCAATTGGTAGGGGTGGCGGAGATTTCGAAATCAAACTTCCTAAAGAATTAAATATAGAAGAAGGTGATCCTGTTACAATACCAAATATTAATTCTTTCGTTATCGGTTCTGTTGTTATGATTTCTACAAGCCCGACCGATTCTTTTCAAACTTTATTAGTAAAATCTAAAATTAATTTATTTGAATTAAGATGGGTGGGGATAAGTAAAGATATTACAACTAAAAATGAAACTGAATAATAAATTTGAATTAACATTTTGTTGATAATTTTGTTTGAATTTTTAATTTATAATTTATGAATTTATAAGCAATGATAAAATTTAAAAATGAAAAAATGTTTAAAACATCAAAAATTAATTCATTAAGAAATTGTTAAAAAATTTAAAATTATAAATTAAAAATTTTGAAAAATGTTATCTCAAAAAACTAAAAGAATAACATTAGACATCTTGATTTTACTCAGTATCTTTTTCCTGCCATGGTGGTTTTCAGGGTTTTTGATTATTGCTGGACTTTTTATATTCAATCGTTTTTATGAAGTTTTTGTCTTTGCTATTTTGTTAGATACATTTTATGCAGTTCCGCGAGAAATTTTCAATAATATTCCTTATTTTTATTTATTAGCTACTTTTGTATTATATTTTGTAATTAATGGTTTTAAAAAGAGACTTAGGATTTAATATTTAATAAAAAATAACTCGTTTGCTTCTTGTAAACGAGTTATTTTTGATTTGTTATTGAGAAATAATTTTATAGAAACCTATTACATATATCAAGATAACTATTATAAGCAGGATAATGACAAGCCATAAAAAACCTCGATGTATATTTGTTTTATATATTAAATGTAAATCAGGTAGTATTTCTTTAAGTGGCAGATAAATAAGTCCTATAAAAAATAATCCCATAAATTGTAAAACCCATTGTTGTGAGAACAAAAATATTGTTCCTATATAAGCACTTGTTGCAATGGCGACTCCTAAGACCAAATCTAACACAGCTTCGGAACTTAAAATATGATGAGTTCCATCGTATGGATAAACAGTTGTTATTTTTTTCATCGAAATCTCCTTTTTGTTTTTTAAATATTTTTATTTTTTCCATCCTTAATATATACTAAATAAATGATAAGTCAATTATTTAGAAGAAAAAAAAGAAAAAGTGGTGAAATTGCTCCAGACGAAATATTTTTGGATTCTTCTAATTTACCCAAATTTGATACACAACAATTTGAAGGACGAATTGAAAAACCTATTGGACAAAATACAATTTTCTTTTTAGGTGTTTTTTTTCTGTTAGTTTTAATTATTTTTTCAGTAAAATTATTTTCTCTTCAAGTTATTGATGGCGAAAAATATTTATCAAGGAGTGAAAATAATCGTCTCAAGCATTCTGTTATTTTTACAGAAAGAGGGGTTATTTATGATCGGAATGGTGTAGAAATGGCATGGAACACTATTAACGAAAAAGAGGGTGAAGAACATGCTAAAAGAGAATATATTAAAAGTTCTGGTTCATCACTTCTTTTGGGTTATATTGGATATCCATTGAAAGACAAAAAAGGAAATTATTATGAGACTGAAATTATCGGAAAAGATGGGATTGAAAAAGTTCTCGATAGGAAGTTAAAAGGAGAAAATGGTTTGAAAATTGTTGAAACAGATGCTTTGATGGATGTACAATCTGAATTAATTATTCAACCACCAGAAAAGGGGAAGAATGTTACTCTATCTGTTGATTCTGAATTACAATCATTTTTGTATGATTCCATAAATGATTTAGCAGATAATGTTGGTTTTTCTGGTGGAGCAGGGGTTATTATGGATATAGAAACTGGCGAAGTTATTGCCATGACTAGTTGTCCAGAATACGATTCAAATATCATGACTAACAGTGATGATAATAATAAAATTGCTGAATATATTTTTGACAAAAATAATCCTTTTCTAAATCGTGTGATAGACGGTCTTTATGCTCCAGGGTCTATTGTAAAGCCAATTATGGCAATCGGTGCTTTAAATGAAGGTGTTATTGATCCGTATAAATCAATTTTGAGTACCGGTTCTATTTCAATTCCAAACCCTTACTTTCCAGATAAACCAACAGTCTTCAAAGATTGGAAGGCTCACGGTTGGGTAGATATGAGAAGAGCTTTAGCTGTCTCTTCTGATGTATATTTTTACGAAATAGGCGGTGGTTTTGAAAATCAAAAAGGAATGGGGATTGATAATATAAATAAATATATGAAGATGTTTGGTTTCGCTGAAGAAATCGGAATTGATTTTTTAGAAGAAGCTATCGGTATTATTCCTAATCCACAATGGAAACAAGAAGTTTTTGGAGAAGATTGGCTCATTGGTAATACTTACCATACATCTATAGGGCAGTATGGTTTTCAGGTAACACCTATTCAAGCAGTAAGGGCTATTGCTTCTGTAGCTAATGGAGGAGAAATTCTTCGACCCCTTTTAATTAAAAATCAAAAAACAGAGATTCTTTCAAAAATTGAAATTAATGAAGATAAATTTCAGGTTGTCCGTGAAGGAATGAGAGATGCTGTTTTAGAAGGAACAGCTCAAGGTCTTAATGTCAGCTTTGTAGATATAGCCGCAAAAACAGGAACCGCCGAATTAGGGGCGAGCAAAAAGATGGTCAACTCTTGGATTGTTGGATTTTTCCCTTATAGAGAACCTAAGTATGCTTTTGCTGTAATAATGGAAAGAGGACCAGTAAGGAATACTATTGGAGGTCTTTATGTTATGAGACAAGTTTTTGAGTGGATGAATCAGAATCGTCTAGAATATTTTGAGAAATAATTCCAAAATCGGTGAATTTTGGTTTTAGTTCAAAAATTACGAACGAGAGACTGGTGCTACTGTGAAGTTTTAAAAAATAATAAATTTTCTAACACAAAACACCTGAAGTCCGATAGGACGAAGGTGTTTTGTGTTAAAAGAAAATTTATTATTTTTTAAAACTGAATGAGTAACCTAGTGTCTGTGATTAATTTTTCAAGATAAAGCCAAACTACATCCAATTTTGGAATTATTTAATATTTTGTTTTTTTAGATAAATGACATGGAAATCTAGGGTAAAAAAATATTTTGTAAAATAAGTTTTTGTGTTAATATTAGTTTCGGAATAGAGTAAAACAAAAAATAAGGGGGGATTTTATGATATTAAATATTAATGAGCAGATAATTTTATCAATTTTACTAAATTCAAGCGGAAAACTATCAGCAAAAGATATTCACATAGAGATGATAAAGGAGTTTAATAGTAATACTGGTGCTGGTGGAGTTTATATTACTTTAAATCGATTGGTAAAAGAAGGTTTAATTAAGAAAGAGTTTTCTACAAAAAGAAAGCCAATTAAGTTTTCAAAAGTTACAAAAATAGGAAAATCAAAGTTTGAACAGTCACGACAACTTGCAATAAAAATATTTAATAGCTTAGATTAAAAAAATTGAAAAGGATGATAAAATGAAGGCAAATGAAAAAGTTCTTGCGAAATTGACTGTCTTGCAAATAAAAAACTGGGACGAATTTCAGACGGCTATGCGCTGTTTATAATTTTTGTCTAACAAACATAGTGAATTTATTTTACTGTGTTTTTTTGTGGTTTAAATTACTTCAATGTGATAGTATGGAGGGAATAATATTTAAAAAAATGGTAGAAAAACAATATCTAACTAAAGAAAAACACGATGAGCTTGAAGAAGAGCTAGATTTTTTGGTGTCCACAAGAAGAAAAGAAATAGCTAAAGAATTAGATACGGCGGCCGCTTTGGGTGACTTGCGAGAAAACGCAGAGTATCAACAAGCCCGAGAAGATCAAGCTAACTTAGAACAAAGAATTAATCAGATTGAAAATATCCTTTTAAGTGCCGAAGTTGTTAAAGGTGGTAAGAAAAATGAAGTTGGTGTTGGAGCAACAGTTATCGTTGCAAAAAAAGGAAGTAAAAATAAGATTACTTACAAAATTGTCGGTGCAGAAGAAGCTAATATGGCCAAGGGGAAAATTTCAGTTGAATCTCCTTTAGTTAGTGCTATGATAGGAAAAAAGAAAGGAGACAAATTTATTTTCGAAGCACCAAATGGAGCTATGGAGTATGAAATTAAAAAGATTTCTTAAAATCTTTTTAATTAATTTCTAATAAACGATGTAGAACGAGGGTAATATAAAAACGAACGAAGTGAAGTTTTTATATTACCGAGTCGAGGAGTTTATACAAGACGAAGTATTTTTATATCTAATTACTAATTTCTAAAATATTTTTGCTCTGCAAAAATTTGTAACTTACTAACCTTTCATCTAATTGTGACTAATAATAAAGAAACAAAACATTGGAGTGAATTATTTACTGATGAAGTTTTAGAGGTTTTTCCTGACGAGGAAATATATACTTGTGCTGCTGGAATAAGCCCTTCTGGGATTATTCATTTTGGTAATTTACGAGATGTTGTTACTTCATTGGGTGTTTTTCAAGAGTTAAAAAATAGGGGTAAAAAAGTCAAAATCATTTTTTCTTGGGATGATTTTGATCGTTTTAGAAAAGTGCCAGTAGGGGTAGATTCTTCTTTTGAGGAATATATTGGCTTACCTTTATCAAAAGTTCCTTGTCCTGACGGTAAGTATTCATCCTATGCAGAAAAATACGAAAAAGAATTTGAAGAGTCGATGAAAGAACTTAATATTGACTTAGAGTATAGATATCAAACCCAAGAATATATTTCTGGTAAGTATGATGATTTAATAATTTTCGCACTTCAAAATAGAAAAAAAATCGCTGAAATTCTTCTTTCTTTTATGACTGAAAAAGGAAAAGAAAATAAAAATATTAATCCAGAAAAATACAAAAAAAATTATTATCCAATCTCTGTTTACTCAAGCTTTAATGGAAAAGATAATACAAAAATAATTGATTATGATGGAGATAAAAAAATAACTTACAAATGTTTTGATACTGGTCAAGAAGAGACTATTGATATAACAAAAAAAAGGATTGTAAAATTAGCTTGGAAAGTTGATTGGGCAATGCGTTGGAAACTTGAAAAAGTTGATTTTGAACCAGCTGGGAAAGATCATTCTTCGCCAGGAGGAAGTTATGATGTTTCGAGTCAAATAATAAAAGAAGTTTTTGATGGACAACCTCCTGTTTTTGAAGGATATGAGTTTGTTGGCTTACAAGGGTTAGGCGGTAAAATGTCTGGATCAAAAGGAAATAGTATTTCTCCAAAACAATTGTTGGAAATTTATACTCCAAATATTTTAAAATGGTTGTATTTTAGAAGAAGGCCAAAACAAAGTTTTTCTTTAGCCTTTGATACAGAAATTTATCGTCAATATAATGAGTTTGACAAAGAAACAGGCGAGTTTATTTCTGATGAACTTGAAGCGTCAAACAAGGTATCGCTTATATTGGCTGGATTATCTGAAAAAAATATTTTTAAAAATCCAATTCCTTTTAGACAAATTGTTGGTTTTGGTCAAATAATTCAATGGGATAAAAAGAAACTACTTGAAATTCTGAAAGAACTTGAATTAAAATATGACGAAGAATCAATTGATGTACGGTTACCAAGGGCAAAAAATTGGTTAGAAACATATAATAAAGATGAGTTAATTAAATTAAACGATAAGATAAACAAAGATTTTTTGAAGCAGATGTCAAATGAGGACAAAGTAAATATTAAAAAATTATTTGATAGATTAAAATCTAAAGACAAAAAAACTATTAAGGATATTGAAACTTTTGTTTATGATATTCCAAAAGATAAAAATTTAAGCGACAAAGAAAACGCGCCGAATCAAAGAAGTTTCTTTAAAGTTGTTTATAATCTTTTGATTGGAAAAAATAAAGGTCCAAGACTATCTACTTTTCTTTGGGCAGTTGATCGTGATAAAGTTTTAAAACTTTTAGAAATTGAATAAGATTAAAAAATAAAAAAACCGTCGGTATACCGACGGCTTTTAGTTTTTGTCACTGAAAAAATCACTTCTCTATATTTACCATAAACTCATCATAATCATCATAAGGGATCGGTAAGATGATTGTTTGAATAAGTTCACCAAAAGTTTCTTTTTCTATGAATTCGTTTATCCATTCTTGATCTTGTAACAACAAAGACATTTCATAATCCCTGTGTGCTTTTGGAGTGTGTTTCCACGGAATATCTTCCAGGTGTTTTTCGGGAGAATCGAATAAAAATCCTGCAACCACTATTTTGTCTCTTAATCTTGTAGGGGTTTGTTTACGGATAACGATTCTACTCTTTGTGTTATATTTTGTATAAATACCTCGACAAGATGGTTTTTTCCAGAATTCCCAAAAAAACTGTTTGAAATTCCATTTGCGGAATCCATTCAACCTTCTAGCCATCTCAAAAGATATATGCATATGTACAAAAGGAAGTATTCCAACAATAGCAGTGGCTTTCTTTTTACTTTCTTTGGTTAGTTGATTGAAGATAGTCTCAGAAAGTTTATTAACAAAAGCGGGAGATTTACTTATCATCACTTCGGTTAGAACTCTGTTGGTTAGTATTTCTTCATACATTGCGATAAATTCTCTGAAAAACCTTTCTTTTTCTTTGTCAAGAATTTCGCACTGGTTAATTTGAAGCGGGTTGGTTAATTTAAACCCCTCAAACAGTTTTCTTCCCTCAGCTACTTTTTCTTGAAGAATTTTATGGTTTTTGAAAACTCTCGATTGAAGTATTGGTGTAACAAGTTTGTCTGATTCTGTTAATGTCATCATTGTTTTTATCTCCTTTTTATTTGTTTTTGAATCTACACTATTCTAATCACTAATTTATATTAAAATAACCATTTTGTCAATATTTTTACAATTTTTTATTTTTTGTTTGTTATTGACATATATTTTGACTTATAGTACAATCTTTCTCAGAAAGAAAGATAAATTAAATATACAAACACAAAAAAGAAAAGGAGGATACACATGCAAAATGTTCAAAGTTTTTTGAAGACAATTCCTGCAATAGTTAGTGGGAAAGATAAATTAGCAGCTTTGTTCTGCACTTACAATGATGTTTGGGGGTTTAATCGTGGTTCGGTGGATACGGGAAAGAAAAATCTTGTTATTTATGTTACAGCGGATACTAAAGAAGCTATAGCAGAAAGAGATCAGTTTCTTCTTTCTGCATTTGCTTCACCATTTTTACTACGACGGTATGATAACATGGTTGAAAGGTCTCAAAAGGAAGTAGAAGATTGTTTTTTGCAAGACAACGCCTCTTCTTTTTGTGAGTCAACGAATACTATGTTTGTTGTTTACATGGGTCTTACAGGTTTTAGCAAGACTTGTACCTTTCTTGAATATTTGCGTCGAGAATACCCCGATGCTTACATTGCAGGACTTACCTGTGATTGTAATATGGAAGAAAAAAAAGAAAGACTTAATTCGTTGGAAAAGCAAGGTGTTCTAAATACTTCTATTGTTACTGAGGTTTGTGGAGGAAGTATAGATTTGGCTGATACCATCAAATTTCTAATCGAAGTATGGCCTGTTGTTGAAACGAAAAAGGACTAAGTCTATATTTCTTGTTTTATTTATCCCCCGCGGTTATGTGCGGGGGATTTTTTCTTTTAACTGTTGCTTTTAGGTACTTCTTTTGTTAGTATATCGGCTATGTTAAAAATTCGATTACAAAGAGTTGGAAGAAAACACGATCCTTCATTCAGGATTGTTTTAACTGATTCTAAAAACGGACCAAGAAGTGGAAGGTTTCTTGAAATCCTTGGTCACTATGATCCTAAGAAAGATATCCGAAAAGTTGATGGTGAAAGAGTTAAAGAATTAATGGCTACCGGAGCACAACTTTCAGATACTGTTCACAATATTTTAATTAATGAGAAAATCTTAGAAGGAAAAAAGAAAAATGTTCTTCCAAGAAAATCTCCAATAGAAAAGAAGGTAGAAAAAGAACAAGAGACAGCTGAGAGTAAAGATGAGGAACCAACAGAAGAAACTCAAAAAGAAGAAGTTACTGAGGAAAAAACTGAAGCTAGAATACCCGATGAAGAAAAGACAACTGAAGAGGCAGAAGCTACAGGAGAAAAGTTAACAACAAAGGAATCTTCAAAAGAAAAGGCAAAGACTGAAGAATCAAAAGAGGAGAAAAAGACAGAAGATAAAGAAGTAGAAGAAGAAAAGAAAGAAGATTCAGTTGAAGAAAAAGAATAATAGAAAAAAGAAACAAAAAATAAAAATCACAGAAATATATTTCTGTGATTTTTATTAACGACGTAGAGCGAGAGTAATAGAAAAACGTAGCGTAGCGGAGTTTTTCTATTACCGAGCCGAGGAGTTAATATATAAGAATTATATAATTCCTTCGCTCGGACGATATAAAAATAAATAGAAAAGAATTTTTTATTTATTTTTATCCGTCCTCGTTTGAAATTATAGGTAAATACCTCGAAGCTCTGCTTCGAGAAAGTACGAGCGAAGCGAGTTCAACAATACCCCGTCAGCTTGCTGCGGGGATCCTTTATTTTTTATTTTTTACCCCCTAACATCATTTAATATTATTTAACATCATTTTTACCCTTTATCCCCATATCCCCATATGAACAATACCGGTATTTTGCAAAATACTGGTATACTATAATTATTCATCATGGATTCAAAAAGAACAAAATTTTATATATTAGAGAGATTAGTCAAAGGCTTTGCTAACCATAGAAGAATTGAAATAATTTTTTTATTAAACAAAAAACCAGAATTATCAGTAGATGAAATTTGCGAAAAATTAAAGATTAATTTTAATACAGGTTCTGATCATATTAGAAAATTAGCTCAATCAGGAATTATTATGAAACGATCGGATGGTAACTCTATTCGTCATGCTTTAACTGAGAAGGGAAAAACAATACTGGAATTTTGCAAAATTACGGTATAGTATAATGTTGATATAAATTTTATGTTGTGTAGGGTATGATATAATTTCTTATATAAATTAACTAAAAATGACATGAGTAAAACAAATCTAATTATTTTAATAATTGTGTTAGTTGGATTAGGATTCTTTTTTGCTAGCAGTGTTAGAGAGGTAACTATTGTTACTAATTTTGAAGAATGTGTTGCTGAGGGGAATTCTGTTATGGAGAGTTATCCTAGACAATGTAAGAGTAAGGCGGGGGACACTTTTACAGAAGAAATTCCACCTTTGATTTCTAAAGAAGATGCTTCTATAATTGCGAAGAGTAACAAAGATTGTTCTATGACTGGTGTTGTTACTCATAGAGATGAGGAAATTAATTATAATCCTATTACGAAAACTTGGTGGTTTAATTTAGAAAGGATGCCAGAACTTGAAAAAGATGGCTGTAACCCAGCTTGTGTTGTGAGCGAAGAAGAAAAAACAGCTGAAATTAATTGGCGATGTACTGGAGCAAAACCTATTAATAATATTGTTTGTGAAGAAAATCAAAGAAATGTCGATATTTGTACTTTAGACTATACACCTGTATGTGCAACAGTAAATGTGCAATGTGTCACGGAACCGTGTCATCCTGTTTACGAAACTTATGGAAATTCATGTCAGGCTTGTTCGAATCCTTTGGTAGAATTTTATATTGAGGGAGAATGTACTAATTAATTTCTAAAAACTATTAATTAACTTTATGAATTATCAACTAATATTAATATACTTTGCAATAGGAGTTGTTATTGGATATTTTGCATATCGTGTTTTAGCGGGTGATAAAGAAAAAACAGAGATTATTGATGAAAGCGCACATAAAGAACAATTGATTTTGAAGTTTATTGAAGCTAAAGGACAAATAAAAAATAATGATATTCAAAGAATATTAGATGTATCTGATGCAACAGCAACAAGATATCTTCAAAATTTAGAGAATAAAAGGAAAATCATACAGGTTGGAGGTACAGGAAGGTCTGTTTTTTATCAAAAAATATAAAAATAAACGCCTCATCGGTGAGGTGTTTATTTTTTAATACCTAGAAAAGGCTTCATTAAGCCACCTAAACGGCTCATGCATGAGCCGTTTAAATTTTTCATGATTCGTAATTCATAATTCATGATTCTAATCTAAAAATATAACAAAAAATAAGTGACTCGACCACCTACTTTTTTGTTATATTTTTAGATTTATCCACAGTTGACTCCCACACCTTTAATCCAATTATTTTAAAAAATATATAATTATTCATCTTAAAATTCATTGTATTTTCAACGTATATTGGTTTTTTCACAATTATGTCAAAAGGGACGATTGGATTAAAGGTGTGCGGGTTGACAAATGATTTTCTTGACAAACTATTTTATTTAATATAGACTAACAACACTTAAATAACGGCAGGCTATTGATTGAGTTGCGGTTGCATTTCTAACCTTTTTATTAGTAACAAATAAAACCGCCTAGGCAGAAGGGTGGTTGGTTTATAAACGACGTAAAGCGAGAATAATACAAATGAACGAAGTGAATTTGTATTATTGAGCTGAGGAGTTTATATAAACGAAACGTTTATATTTTGTTTAACAATCGCATAAAATAGAAAAAATTTTATATAAAAACCTCTAATCGAGGATTGTTTTTCTTTATCGTGCAAATTTTATTAAAAGAGTAATACAGTTAAAATTTTACGAGATAAAGTTTTATTCTACTAACTACTCACTACAAACTAAAAACTAGAAAATATATGTCCACAAAGAATAAAATAGAACAAAAGTTTTTCAATAAATACAAAAAACCTCTAGTTGAAATGCCAGACTTAGTTGAGGCTCAATTAGCTTCTTTTGAAACTTTTGTTAGAGAAGGTGTTAAAGAAGTGTTAGGTGAGTTTTCTCCGATAAAAGATTATTCTGAGAAAAAATTTGAGATGGAATTCAAAGGTTTTGAATTTGGGAAACCAGAAGCAAATGAATTCGAAGCAAAAAATAATAAAGATACATATAAATCTACATTGACTGCAAAAGTCAAACTAAAAAATAAAATGACAGGAACTGAAAAGAATCAAGATATCTTTTTGGTTGATTTCCCGATGATGACTAATCATGGGACTTTTATTATAAATGGAGTTGAGCGAGTTATCGTTCCTCAGTTATCTAGATCTTTTGGTGTTTTCTTTACTGCGCAAGAAATAAAAGGAAAAAAATATTTTGGAGCTAAAATTATTCCTCAAAGAGGAGCATGGATTGAAATTGAGTCAGAGGCTGATGGAGTGATTTATGTAAAAATAGATAGAAAAAGAAAATTTCCAATATCTTCTCTTCTGAGAATAATTAGTGACTCAGATGATTTGACAAAATTATTCAAAGATAAAGAGTTAAATAAAGTTATTCAAATTTCTGTTGACAAAGATCCTGCAGAAACGGCCGATCAATCATTTGTTGAGATTTATAAAAAATTACGAGATGGAGGAATGGTTGCTACTGGTCATGCCAGAGAATTTCTTGATTCAATGTTGAGTACTGAAAAATATGATTTATCGGAAGTTGGTAGATTTCAATTCAATAAGAGGTTTAAAAAACCTTTAGACAAAAAAGCTCTCGCAGAAAGACTTGTTTCTATGGATGATTTAGAAATAATTTTGAAAAAAGTTGTTGAGTTGAATACTACTCCAGGAGCAAGCGAAGATGACATCGACCACTTAGGTTCAAGAAGACTTAGATATTTTGGAGAAATGATTCAACAAAAGTTTCGAGTAGGAATGTTACAGATGAAGAGAAATATTCAAGATAGAATGTCTATTATTGATACAGATGCTAGCTTACCTGTTCAGTTTATAAGTCCACGACCTTTACAAGCTCGGATTAAAGAATTTTTTACCCAAAACCAATTATCACAATTTATGCAACAGCATAATATTTTAGATGAAGTTGAGCATTTGAGAACACTTTCAGCTTTGGGACCAGGAGGTTTGGTTAGAGAAAGAGCTGGATTTGAGGTTCGTGATGTTCATTCATCTCATTATGGTAGACTTTGTCCAATTCAAACTCCAGAAGGTCAGAATATTGGTTTGATTTTAAGATTGTCTGCTTATTCTCGAATTAATCCTTATGGAATGATAGAGACGCCTTATTCAAAAGTTAAAAATGGAAAAATAACAAAAGAAATTGTTTATTTAAACGCACTAGAAGAGGAGAATTATAATATTGCTCATGCCGCTTTAAATTATGATAAAAATGGAAAAATAACTGATAAGAAAGTAGAGGCAAGAAATACAGGAAAACCAGTTATGGTAAAACGAGAAGATGTTGATTATGTGGATGTGGCAGCGGGACAAGCTTTTTCAATTGCGACTTCTATGATTCCTTTTGTGAATCACGATGATGCCAATAGAGCATTGATGGGATCAAATATGCAAAAACAAGCTACTCCTTGTATTATTCCAGATGCACCATTAGTAGCAACAGGAGTTGAAGAAAGAGCAGCTAGAGATACTGGACGACTTATTTTAGCTGAAGAAAGTGGAACTGTATCATATGTAGATGCTAAAAAAATAAAAGTTAAAAATTTATCTGGAAAAGAAAAGGAATATAATTTAAGTCATCTTGTTCGAACAAATGATAAATCAGTCTTCGGTAATAGGCCATCTGTTAATCTTAAACAGAAAGTTAAAAAAGGAGATGTTTTGGCAGACGCTTCTTCTTCAGACAGAGGACAAATTGCTGTTGGGCAAAATATGTTAGTTGCCTTTATGTCTTGGTCTGGTGCTAACTACGAGGATGCTATTATTATTTCTGAAAATCTTGTTAAAAATCAAAAACTTACATCGATTCATCTTGAAGAATTTGTAGAAGATGTTCGAGATACAAAATTAGGAGCAGAAGTTACAACTCATGATATTCCTAATGTTAGTGAAGCAAAATTGAAAGACCTTGATGAAGAGGGAATTGTCCGAGTGGGAGCTGAAGTTGGGCCAGGAGATATTTTGGTTGGAAAGATTACTCCTAAAGGAGAAACACAATTAACCCCAGAAGAGAGATTATTGAAATCTATTTTTGGTGAAAAAGCTCGAGATGTTAAAGATACTTCACTGAGAATGCCAGGAGGTAAAAAAGGTAGGATTGTTAGTGTTAAAGTTTTCTCAAGAGAAGCTGGAGATATAAATGAATCTGGAATTATAAAGAAAATTTATATTGAAATTGCTAATCTAAGAAAAGTTTCTGTTGGAGATAAACTTGCAGGACGACATGGAAACAAAGGTGTTATTTCAAGAATTTTACCAGTAGAAGATATGCCTCATATGGCTGATGGAACTCCTGTGGATATTATTTTAACTCCTTTGGGTGTTCCTTCTCGTATGAATCTTGGTCAGATTTTAGAATTACATCTAGGATTAGCAGCT
>CAYUZR010000008.1:0-1252 GCA_964449555.1 uncultured Candidatus Saccharibacteria bacterium
ATTTCCAAATACCACTTGTACCAGATGATGTATATTTACCCGAAGCACCTAAGAAAAGATCTCCTCCAAATACATGACTTCTGAAAAACCTAGCTTCTGTTTCTTTTACCGTCCAATTAACACCGTTAGACGATTCGTGCCAATAAGCTTTATTGTTTTTAACAGAAAATGCATAGATTTTATCTTTATAAGCAATAATATCTCTAATATAGTGGGTATCATTTGCCCAAACAATTTGCCAATTTGTTCCGTTACTTGACCTTATAATCCTTGCTTTCATTCTGTCTTGATAATCTGCAATAGTTGCATAAATATATCCATTAAATACTGTTAATCCACAACCAACATGATCATATTGATAAACCTTAGTCCAATTCTTTCCATCAGCTGATTTATAAATTTTTCCGTCTGACTCAGTGTTTGCGTAGAAATATCCATTATATTCTTCAAGGGCACAGACAGATTCTTCAACCCCAATAATTCCAGGAGAGATTGGTTTTAATTTGTCATCATAAAGCATACTTTTTTTAGAACTTCCATATCCAAACATTCCAACATATAATTTTCCTTTAAATGTTTCTAATTCAAATATACCAGCAGACTTATCAGATGTTTTAGCCACTTTTTCACAACCCTCTGTTCCTAATGACCTTCCGGTTATATCTTTCCATAAATCAGCAATATCACTAGAATTTGCTCCGGTTTTAGAACTTATACCACTAACAGAACTTCCTAATTTACTTGAAGCCCTATTAGCCGCTTCGTTGGTTGAAGGAACCCAGCACTCATCAAGTCTTCTGTCAGCTTCTGCAAGAATAACTTTTAATTCTTCTGTTTCTGTTTTAACTTCAGTTAATGAACCTAATTCTGATCTAATATCATCATACTCCTCATACAATTCTGTTAAGGAACTATACGAAACCTCTGTTTGGGCTTCTTTTTGTTGTAAATCTTCTAATTTTTTAATATTTTCTTCTGATACCTGAATATCATATTCTAACTGCTCAATTGTACTTGTTGCTTTTTCATCAACAGTTGAACTTGTTTTGATTAATGTTTCTTCGGTAGTTGATCCTAATGATGTTGTTGTTGCTTTTTTTGTTATTGTAACTGTTGTTATAGTTGCTTTAGAGTTAGAACAAGAACCAGCAATATTCATATTAGCTCTTTGTCTTGCTGCCCAGTCAGCAGAACTTCCTTTACATTTAGTACAAATATCCTCTAGAGATTTTTGTATTTTTTAGCATAAACA
>CAYUZR010000008.1:1262-16357 GCA_964449555.1 uncultured Candidatus Saccharibacteria bacterium
TAATCTCTTTGTTTCTAAATATTTTTTTTCATCTTCTAATGTCTTTTTAATCATTAGAGTAAGTGTAGTTGTTGCACTTACACGACCGGTACTTTCAGTTGTCGTTCCTGAACTTCTTGAATCTCCAGATATTTCAGAGCTTGAACTACCACTACCAACACCATAAGTAATACTTCCGGAACCACTTGTTCCAGATGTTCCAGAACCTGAACCTCCACCAGAAGAGCTACTACCTAGAGTTAAACTACTACTACCAGAATAAGCAGAATCACTATCCGAATCTGTTAAATTACTAATACCTTCATCAACAGCATCAATAATATATCCCTTAAGAATAGATCCTAAAATTTCTGAAATTTCATCAGCATTTGCCATTGCTTTGTTTGGTAAATCAAGAATATTAGAAAGAGATCTTGAAAGAGAAGAAGCGGGTGTTTCTGTTTTACATTGTTTTATTGTTTTAGTTCCTCCACTACCATCTGAGACAGAATGGTCTTTACATTCTTCTTTGTTTGAAAAACCATCTTCTGTTTTTTCTTGTTCTATTTTTTCTGTTGCCTCAACATTTTTAGCAAATTTTTCTGAAGCTGAAATTAAACTACCATAAGAACTATTATCAGGTTCACTCATTATTTCGGTATATTTACTCCAGTCCCAAAACTTATTTAAATCGCTTATTGTTTTATCAACATCTGTTATTGTACTTTTTAATTCACTGTTATTTTTCACAGCATCTTTATAAGAAGTAAGTAATATCTTTTGAACATCAGTTTTAAAAGAACTATCTAAATCTTTAAAAGCATTCTTCAAAAAATCTTTAGCAGTATCATCCATTTTTTTAGATAAATAATTATCTAAGTTTGATATATATAAGGTTCCTCCATCAATACCCCCTTTATTTATAGCATCAATAAGTTCTTCTGAAACCTCTTCCATCAATACCTTATTTACAGCATAAGCCGCTGTATCAAAAATAAGTTCTTTTGCATACAAACCAGATGTTGCTTTTGATATTGCTGCATTAGATACTTTTATTGCTGCATTATAGGTAGCACTTAATATATTAGAAGCATCATCAGTATCTGACCACTTAGCTTCAGATATTAAAGGTAGGGTTAAAAAAACAAATATTAAATAAAATATTATTATTTTTTGATTTTTTTTATTCATCATAATATTTAATAAGATTCGTATAAACCAAAACTATCTAAATAAAAAACAATATTATCTACTTCTTTCAAAAAAGAATCATTTATATCAAGATACCTAACAACACTAGTAATAGCTGAAAAAGGATCATTCCCTATACCGTCTATCATAAAAATAATTTCATCTAATGTGTTTACCATAAACAAATGGCTTTCGGCTATATCTATAGGTGTTTCTAATAAAAGGAGTTCTGTTTTTTGTTCATCAAAAGTTTCTTTATGAGATTGTTTGTAAATTTCAACTTCTTCTATATTTAAATCACCTGTTTGGATAATATTTAGAATTAAATCAGTATTCTTAAAAATGTTATATTCTGGTTCTTTTTCTAAGATTTCTACTAATTTTGCTTTATATATTTCTGCTTTTTCTTTTGTATTTTCTTCAGAAATATTTAAGTCAGAAAGAGTATAAATATTTTTATTTTTCTTACCAGAATTTTCTAAAAGTAAATTTTTTACTAAACTTACTTGATTATCTTCACTTGAAATACCTGAATTTTGTAAACTTATATATCCTTCAAACCAATTATTTATAAAATCAGATGTATCTGTTTCATAACCACTACCATCTAACAAAACACTTTTATAAATAATTCCGTCACTAACAATAACATCGTCCGGACCGGAGATAAGAGGGTGTTTTCCTTTTTTAACTTCATCACCATCATCTACCCCATCTCCATCTGTATCCTTCTTTTTTATATCAGTACCAATTGCAATTTCTTCCCAATCCAATAAACCATCTCCGTCTGTATCTTTTTCTGTGTCTATTGAACTTTCATTACTTGCAATTAAAAAACCAATCTTGTCTTTTAAAAAATTATCTTTCAAAAAAACAACGGTAGAAAAAGATAGCCACAAAAAACCTATTCCACCAAAAATCAGAATAAGTTTTTTACTTGGTAACCATTCTTTTTTAATTGGCAATTTTTCTAAAAAAGAAGAAAGCCAGTCTTTTTCCATTTCTAAATTATATCAAGAAAAATACCAAATAACCTTGGTTTTATGTGGATAAAAAGTAATAAATATTTAGAAATTTAGAGATTTTAAAATTTTTTTCCAATCATTAATAGATAAATTTTCTGGACGAGATTTTATATCAATATTATTTATTTCAAATATACTTTCGATTTCTTTTTTTGATACTTTTTCTAATTTTTTAAAATTAGTTTTTAAATTATTTATTAATAATTTTCTTTTATGAGAAAAACTAGCTTTAATTAATTCAAAAAAACTTTTTTCATTTAAATCTTTAAAAAAATCTTTTGAAATATTATTTATGAGTAAAATAGCTGAATCTACTTTAGGTTTTGGTGAAAAATATTTAGCTTTTACTGTTTTTATATATTTAGACTCCCCATAAACCTTTACACTTATTGATAAAAGACTTTCTTTTTCATTTTTAGCAACAATTCTTTTAGCAACTTCTTTTTGAACCATTAAAATCATTTGATAGGGTTGTTTTGTAGATGATAAAAATTTTCGAATAATTTGTCCGGTAATATAATAAGGAATATTAGCTATAATTTTATATTTTTCATTAAAATCTACTTCAAAATCTAAAATATCTTTATGAATTACTTTTAATTGACCTAATTTTATTTGTTTTTTAAATTTTTTGTTTAAAAATTCAATTAATCTATCATCTTTTTCAATAATTATCACTTTTTGTGCTTTTTCTAATATTTTTTCAGTTAAAATACCTTTACCTGGACCAATTTCTAAAACAATATCATTTTGATTTAAATTAGATGTTTCTATAATTTTATTTAAAATTTCTTTAGATTTAAGAAAATTTTGTCCTAATGATTTCTTTTTTTTAAATTTTATGGACATATAATTATTATATTAATAATATATATTTAATATTTATATTATGTATATAGTGTGAATAAGTGGATAAACTTGTTAATTTATTGATAAATATAGATGATTTTGTATTTAGTAAGTGTGAATAAAATATGGATAAATTTTGAAATAAAGTGAATAAAGGATATTTTTGGTGTTTTTTAATTTTTATTAAATTTTAATTATATAAGTTATTAGGGTGTTTTTTAACAGTTTTTAAACAATTTTTAATTTATGAATTTATAATTTATAACAATGATAAATTATAAACAATGATAAAATTAAAAAATGAATAAATAAATGTTTAAAACATTAAAAATTATAAATTAATATACTATATTTCATCCAAATCTAAATAAACAACATCACTGTTATTTTCAATATCATTCATATTTTCTTCTTCAGTTAAATTTTTATCTATTTCTAAAATAAATTCTGATGGTGGGTTCATTTGTTTTGATCCAAAAATTGTTCTAACGGATGAATGTGAAAGATATAACTTCTTTTTTGCACGAGTTAAAGCTACATAAAAAAGTCTTCTTTCTTCTTCTTTTTGAGATTCTGTTTGTTTTTCTCCAAATCTTTTACTTGGGAAAAGTGTATCTTCAAGTCCGGTTATAAAAACATAATCAAATTCAAGACCTTTTGAAGTGTGAACCGTCATTAATTTAACCACATTTTTTTGTTCTTTATTAGAATCTATTTCGTCTTGATCTGTTGCTAACACAGCATTTTCAAGTAATTTTTCAATCCCAGTTGGAGCTTCTAAATAATCATATTTTGTAGCTAAAGTAATTAATTCACCTATGTTTCCTAACCTTTCTAAATCTTCATCTGTACCTTTTTTTAATTTTTCTTCAAGACCACTTTCTTTAATTACAAAACGAATTACATCAGAAGGTTTTTTTGTGAGTACTTTTTTTTCTATATTTTTCAATAGTATTCTAAACTTATCTATTTTTAACTGCATTGCTGGGCTAAGTTCGTTTTCTTTTCCTGAAAATAATTTTAAAATAGTTATTTTTCCAATTCCTCTTGGTGGAACATTTATAATTCTTTTAACATCAACTAGACTTTCTGGGTTTAGACCAGCTTTTATAAAAGAAATAACATCTTTAATTTCTTTTCTCTCGAAAAATTTTGTTCCAAGAACTTGATAAGGTACATTTTCTATTAAAAAAAATTCTTCAAGAACCCGAGATTGAAAATTAGCACGGTATAAAACAGCTATTTCATTAGCCGACACACCTTTTTTTAGTAATTTTTTAATATTTTGAACAACATTTTGAGATTCTTGTTGTTCATTATATCCAGAAATTAAACTAATTTTTTCACCTTCTTCATTTTTAGTGAAAAGGTTTTTATCTTTTCTAATTTTATTTTTTCTAATTATATCATTAGCAACAGTTAAAATTGTTTGTGTTGAGCGATAATTTTGTTCTAATAAAATAGTTTTAGTATTTTTAAAATTCTTTTCAAAATTAAAAATATTTGTATGATCTGCCCCACGCCAACCGTAGATACAATTATGTACAACAATATTTTCAGCTATATAATTATGTGTATTTTTTATATTTAAATCATAAACAAAACCTTTATAATTGGTTTTTTTAATAGAAATTATTAAATCCTCTTCTATTTTTCCGTTACGATAAAAACCAATCTTCATTGTTGGATGTAGGCTTCCAGCTGGCATAAAATCAAATTTTTTATTATTTGTAATAAAAGCACTTCTGTTTAGTATTAAATTTTTATCTAAATTTAATATTTTTTGAACTATATTTTCTGTTTCTTTATAATTAAGTCTATGAAAATCTATTCTCCAATCTGTTTTTTTACCTTTATTAATACTAAAACCTGCTTTTTTTAATTTATTTTTTAATTTAATATCAGTTGTGTTTATTGAAACACGTGAAGCACACCATGGGCTAGATAAAGTTTTTCTTGTGTCGCTAAACATGGTTAATTTAACATTGATTCGTTTTTTTTCTGTATTTAATTGTGTTGTACCTTGTGGAATATAGTGGGGATAATTAAAATAAAGATTAAGTTCTTTAAATAATTTAATAGCTCTTTTTTCTGTATCTATTTTCTTAAAAAGTTTATTTATAAGTTTTTGGTTTAAAGATAGTTTTCTTCCATTATCAAAAAAAACAACAAGAGGTATTCCATATTTCGAAGCAAAATAGTTTTCCCAAAAAATTGCATCTGATTTATTTTTAGAAACTTTTAAAACCCACATTCTATCTGCTTTTTCTTGGTTAGATCTAACCATAAAACCAATATTTTTTTCCATTTGACCGTTAGGTCTGCCTGTTTTTCTAACCCCTTTTACAACTCCAATTCTAAAACCTTTATCTTTTCGATACATCAAATAAGTATAATAAACATTTGTATTTAAACTAAATTTTGAAAAAGTAATATGTTCCGGGGTAGATTTTAGAATAAATCCTTTTTTTGTTTTTATTTCAATAATTTCACCATTATATTTTCTTTTTTTTATAGCTAAAATTTTTGAAATAGTTGTATCACCACGACCAGAAGCACTTATAATTTCATCACCTTTTTTGATTTTATCAATTCTCTTTTTTCCTTCCTTGGTTTCAATTTTTGTCGAAGGTAAAAGACACTGGTCTCCATCAGCCACGGCACAAATATTTTTATTTTCTCCTACTAATAGACGAGACATTTCATACTGAACTTTGTTGGTGTCTTGATATTCATCAATATGAATATATTTCCATTGATTTTGATATTTTTCTCTAATATTTTTATTTTCTTTGAGTAAAAGAGTTGATTTCAAAAGTAAATCATCAAAATCTAAAGATTTTTCATCAAAAAGAATTTTTTCATAATTATTCCAAACAGTTGAAACAATTTGTTTAAAATATTCATTTCCAACATTTTTGGAATATTTTTCATGAGTTATAAAATTTCCTTTTTGTCTCGAAATAACAGATAAAATTTTAGCTGGTTCAAACTGTTTTGGATCTATATTAGACTTATTAAGAGATTCTTTAACAGCTCTTTTTGAGTCATTTCTATCAAAAATATTAAAGTATCTTGTTAATCCAATTTCTTGTGCATTTTCTTTTAAAATATGTACCCCAAGTGAATGAAAAGTACTTATAAATGGTTTGTTTTCAAGGTTTTCTTGGCTTGTTGGAAAATTAACTTTTTTATCTTCTATAAGCATTTTTTCGATTCTTTTCCTCATTTCTTTCGCTGCTTTGTTAGTAAATGTAACAGCTAAAATAGAAGAAGGGTTTGTTCCTTCTTGGATTAAATTAAGAATTCGATGAGTGATTGTTTTGGTTTTTCCTGCACCTGCACCGGCAATAATCATCACCGGCCCGTCTTTTTGTAAAACCGCCTTTTTCTGTTGTTCGTTTAGTTCGTTTAAGTGTTTGGACATAAAGAATAGTATAAAGGAGAAAGTTAAAAGTATAAAGTGACGAATTTCGCGAAGCGAAATCCGTCATTGCGAAGCTTTAATCTTATTATTTAGAGTGAAATAATATATCTATTGAAAATAATTTAACTTTTGTTAGTATTAAGTTATGAAAAATACATTTAAAAAAGGTGTTTCTAGGGTTTTAATTTTTGAAGATAAGAATGAAAAAGTTTGGTATGGTGTTGCTTTAGATTTTAATTTAGTCGTAGATGGTAATGACCCAGAAGAAGTAAGATTTAATTTAAGAAACCTTATGGTTGAGTTTGTTGAATCAGCTCGTTTACTTGGTGATGAAAATCTTTTAAATCAAAAAACAGAGAAAGAATACGAAGAAATGTGGAGTTCTCTTGAAAAAGAAAATCAAAGTATAAAATCCCCTTACCAAATCTACTCAATGAGTAAAGAATATGTCCAATAATTTTAAGAATTGGGTGTTTTCTGATATCCAAAAATTTTTAAAAAAGAATAATTTTTTGTTGTTAAGAAGAAAAGGTAGTCATTTTCATTTTTACAAAAAAGAAAATAGTAAAACATTTTTAGTGACAATACCATTCCACGGAAAAAAGAGTATAAAAATTAGAACAATGAAAAATATAGTCAAAAATTCAGGAATAGAAAAAGAGGAGTGGTTTAGTTTTAAAAATAAAAAAAATATAAAAAATTAAAAGATGCATTTAAATGTACCTTTTAATATACATTAAATTAAAAAACAAAAAACCCGCAGAAACTAATCTGCGGGTTGTAAAAAGGGGGTGTCACAAACCAGTTTAAAAACCTATCACATTTTTGTCTAACAACCTACACATCCATTTTGGGATTTCGTTTTTCTTAATTTTAATCATCTTGTCGATTTTCTTTATAAGAATCATGATTAAATCTTCCATTACATTAATTCGAAGATAAAAACGACCATCCAGATAATCTAATAAGTCAATCAACATATTTATATCTGAAATCTTCTGTACAATTTTTCTAAAAATATTTATTGCATCTTGGGTGCTAGTACTCGTTACGATTTCGCAATAATCTACAATAAGAAACGGATTTTCTGATTTGTTAAATTGTTTTGGAAAAAAATTAAAAAGTAAATCTTCAACTTCAGGCACGTCGCATATTGTTATAATATAACAACCTTCCGGTAGTGGAGCAGCACCGCCACTTTCTAGAAAATAACATAACACCTTACAAAGTTTATAGTCATTCAAAATTTCAATTTCTTCTATTGAAGTTTTTGAATATTTTTTCTTTATTGATCGACAAAATCTGTTTCCAACTAAGTTACGAATCTTTTCTGTCTTTGATATTGAGTTCATACTTAATTCTCCAACCTCTTTTTTTGAAATTATATTGTTTGAAATCATTTTTTTTATATCATCTCTAAACATAATATTTCTCCTTTTCTAATTTATTTTTTATACCACTTATCAAAGTACTTAATTCTGTCAATATAATACAGTTTTTCAGGAAAATAGTCAAAAATGTCGACGATATAATATTGTTGACTTATTTTTACTTATATAATAATATATATACTGACGACGATAATTTCGTCATAGTACATAAAATGAACGATAAATTAACAAATATACTAAAAGATATAGGTTTAACTGACAAAGAAGCTAAGGTTTATATATCTACCCTAGCCCTAGGACAGACAACTATTACAAAAATAGCTAACTCTTCTCAAATAAAAAGAACAACTGTTTATTCTGTTGTTGAGTCTTTAAAACAAAAAGGTTTGATAAGTGAGAGAATACAGGGGTGGAAAACTTTTTATGTTGCTGAATCTCCTAGAAAAGTTGACGCTTTAATCGAGGCAAAAAGAAAATCTTTTTTAGAAAAAATTTCTGACTTCGAGGCAATCCAAAATGTTTCTGGTAGTGAAGGAATTATTAAACATTATGAGGGTGTTGAAGCTATTAAGACGGTGTATGAAGATGTTTTAAAAGAGATTAAAAAAGATGATTTTTATTATGTTATGGGTGATGCTGATAAACTATTTAGTTTAGATGAAAAATATTTTAGAAATTTTTTAAAAAGAAGATCAAAAATTACTCAAAATGTAAAAGTTATTGTTGTTGAATTCGGGGAAGGTAAAAAGTTTAAGAAATTCGAAAAAAACATGGGGCAAGAAGTTAGATTTATATCTAAAAATAATGTTGTTTCTACTGACTTTTTCTTAGTTCCGAATAAATTAATTTTAACTAATTTAGAACCCCCTGTTATGTCTATTGTTATTGAAAATAAAAGTATAATTTATCTTCAAAAAATGATGTTTGAAATGATTTGGGATTCTTTGAAATAAGTATTTAAATATATATTTTTTAACAAACAAAAAACCCGCAGAAATTAATCTGCGGGTAGAAGTTTTTTAGAGATTTAATAAAAATCTTTTTCTTCTTCTTTAACAAACTCCTGAAGAAAATTGATTATCTCTTTTACATCTTTTTTATAGAGAGTCAAATCTCTCCTGTCGCCGGATTCTCTTTTGATGTTTAATTCAACAACTCCTAGACATTTTTTCAAAAACAATTTAGTAGGTTTGTAGTTAGGGTTGTCACCATATTCGATTTCTAATACTCTCATAATAATCTCCTTTTTTGATTTTGTTTTAAAGAACCTTTACTCTTCTGACAGTATCTTAGCACAGTCTAATATATTTGTCAACCCTTTGGGATGACATTTTTATAAAAATATATAAAAAGTGGTTTAAAATATAGATATTTTAATTTTAAAAAAATCACTAATTTATTACTTCTTTACAAAAAACACAAGACTTAATATACTTATGATATGAATAAAAATTCAATAAAGAATAAATTAAAAGAACTAGGTTTTAGTCAGTATGAAACAGATGTTTATTTAGTATTACTGGAAACAGGTATTACTTCTGCAGGGAAGATAATAAAAGAAACCGGATTACACAGAAATGTTGTTTATTTAACACTAGACAAGCTTGTTGCTAGAAAATTAGTAAACGAATCTAATAAAAGAGGTGTAAAATATTTTAAAGCTTTGAGTGTTAATAGAATTTTAAAAGAAAAAGAAAATCAGTTTTTGTTGGCTCAAAATATTATTCCTCAGTTAGAGAATCTAAGAACCAAAGAAAAAATTGACATTGTTTTTTATGAAGGAATTGATGGTTTTCAAACAGCCCACCGAGAAGCTGTGGAACAAATTGGAAAAAACAAAACAATCTATGTTTTAATGGCTGGTGGGGATGAATTTTATGAATCTATTGGGGATGATTTAAAATCTTTTGATAAAATTAGGGCTAAAAACAACAATAAAATTAAAATACTCGCTTCACAGGCTAGAAAAAGTGAGTTAAATACAAAAACAACTATAAAAAGAAAGGGTGTGGAGGTTAAACATTTACCCATAACATTTTTAAACCCTATTGGATCTTCTATTTATGGAGACAAAACACTACTTTTTATTTATTCAGATTCCCCTATTGTTATTGGAATTGATAATAAAAAAATAGCAAAAGCACACAAAGATCATTTTAAAATGTTGTGGAAGCAGGTATGATTAGTTTTTTGAGATTTTACCCTTACGACGTTTTGTCCGATAGGACAAAACGTCGTAAGGGTTCAGAAAACTAACACTTTTAAAAACTTAATTTCCTAACGACTTTAGGTTGATAGTTTTTAGCTTTGTTTATTAAAAAATACGTATTTAAATACGTATTTTTTAATAAACAAAAAAACCCACAGTAGATAAACTACTGCGGGGGTTGGTTGAAGTTATTTGACTACCAACCTGTTTCTTGAGTATCGTTTAAAAATGAAACCCGAAACAAAAAGAAGTGTGGCAATGCTCCAACTTATCAAAGAAAAACGAAGCATATCAGCTGATTTATATTCATCAAAAATTGATGGTGCCAACATTTTTCCGTATTCGTTGTATAAGTATGGAGAGATGATTTGTGGGGCATAAAGGTCGAAGATGTATGGTTGGAGTAAAAAATAGAATCCAACCACAAACCAAATAGCAACCAAAATATCTTTTACAGAACCTTTTTTCATAATAAACTCCTTGTTTTTATTGTTTTTTGGATTGAAAAGATCTTTTTTAACCTCCGTTATACTACAACAAATCTTTTGGAAAAGCAAGTTTTTTAATAGCGAACACTAAAATTCTAAAATTCCGTCATTGTGAGAGCTTGCTCGTGGCAATCCAGTCGTAGTTTGCGAAGCAAACCTTTTGTTTTATTGGCTTGCTAACGCAAGCAACGCCTGGATTGCCACGGCTTTGCCTCGCAATGACGAGTTTTAGAGTTTTTTGATTAAAAAACGATTTTTTAGAAATTAGAAAATTAGTACTTAAAAATTAAATGAAAATTGAAAACTGAAAATTGAAAATTATTAATTTATTTTTTAAAAAATAAATTAAAAGTTATCCCCACCTCTATTGCTCCAACTTCTCTATTTGGTAAAATTATTAGTAACTCGAAAAGAAGTTTTTTATCGAGTTTGTATGTAAAATTCTATAAAAAAGGATGGAGAAAAAAGTCCTTGACTTTTTTGTTTATTAATATAGAATTGTGTGCATTACTATAATTTTCTCAATTTTGACGATCTTCGCTTTTATTTGCGCAGAAATGTCAGTCGCAGTATTAGTTTATACAGCTTCTTCCATTCCTACACAAATAAAAGCGAATCTCATTCAAAATTGAAAAAATTAAAAATTGTAGTAACACAGAAAATAAAAGAAAAAGCAAAGGTTTTGACTAAAAACTAATGAGAAAATATAGGAATATAGACTGATTTAAAGTAAAAATAGAGACTTATTATAAAAAATCTCCAAGACTCTGATTTACCTCATAAACAGGTAAAACAGACGACAAAATCGTTTTTAAAAAATCTTGTTATAGCAAGACTTGTTTTTAGTGTTATATTCTTAGGAATACCTGTGCAAGCTAATGCAGGTGTTTTTTCTTTTGTGACTGATTTATTTAGTAAAGAATATAAGATAGAAGAACAAATATATGTTAATTCACAGAATATGGCTCTTTTGGAGGCTATAATAAATTCTGATTTAAATAAAGCACAAGGAGGTGGTGATATTACTATTGTTGAAGATACTGCTTTATTGTCAGAAATAGGACCAACAGGAAAAATGACAGGAATTGAAGAAAGACCTGCTAGTGACCAAATTAGTGTTTATGTTGTGCGTGAAGGAGATTCTCTTTCTCAGATTGCAAAAATGTTTAATGTGTCTACAAATACCATTATATGGGCGAACGATTTGCATAAGAGTTTGATAAAAGAAGGACAGACACTTATTATTTTACCTGTTTCTGGTGTTCAACACGAAGTTAAATCTGGTGAAACATTAGCTAGTATTACTAAAAAATATAAAGGTAATTTAGAAGAAATTTTAAGTTTTAATAGTTTGTCAGAAAGTTCAAAATTGACCGTTGGTGATATTGTTATTATTCCAGATGGTGAAATGGGATCTTATAGTTATGGAATTACAAGTAGTGGTGCTGTTGTTAAGGGAGCTAATGGACCTAGTTACGACAATTATTATATTAAACCAGTAAATGGTAGAAAGTCTCAAGGGACACATGGTTACAACGCTATTGATATTGCTGCTCCTATAGGAAGTCATATTGTTGCCGCCGCTTCTGGTAAAGTAATTATAAGTAAAAACTATGGTTGGAACGGTGGTTATGGAAATTATATTGTGATAAAACATAATAATGGAACACAAACACTTTATTCACACAACAACGAGAATATTGTTTATTCTGGCCAATGGGTTGTTCAAGGTCAGGTAATTGGATATGTTGGTTCTACAGGAAGATCTACAGGACCCCATGTTCATTTTGAGGTTAGGGGTGCAAAGAATCCTTTTTAATTAAATTGTTCCAAAATTAGTGATATTCGTTTTTATTTTTTCAAATTTTCTTTAATTTTGAAAAAATTAAAACAAAAAAACTGATTTTCTAGAATATTTTAGAGAATCAGTTTTTTTGTTTTAAAGAAATGTTTTTTTGTCTTTTTTCTCAGAGAGTCTCAAAGCTTCTTTTAATTCTATTTCCACTCTGGTTATTTCTCTTTTTATTGAATCAAGCTTTCTTTTTATTTGTGATATCTCGCCCGTTATTGTTCTTATTTTTCTTTCTATATCATCTTTTTCTTGTAATTCTTTAGATATTTTCTGGTTTTTAGTTGATATTTCTCTCTTCTTCGCTACCTCCCTAGTGTTTTCCTCAGAAGATTGATTAGAAAATAATTTTATTTCGTTTTTTATTTTAATTTCTTTTCTTTTTTCTTGTTTAAGTTCAGTTTGTATTTTTCTTATTTGAGCATTTTTAGATTCTATACTTGTTTGTATTTCTATTAGTTTTTTTTCAGCGATACTTATCTTTGATTTTTTCTCTTTTATTTTTGTTTTAGTTAATTTTATTTTTGTTTCAATACTATGTTCAACAAACTCATCTGTTTTTATTTTTTGTTTTAACTTACTTTCGTCTATTTCCAGTTTTTTTAATTCAGTTTCTTTCTGTGTTAATCTAGATGTTATATTTTGGACTTCTTGTTGAAGTTGTTTTAGATTCATTCTTATATTTATTTCATTTCTCATATTTATTTTGAACACAAAATATAGATGTAGAGGTTTTTTTGTTTTCTACTTCTAAATTTTTGATTAATTATTTTTCTCTATTAATAATAAAATTAGCTATTTCAATTAATTTTTTTTGATGGCTCGTTTTAGGTAATTTTTTTACTTGCTCACAAGCTTGTTTTATTAATTCCTGTGCTTTTTTTTGTGCTTTTTTATAACCACCACTTTCTTTTGTTATTTTTATAATATCCTTTTTTTGTTTTGTTGTTAATCCTTTTTTTATTTGTTTTTTTATTTGTTTTATTTCAGAATTTTTTATTTTTTTGAAAGTATATATTAAAGGTAAGGTTATTTTTTTTTCATCCAAATCTTTCATTATTGGTTTACCCAGAATATTTGTATCACCGGAATAATCAAGTAAATCATCTTGGATTTGGAAAGCTCGACCAAGAAGTAAACCAAATCTTTCAAGTCTTAAAATATTCTCTTCGGTTGTGTTAGCTAAAACACCTCCTATTTTACAAGAAGCAGATATTAAATATGAAGCTTTTCTATCAATTAAGTTAAAATATTCCTCTTCTGTTATATCTAAGTCGTTACTTTTTTCTATTTGGAATATTTCCCCTTCACACATCTTTTTAAAAACATTTGAAAGAAAATTTAGTTTAGTGTTATCTATTTCTTTCAACAGAATTAAACTTTGTGATAAAAGATAATCTCCTGTTAAGATTGCTATTTTATTATTCCAAATTTTATGGAGTGTAGTTATACCTCTTCTTTTCTCTGATTTATCAATTACATCATCATGAATCAAGGACGCAATATGAAGAAGTTCTATTGATGACATTATTTTATAAGTTTTTTCACTAACTTTTCCATTACAAGCCAAAAAAGATAATAACATTAATATTGGGCGTAGTCTTTTTCCATTTTTTTTAGAAATATGTTTTAAAGCTTTATGAAGTGTTTTAATATCTGATTTTATAAAATTATCAAAAAAAAGGTTAAAATCTTTCATTTCTTTTTTGTAATTTCCAAGAATTTCATTAAGATTTTTTTTCATACATACAATTCTATCATAAAACAAATTATAATTTATAATCCAAAATGTTATAATATTCCTATGTTTAATAAGATTACTTCTTGTTTTAGAAATATTATAGAAAAAATAGAGAATCAAAATATTTCGTTTTGGAATATTGTTCTTATTATCTATTTAGATTCTTTTATTAGGGCTTTTCTAGAAGGTTATGCAAATTCTTTGAATAAAGATAGACTTACAAGTTTTATTGACACTTTTTTCCATTACCCCCTTTGGTTTTTAGGGGTTTTTCTTTCAATTAATATTCTTTTGGTTGTTCTTACGAGAGAAGATATTAAAAAAGTATCAAAATTATGGGTTTATTTTTCTTTTGTTATTTTGGTTCCTATTGTTCTTGATTTGGTTATAAATAAAGGACAATCTGTTCCGTATACTTTTATTTTAGGGAGTTTCTTTGATCTTGTTAAATCATTTTTTACTTATACTTTCTATAGTGCTAACGACCCCACTCCTTGGGGTATAAAAATAGAAGTTATTTTAGCCGCATGTTTTGTTGGGTTTTATGTTTTTTATAAGACAAAACATTTAATTAAAACAGTTTTTGGGATTCTAATTCTCCCGGTCATTGTTTTTGTTTTTGCTATCTTTCCTTCTCTCCTTTATTTTTCTTATTCATCTATTAATTCTAATATACCAAATGCTAACGTTGAAACAATAAAAAATTTTTATACAGAAGATTTTTTAAATTCTAATTCTTTTAAAAAAACAACAGTTTTTGGTACTCAATCAAACATTTTTCTTTTGGGTCAAAAAAGGAATAATAATCAGTCTATTTTAATTGCTATTTATATGTTAATTATTTCTTGTGTTTTATTATGTTGGAATTTTTATTTATATAGTAAAAGAAAATTTTGGGCTGTTTTTAAAAATTTTAGATTTTTAAGGATTATCTACTACACAATAA
>CAYUZR010000008.1:16380-20868 GCA_964449555.1 uncultured Candidatus Saccharibacteria bacterium
CATTGGTTTTGGCCTAGTTTTAGCTACTTTGTTTTATGAGATAAGTATATTAAAGACATTAACAGACCTTTCTCTTTTATTGGCGACTTTCTTAGGGTTAGGGTTTGCTGGTCTTTATGCTGTTTGGGAAAATGATGAGTATGACATTCAAATAGATCAGATTTCTAATTCAAATAGACCTATACCAAAACAAGAGTTAAATATAGCGGAATGGAATATTTTAAAATACTTATTTTTATTTATTTCTATTAATTTTGCTTTTCTTTCTGGTTATTATGTATTTATTTTTACCCTTTTATTTATAGGTATTTATCATATATATAGTGTTCCCCCACTTAGATTTAAAAGAATACCAGTTTTGTCTTCTGGGCTGATTGCTTTTAATACATTAATTATAGCTATGGTGGGATTCTTTTCTGTTTCTGGTATAGAAAATCTAAGAGTTTTTCCTTTAAAATATGCTTTGTTTATTTTTTTACTTTTCTTTTTTATCGAAAATATAAAGAATATAAAAGATATTGAAGGAGATAAAAAAAATGGGATAAAAACAATACCAGTATTGTTAGGAGAAGAGATGAGTAAAAAAGTTTTTGGAGTAATTTCGTTTTTAGCTTGTTTGGTTGCTGTAACTTTTCTCTATTTTCATCCACTTACAGTTTTGACTGCAATAATTTTTGGATTTATTTTATATATTGTCATAAATCAAAAAAACTACCAAGAAAAATATGTTTTCTTGACCTATTTTGCTTTTGTTTTGGTATTTATTTTAGAGATCTTGGTTTTAATCTAATTGCTTTTAATGGATTCCCATACAATTTCAAAAATTTGTTTTACACTATTTGCAACGAGTTTATTGTCTATTATCACTCCTTGTAAATTTTGAAAATCTATAATTCTAACGAAATTATCAGTAAGATCAATAGATATTTGAGAATTATATTTATTGAAAGGTATAATTTTTATTTTCCTGTTATATTTTTTGTCTTTTTTTCTATAGACTTCTAAACTTTTATGTTTAGGTGCTATTCCTCTTATTTTTATATTATTTAATTCTAATTTTTTGTTGTGTTTGTTTATTACATTTATTAGTCTCTTGGGGATGTTGTTATTATAAGCATAAAAACCTACTACTTCCGAGTTTTTTTCTAATTTGTATTCTAAAAGTTGCTTTATTTCACTCATTCCCTCATAGAACATTATTTTTGGTTTTTTTTCTCCGGCAGATAATGCCTTTATTTGGGGCAAGATAACAACAAAGTCTCTAATTTTAGAGGATATTTTGTCTAAAATTTCGTCGGGTTGTTTTGCGCTAAAAATTTGTTTTTTAGCGTAAGGTATTTTAAGTATAGCGTCTTTTTTTCTCAGTTCTTCTAATATTATATAGACAGTAGGTCTCTTAAGCCCGCTTTGTTTTGCTATCTTATATGCTGTTGAGGGTCCTATTTTTAATAAAGTAAAATACACCTTTGATTCTTTTTCGCTAAAGCCAAGTGACTGTAAATTTTTAATTATATTCATACCAATAAATTTATCATGTTTTATAAAATAGTCAATAATTATGACTACTATTTGATTTTGTTGAATATATGGCTTAAAAAAACAATTTTTATGTAATAGAATAAATTGTTTTTTGTACTAATTATTAAATAAATGTATTATTGTGTCTATAGCAGTAGGTGTGTTCTTTAATTATAGAATAAAAAAGGAGATTTTTATGAAATTATCAAAAAAAGAGGTTTTTGTTTTTGAGAAAACAATAAAAGATTTAGTATCAACAAAAAGTAAAAAAAAGACCAGAAAAAAAAGATTATTATTTTTTGTGAAAAAATTAAGAAACACCCCCGTTGGTTTATGGAAAAAACAAAAAATGAAAGATACAACCATTTATCGCTTAACACTTAATAATTTTATTGTTGATATAGTATATAAAGGAATTTTAAAAAAATGGGGACAAGGTGGTTTAGGTCTTTTTGGTGGAGGAAATACTTACCTTTATAAGTTTATAATTAATGTTTATGATTCTCGTAGAAAACCAACAAAAAACAAAAAACCAGGACTTTTAATTTTTACCAAGAAAGAGAAAAACGAAGTGTATTGTGGTGGTTTTGGTGATACTTTCAAATATAAAAAAGGTATAATAACTAAACTTTTTTTAACAATTCATCATAAGAAAAGAAAATTGAAGTAGGGTTTGTTTTAAAACCAAAAACACAGGAGAAATATCCTGTGTTTTATTATTTAAGATATTATTTTTTAGGTCTGTATTGAAGAGCTTCTAGTAGATGTTTTGTTGAAATATCACCGGAATTGTCTAAATCGGCGATTGTACGAGCTAATTTGATTACTTTGTGATAAGCTCGGGCAGAAAGATTAAATTTATTTGCTGATTGATTTAAAATGTCTTTAACTTCGGGTGCTAACTGAATGTACTTTTCAATATCTTTAGCTCCCATATCTCCATTTGTTTTTATTTTTCCAAATCTTTGGAGTTGTTTTTGACGAGCCTCCAACACTCTCTTTTTTATAATATCAGTACTATCTCCCTCTTTTATTTTCGAAGACAATTTATCGTATTCAATTTTAGAAACCTCTGTCCACATATCAATTCTATCGACTATTGGTCCAGAAACTTTTCTTTGATAATTATTTATATGGTTTGGTGTGCAGATACATTCTTTATTCGATTGGAAATTTCCGCAAGGACAAGGATTCATTGTGGCAATTAAAATAAAATTAGCCGGGAATGTAGCAGTTCCTTTAGCTCGGGAAATACTGACCACTTTGTCTTCAAGAGGTTGTCTAAGAGAATCAATTACTCGTCTTTCAAACTCAGGAAATTCATCTACAAATAGTATTCCTTTGTGGGCAAGGGTTACTTCGCCTGGTTTTGGAAAAGTTCCTCCACCAACAACCGAGACATAAGACGATGTGTGGTGGGGTGCTCGGAAAGGAGGTTGAGTGATAATATTTTTGGTTAAAGCTCCGGCGACAGAATGAATTGAGGTTACTTCCAAAACATCTTCAAAAGAAAGAGGTGGAAGGATATAACAAAAGGCTTTAGCTAACATAGTTTTCCCTGTTCCAGGAGGTCCGTACATTGCTATATTATGACCACCAGCAGCTGAAATTTCTAAACCTCTTTTTGCTGATTCTTGTCCTTTAACATCACAAAAATCAATTAGATAGTTTTGATTATCAAGTTTTATTCTAGTTGTTGGTTGGGATTGAAGAGGTTCTCCTGTTTTTTCTAAATGATTAATTACTTGTTCTAAGTTTTCTACACCGAAAACTTTAATATCATTAATTAAAGCTCCTTCTAAAACATTTTGTTTAGGAAGATAGACTTCCTTGAAACCTTTTTTCTTAGCTTCACGAACAAGAGGGAGAACACCTTTCGTTTTTCTAAGTTTTCCGTCTAACGACAACTCACCAATAAAAATTTTGTCTGATGGATCAAATTCAATACTATCCATTGATAGTAAATAAGCTAAAGCAATTCCTAAATCAAAATTTGGACCTTCTTTTTTTAAATTAGCTGGAGCTAGAGCCACCACAATTTTGTGATTTTCTTGTTTTGGAGATTTGTAACCAGTATTTTTTATGGCCGCAGACACACGATCACGAGACTCTTCAACTTCTTTACTAGCGAGACCAACAACTGAAAATTTATTGAGAGTTGCTTTTGTAATATCAATTTCGATATCAATTATATTTGCCCCAAGGAGATTGGTTTGGGCTGAGTAGACTTTTGAAAACATATTGAATTAAATTCTAGCAGAATTTAACAGATTTAAGAAGTAGGACTTAAGATTTAAGAAACAAAAAACCCACAGAATGACTAACTTTTGTGGGTTTTAAATATTTGAATAGTTTTTAAATTTCATTAAAATGATTTTTACAAGTTCTAGCTGAAGGAATAACTTTCAATCTTTCTTCACTGATAGGATGATTATTTACTTCACATATTCCGTAAGTTCCTTTTTTGATTTTTTCTAAAGCAATTTTTACATTCTTATATCTAATTTTAAGATCTTTAAGAATTGCTGTGTTGCTTTCGTAGTCATCAATTGTGTCGGCAACTTCATTTTCATCAGCTGGTGAAATATTTTCTTCTGGTTGTTTTGCAATCCAATTATCTGAATTGTTAGAATCTCTTATCCCCACAGAATCAAGCTCTTCTTCTAGTAAAGTTTGTTCTTTTTCCAATTCTTCTTTGTAATATTTTGTTTCCATGATTTTTAAATTTTATCATATATTAACTTAATTAAGAAGACCTTTCCAATTTAGATGTTCGGAGTCTTCTAAAAATTTCTTGTAGTGTTGTTTCATTATTTATCATAATTAATGTGTCTTTGTCAGCAAAAGAATAGGCAAATTCAAGCCCCCCTTCATCATTTAAAATAGCTCTAACATCTTTGTTTGAAATAACTATATCTTCAAATTTAGGATTTGTGGAAATATCAATTTTTGAAACTTCTTTTCTAAAGT
>CAYUZR010000009.1:0-18959 GCA_964449555.1 uncultured Candidatus Saccharibacteria bacterium
TTTTATTATATTTTGTCCAATTAATTTATTGATTAAAGAAGATTTACCAACACCAGATGAGCCGAGAAAGCAATAAGTTTTCCCTTTTAATATATTTGTTTTTAATTGATTAAGTCCCTCGTTGGTTACGGTGCTAGTAAGATAAATATCAATATTGCCAATCCTTTCTTTTGTTTGAGATAATTTAAAATCCAATTCCTTTTGGGGGATAAGATCTATTTTGTTCAATATAATTTTTGGTTCTATATTTTCATCTCCTATTATAGAAAGATATCTTTCAAAACGGTTTAGATTATAATCTCTATCGACTGATTCAACAATAAAAGCCACATCAATATTTGTTGCTATGATTTGAGTTTGATTTTTGCCACTAGATTTTCTTTTTATAATTGTCTTTCTTGGTAATATTTCATCGATTATCGCTTTTTCTTTATCTATTTTACTGATTGTAACCCAATCACCTACAGCAGGATAATCTTCTCTAGATGAAGCACTATATATATGTTTACCTGTAACTCTACATAAGTAATTAACATCTTCACTTTTTGCAACATATGATCCTTTATGTTCAGCAATTATTCTTGCTTTTAGTAATTTGTTTTTCATCAGTAAGATTGTAGCATATTTATTGATTGGGAAACAAAAAACAACCTTATAAATAAAGTCATTTTGGTTAATTTTGCTCACAAAAAAAACAAAGGTAACGAAAATTTACCTTTGTTTTTTGAAAATTGATTGCTGTATTAAAGTGTTTCGTCTGTAGTTTTTTTGTCTTGACCTTTATTACTTGTATCAGGCATTACTCTAGAATCTTTTTTCTCTTGACCTTTGTTGTCTGTCCATTTTGTTCTGCCTCCTCTTGCTTCCACAACCACAATTCCTATAAGCAAAATTGCCACAGCAATAATCAATGTTTTTTTCATAATATTATATTCTCTTGTTTTAGTTTTTTATCCATAATTAGATTATACCAAAAACAAACAAAAAAGACCTGTGTCCTCTTGAGAAGTTTAGAACGTTGTCGAAGGAAACATTAACCTATAACCAGGGTTACGATACGCTAAAAGCATTGATTGGTGTTGAACTTATAGAATAGGAAGTAGGAAAATATACAGAGACTTTATGCTAAAAATAGCCGTGATTACAAAATCACGGCTATTTGGTTTGTCTCAGCCACCAGTTGTGGTGACTTTTTTGTTTTGTCCTTTGTTGTCTTTTCTTCCACGTTCAATCTTTTTCTGCTTACCTTTTGGGTAAGTCCATTTCGTTCTTCCCCCCTTTGCTTCGGCCATGGTGGGTACAACAACGGTGGTACCAAAAACAAAAGCTATAAGTACTATTACTACCGATACAAATTTCTTCACAATCTTTTCCTCCTTCTGTTTTTTTATGTTTTAATACTACTGCTTCGTCGGTCACTATACTATAACCAAAAAAATATTGCAAGAAGATGTGTTTACCTGTAACTTATTCTAGCTCCACTTGGTAGACGACATTCGAACTTCTATGATATTGATTAGGTAACAAAAAACCGCTCTCCCAACGGTTTGTTGGTAGAACGGTTATTGATTAAAAGATATTATTCTTTAATGCGTCGCCAGACAATAATTTTTGAAGGTATTGTAATAGTATCTTTGTCGGCGGGTTCTTTTATGCTTTTTTCAAATTTTTCCATTGGGAGAATCTCATGAGCTAAACTACGCAGAGTATTGGGTCCACCGATAACTGTGACGATTAAATTCTCTCCATTTGAATCAACATGCTCAGAACCAAAAAAACTTGGTTCTCCAAACCAGAATCTCAACTCTTGAGAATCTCCTCTGAAATGACCCTGAGTCAAAGTTGAAAGAACGCACGCACTTGGAAACTTGCTCCACCAGTATTCCCAAAGTCTCTTGAATTTTTCTTCGGGGTGTCTTGTATCAAGACCCTGATTGATTACTTCTAACAATGCTTTTTCAGGGGCTCTAACGTCATTATCTGTTGTTTGTTCCCATCGATCCCAATTGACAATAATATTCATTACTGACTCCTTTTTCTTTGTTTTATTAAATAGTAAAGCATTTCATTTTTTTCTACCAAAACAATAGCACCACATAATTGTAATGTCAAGCATTTGCTCCGGCGGCAGGACTCGGTCACGAGTTACTAAGTAAATTTTTCGTGCTTCGCACTCAAATTTACTAAGTACTCTCGACCCCAGCTCGTCTGTTTTTCTTCGCTTCGCTACGAAAAACATGACTGCGCTTTTCGAGTCCTGACGAAAGCAAAGAAATTTGCTTTCTCCACTCGGAGTCAAAACAACAAAATAATCCCGTAAAAAAGCGGGATTATTTTGTTGTTGGCTCCCCATAGTAGACAAGTTCAGAACTCTAAATTGGAAGAAAATTAAAAGAGAATTGGAGTATAGCGGTATTTTTGAGTTACTTGCAAAGAAGGAATTTCAGAACTAATTTTCAGTTTCTTTTAGGTATTCTTCAAAAAATGCTTTGTCTCTGATTATATTGAAAGCAGTGTTGTAGAATTCAACCTCTCCGTTTTTAACTTTTTCTTCTTGGTTCTCAAGGATTTTTAAGATTTCATCTTTTTCAAACCAAACAACATTTAATTCATTTTTCTTTTCGTCTTCTGTTCTCGTATCTTCTATTGTTGCTTTTAGTGTTTTAACTAGAAAACACACCGTTTCGTATTCTTTTTTGCTTCTGTTTCTAAATTCGTGTATTCTTCCGATTTCTTTAATCACTTCAACTTCAAAATTTATTTCTTCATCACACTCTCTGGTAACTTCTTTTTCTAAGTCGTTGCTTTCAGCACCGCCACCAGCAAGCAAAAAGAAATTATGGACAGGGTTAGTAATAAAACCAAACTTACCCTCATCGTTTTGAACGATTGCTTTTACTGTAATCCTCTTTTCAAAACTCTCAGGAGTTTCAAACTCAGGATTTTTAAAGATATCTTCATCTTTTAGTGTTTTTATATATTGCATAAAATATATTGTAACAAAAAAACAGGTGTTTAGGTAACATTCCTAAACACCTGTTAGACTTATGGTTAAATTTCAAACTTAATCCTCGGTAAAGGTTCGTTCAAAATTACTCCTTTTTTAGTTATGTCTAATACAGAAACATAACAATTTGGAGGGTTTGCTAAGTAACGAAAATCTTCGTCGCTTATATTTAACAAGGATTTTGCCACAACCCTTAACGCAAAGCCGTGTGTAAATATGATTACACATTCAGGGTAATTATCACTTTTGCCTTGCTCTAAGATATTTTGAGCAAAAAAATGAATTCTCCTGACAAACTCAGCCGAGTTGTCTCCGTTAGGAAATTTGTAAAACAAGACGCCTGCACGGTAACGCTCTTGTTCGATGCTTTTCAGGTTATCCTTGTTCGCATCGCCCCAGTTTAGGTTTCTGATAGACCTCTCGTTTTGAATTTCAAACTTTATAGAGTTAAACAACGAACAAAAAAGTTGTGTTGTTTGAAGTACTCTGTAAGTTAAAGAAGTAAAAACCTTAACCTCTTCGTAGTTTGAAATTAAAGGTTCAATTTTTTCAGCCAATTCATATACCTGTCTCTCTCCAAGCTTTGTTATTGGTATAGTTTCGTTCTTGTACTTATTTTTGATATTTGGGTTAACATCTTCTTTTGACTGGGCGTGCCTAATCAAAATAATTCTCTTAAGCATTTACTTTTCTCCTATATCTGATTGTTTATGTAGTTATGTACTGCATAAACAAAAGTTTTTTCTAGGTTTGGTTTTTCAAATACTTTTTTCCAACTATTTTCTTTTTTAGTAAAGAAAAAAGATGATTTTTCCAATGCATATTGACCAAAACTAACAAACTGAAATTCTAACAGATAAAATTTATCTTGTTTGCTTGCTATGTCAAATGAAGCAAAAGGAACATCAAAGAATTCAAAAACCTTTTCGATATAATTTAGTAGCTTGTTTGGTGGTTCTTTTACAAACTCAAGCAATCCGCTACCACTAGCCCTAAAATCATTATTTCTATTTCGTCTTCTTAGGACATAGTACTTGTTTTCATAAATAAGTACTTTGTAATCACAAGACAAGCCAGAGATAAAATTTTGAGCAACAAACTTTTGCCTGAAGTTTGATATTGGTTTATATCCTCTGCCGTCTATCAAGCCCTCTATAAATCTTTTAAGGTTGATAAGTGAGAATGTATAAGAAATTAGACCAGCCAAAAAAATAGATTTCTTTTTTGATTGGCTAAAAAATACACCTCTGCTTCTTGAGCCAGCACTTTGCTTAAGAACTACAGGTTTTTCTGTTTGTTCTTTAAACTCTTCCAAAACACCAAACTTCTCAGAATTTATGTTTTGAATGGATTTAAAATTAGAAATATCTCTAAGTATCTCCATAAACACCTTGTTATGATGTGCTCTAAACTTGGAGAATTCAGGTATAAGAATTGCTCCTGATAGTTGTAAACCTAGGAGAATATCCTCTATATAGTCTTTATAATAGAGGTTTGGATCTTCTGAAGATTGATATAATACAAAAGAATTTTTGTATTTTTTTGATCTGAAATCGACCTCTGAAAATTTTTCTACAAAGACTATATATCCCAAAATTTCAAATAGATTTTTTATTGCTAAAAAATCCATACTTCCTGCAACTTCTTTTACTGAAGAGTAGAAAGTGTTTCGGTAGTCAACTAAAATAAAGATTGTTTTTTCCACTTTAACTCCTCCTCGCATATATTTTATTGTAACGATATTTAATTTCCTATTAAAATATACCACATATATGTGTTGTAATCAATAGCAGTAAAGGTTAACTTAGAATCTAAATTGGAAGAAAATTAAAAGAGAATTGGAGTTTAGTAGTATTTTGCAATTAGTAGAAAATCAAAGATTTCAGAACTAATCTTACTTATCCATTTGTCCACCAAGCACCGACACTTGAAATAATACCAATTAGAAGTGATATAGAAATCAATGAATAGAATAGTCCTAATTCACCTGATAACCAAGCTATAACAGCTAGGACAAAAAATAGTATGCCCACTAGTTTTGTTTTCTTCCATTTTTTTGATGTTTTTTCTATCTCCATAACATTAAGTATATATGCTATTTTTCTTTTTTCAAAATCACAGGTTGAAAACTAATGTAAAACAAAGTAAAGTAAAGATATGATTATAGACAATATCGATAAACACCTGACAGATAAAGATTTCTTTGTTTATGCAAAATTCTTTGATTTGTTTATTGAGAAAAAAGGGATAGAAGACAAAGAGAATTTTCCCCTTAGGTATTTTGGTATTGGTTCTAGTGAGGATGGCGAAGTTTTTAACAATTTATTTATGAGTGCTCAGCTTTTGGAGATTAGTGTTGATATTGAGAAAGGTTACGATTTTAAAAAACAAATTGAAAAAGCAAAAGAAGAAATAAAACAAAAATCTGAAAAAGAACAGAAAAAGTTATTAAAAATAACAAAGAAAATACAGGGAGGTAAAAGAATCAAAATTACTGAAGTAGCAGATATATCTTGGGTCTGGTATGAAATCTATAATCATATAAGGTTTGTTCCATCTGAGTGCAAAATACCAAAAGAAATAGAAAAGGTGTTTAGGTCTGAGCTGAATAAGTACTTAGATAATTTAATTGACGATAATTTATCAATTACCAGAAATAATTATTATAAATTTGAAACACAAAAGAAAGCCCTTATTACCCTTATTGAAAAAGATAATAAAATTAGTTTATATGGGAATAATTTTATTATAAAAGAGAGAATTAATAATGAGGGAATTTTGATGAAAATTCCTGATTTTTGCCTTATTCAAATAGTTTATGCCCTTCAAAAATTAGGTTATTTAAAAGTTTTAGATGTTTGGGAAAGTAGAGAATATCCAAAAGATTCTTTTGATAGAGAGAGGGTTGATTTTAATAAAGAACCTGCTAAATACATAAATACAAATATTATCCTCGAAGATGTTTTTATGGACGAGTTAAATGATTCTTTTAAAGAAAAAAATCCTAAAGTTTATTTTGAAAAGTATGATGATAAGAAAAAAGTTTTAAGGTTTGCTGGTAAGAATATAACCTTAGCTAAAAAAGGAAAAGATACTGATGCGATTAGACTTTTAGAAACACTATTAAAAGAGCCAGAAATAGAGTTGTGGAGCATTACTAAGGAAATGTATGACAGAAAAATGAAAGAGTATAAAGAACAACAGTATGATTTAGGGGTTCGTAAAGATGAACTAACCAGGGCAGATGAAAATTACTATCTTGTTGCAAAATTGGTTTTAAATCTGGCAAAAAATGCAGAAGAAATTTTTGAAAGTTCTGAGATTGAGGAAAAGAACCAACTTTTGAAATTCATACTTCAGAACTCCACTGTAAATAGAAAAAAACCAGAGTTTTCAATGCGAGAACCGTTTAAAACGGTTGCAGAATACTCTGGCTGTCCAATCGGGCTCCGGCGGCAGGACTCGAACCTGCGACAAATCGATTAACAGTCGATTGCTCTACCAACTGAGCTACGCCGGAATGTTTATTTAATTGTTCAAATCCAGCTTTAATCAACTGACCATACACCGGAATGTTACGATATTCACCCCCACACCTTTTGTATCATTTGTTAAAAATATAAAAAATAATTAAATCACATCTTGTCTATAAGACGATGATACGAAAGGTGTAGGGGGTTAAGTTTTAAGTTAGCAAGTTGCTAACAGGACCTATTCTAACAAAAAAATGAGAAATGTGAAGCGATTAAGGTTAATACGCAATATAAAAAACACCACCCTTGGGTGGTGTTTTTTGTTTAGATTTATTAGGTCTTTATTTATATAATTCTGTAATCCCAGCAATATCACCAGCATTTAAATCTCTTTTGTTAGTTTCTCCGTTGTCTGCATAACCATACATTGTTTCTTCGATACAACCAATGTCGTAGAGATCTCCCATTCCAACAGAGTGTCCTAGTTCATGGGTGGCGATACTTTCAAAATCCATTTTCCCAGCTTCACCGGTTTCAGACCATTCATAACCTGTGTTATAAACTTGGTCCCATTCAACCAATTCTCTGTTTGAAGGTTTTCCTCCAAAAATACCCCAAATGATTGTGACACCAATTGTTCCATTATCTAGCGGACCAAACACGATCTCGTTTTTATTATCTGGGCTTGTTCCATCAGCACCGTCCACAAGTCCAACAACCTCCCCTCCAAGAATATCAGCACCGCTCGCAGTTTCCCATTTATCAATATCTAAAGCAATATTACCCCTTACAAAAGAATCATCAAGACCACTGTTTGTTGTATCAACCATGTAATCTTCTACAGTTTTCCATTTTGCATCTTTTGCTAGAAAAGTGTAACACTGACTATCGTTTTTTCCTGTGGGTTTTCCTTTGATTCCTCCTTTTGCGTAACGAACAATAGCGTATCCTTCAACTATTTTACCAGTACCTGGATCAAGAGCGGTACCAAGAGAAATTACATTTGAATTTTCTGCTGGTGTGGGGAGGGTTAATGTTTTTTCAGTTCCAGGAGTAACCAAATCCATGGCAACTCGAGTTTGTTTAGCCAAAGCAGGCGTAGCTAACAAGACGAGACCTGTTAAACCTAAAATTGTTATATATTTTTTAGTCATATTTTTATTTTTTACTAAACCAATAAAACGACCTTTATAATTTTCTTAACTATATAATACTCTTTCAAAGAAATTGGGTCAATTTGTCTAAATAAGCTTGACTTTCTTAGATAGCAGGCCTATTATCAAATTATAAAAATATATAAACGACAGTTTTTATAAATTAATTAAGACTAATATATAACATGACTAAAAAATATAAAATATTTCTAGTTGTAATAATGATTTTTACATTTAGTTTTGTTGGGGTTGTATCAGCTAAAGATAACCCAAACGGAGAACCTTTTAAAGCTATTTGGGAAGCAATTGAAGAACTTCAAGCGGGAATTGTGGCAGATTTTGAAGAGCTCTATAACATATTTGTAGAGAAAACTGATTACGACGTAGATCAGACTGAAGTTCAAAATCAGATATCTGGATTAAGTTCTGATATTACTCTACTTGATGGAGAAGTTTCAGATATTGAATCTGCTTTGACAACAAGAATAGATGAATTAGAAGCTCGTATAGTTGACTTAGAAAATACTTGTGCTGAATGTTGCGAAGAGCCTTGCGAGCCAACAACAGAAGTCTGTGATGGTATTGATAATGATTGTGATGGTGAAATAGATGAAGAATATGTTTGCTCTTGTGTTGATTTGGAGGATGAGTCTACTTGGGATGGAAAAATAATATTTGAATATGGAGGATATTCACTTCAGGATGATGTAATTCTTTGTAACAAAACATACAATCTTGGGACAGCTTCGGTAAAAATTATTAGATCAAATTATGGTATTACTCTTGACTGTAACGACGCGACCCTTGTTGGTGCGGGTACAGGGAGTGGAGTTCTTTTGAGTTGTTTTGGTTCAGAATGTCCGCTTAATGCTACTGTAAAGAATTGTAACATCGATAATTATGGCGGGGGAGTTACTATGGTTTTAGCAAAAGATTCTGTTGTTGAAGATAATACTTTCACGAATGTAGGAGCTGGGGTTTCTCTGAATGGAGGAATAAATAACATAGTTAGAAATAATGTTATAGACTCTCCTTCATATACTGGTATTAAAATGCAACTTAGTTATTTGGGCTCAAAAAGACCAAATTATAACGAAATTATTGGAAATATAATTACTGATAGTAACGGGTACGGATTTGAGATTTCTCGTGGATTTTATAACACAATTAAAGATAATAGGGTAACGAATAGTAATTATCACGGAATTTATATTTACGAAGGAGCAGAAAATGTTATTTACAATAATTATTTTGAAAATGCTAGCAATAACGCAAAACTTTTCTCACCGAGTGATTTCTTAAATATTTGGAGTATAGAAAAAACAGCCGGAACAAATATTATTGGTGGTGATTACCTTGGTGGTAATTATTGGCATGATTATACAGGTGAGGATACAGACAGTGACGGATTGGGTGATACACTTTTACCCTATGATTCTGGTGGAAATATTTATGAAGGAGGAGATGAAGCCCCTTTGGTTGAATAAATTTAATTGATTAAGCAAAAACCGCTGGTAAAAAAACAGCGGTTTTCTTATTTTTGATTTAAAATGATATAATCTAATTATTAAAATTAATTTTCACAAAAAATATGATAAAAAATTCTATTATTGTAATCTTACTTATTATCATTGGTTTTGGCGGTTATTATTTTTTTAAAAATTCACCAACTGATATTGAGGAAAATCAAAACGAAAATAAAGTAATTGAAACAGAAATCGAACCAGTTGTAGACAAAACAAAAACAGTTATTGGGAAATCTGTTGGGGGAGAAGATATTACTGCTTATCATTACGGTGAAGGCGAAACAGAAATCCTTTTTGTTGGTGGAATTCACGGAGGTTATGGTTGGAATACAGCTTTGTTAGGATATGAAGCAATGGATTATTTAAAAGCTAATTCAAATATAATAGCAACTAGCACAAAAGTAACTATTATTCCCGTTTTAAATCCAGACGGCTTGAAAACAGTAGTTGGAACAAGTAAAAAGTTTGATTCTGAGACGGCTCCAACCGAAAAAGAAGAAATTGAAAAAGGTCGTTTCAATGCAAACGAAGTTGATTTAAATAGAAATTTTGATTGTGATTGGGCATCAGAAGGAAAATGGCAAGACAAAACAGTAAGTGGGGGAACAGAAGTTTTCTCAGAACCAGAATCAAAAGCAATTAAAAATTATATAGAAAAAAATAATCCAATAGCAGTTATTGTTTGGTATAGCGCATCGGGAGGAGTTTATTCATCAAGTTGTCATAATGGAATTTCAGATACAACCAAAGATTTGACTAATGCTTATGCAGGAGCATCTGAATACACAGGGTATGATGAGTTTGAATCTTATGAGATAAAAGGGGATTTGACAAATTGGTTAGCCAAGATTGAGGTACCTGCAATTAGTGTGCTTCTAACAGATCACATAGATACAGAATGGGAGAAAAATAAAGAGGGGATTATGGCAGTGTTAAATTATTTTGCAAAATAAATAAGTAGTTAAAAAATTAGAAAGTTGATAAGTGATAAATTTGCTTTTGGCAAATTTGTTGTGAGTGTTGGTGTAGTGAGTTAAAAAAACATTTCATATATTCAATTGAATACTTGAATAGTTTTTAAAAATTATGCAAAAAAATAGATATTTTGTTTTAATAATTGTTTTGATTGTTCTTATTGGAACAAGTTTTTTTGTTTGGAATAAGTATTTTGACAAAGAAAAAGAAGTAATCCAACCAACTTTTCAAAAGGAAGTAATTGGTTTGTCTGTTGATGAGCGAGATATCGAAACCTATACTTATGGAAATGGAGAAAAGCACCTCTTGTTTGTTAGTGGAATTCACGGAGGTTATGAGTGGAATTCTGTGCTTCTTGCTTATCGTTTTATTGATTATTTTGGTCAGTATCCTGAAGTTATTCCAGAGAATTTAAAAGTGACTATCATTCCATCAGCTAATCCAGATGGAGTTTATAAAATAACAGGCAAGAATGGTCGTTTTGAAAAAGAAGATGTAAAAGAAAGTGATGTTGTAGGCCTAGGGAGATTTAATGTAAATGAAGTTGATTTGAATAGAAATTTTGATTGTAAGTGGCAACCAGAAAGTACTTGGAGAAATCAACCAATAAGTGCTGGCACAGAACCTTTTTCTGAGCCAGAAACTAAAGCAATTCGAGATTTTGTTCTCAAAACCAATCCAGTTGCCGTTGTTTTTTGGCATAGTCAATCAAATGCTGTGTATGCTTCTGAATGTGAGGATGGAATTTTGTCGAAAACATTAGATATTATGAATGTTTATTCAGAAGCCTCTGGGTATCCGGCGGTTGATTCATTTGATGCATATGAAGTAACCGGAGATGCAGAAGGGTGGTTGGCATCGATTGGAATTCCTGCTATCACGGTAGAACTTTCAACTCATGAAACAACTGAGTGGTCAAAAAATTTAGCAGGAGTGAAAGCTTTGTTAAATTACTATAAATAGGAAACTTTTTCCAAACGCCCCATATATGGGGCGTTTGGATTTTTAAAGAGAGTTGTGTATACTACTCAGTAATCTAGAATTAAAAATAATAAAATTTAGTTTTATGGCAAAAAGAAGTACAGGAATTGAGAAAAATAAAACTTCTCGATCTAAAAAAACAGCAAAAAGATTGGCTGCAAAAAGGAAAATGTTGGCAGCTAAAAAATCAAAAAAGAAAAACAAGAAATAGCTTCTTGTTTTTCTTTTTTATATGGTAGAATAAAAAACAGATTATTAGTAATAATAAATTTTATGTCTATTGAAGAAATTATTTTCTATCTTTTGTTAATAGATAGTGTTGGGGCTAACCTTGCGATTTGGTTAAAGTATCGAGGTTGGTATCCAAACTTTCTATCTAAAAACTTTCCTTTGGTAAAAGGTTGGGCAGGGTTATATCTTGCTCTCGTTTTATATATTGGATACTTGACTTTTTAGTTGTTTTGATGTTAACTATTAATCAGGGTCGAAGATAAAATTTTACAAAAAAGGAGGTAAGAATGAGGTTCGTAAAAATATTGTTTTGTTTGATGGCGGGTATGTTTCTTCTAGCTTCCTGTGCCAATGTTCCAGTTGGCATTCATAACAACCACTCTTGGACAATCGCACTTGAATCAAGAGATGGAAAAAAGGCAATTGCTCAAATTGGTGAGTTTATTGTGGATGGTAATCAGGTTTGGGTTTGTGATATTACTCCAGATCCAGTTCATCTTCATAGTCTTATTTCAATTCTTATGGATGAAATTGAAAAAAGAACTTCTTCTGTTTCTGTAAAAGATGTGGTTGTTTTTAGCCCATCGGTTAAGATTATTAGAGATGAAATAGAAGTTTTTGCCCAAAAAGTTATTTTAATTCCGTGTGATATGAGGTTACCAACTGAAGTTCTTGGTAAAATAACTGGATATGGATTTCGACTTTTTGGAGTTCAAAACAGCTTTGGGTTTCCGATTGTTATGGGATTTTCTGATTTAAATTTTTAAACCCCGATCGCTTCGATGGTTTTCGTTTGAAGACCATCGTTTTTTTTTTTTTTTTTGTATAAAACTCTTGACTTTTTCTCTTTTCAGGAATAATATCAAATTATGAATCCTGTTAGAGATGTCGAGTTATTTCTTCGGGATAAGTGAGGATAAGTATATATAAAATACATTAGAAACTTTAATTTAAAGATATGTTTGCTTTTTGTGAACTATCTCTAATAGGATGAAAACACAAGAAAAACAAATTATTATATTCATTGTTGTTTTGGTGTTGATAGCAATTTTTGCTTGGTATGTTGGAGTGTTTGATAGAAAAGACAATCAAATTGTTGAAGTTGAACAACCAACTATTATCGAAGAACCTGTCGAAAATACAACAACTACAATTAAGGTTGTAGAACCAGAAGTTGAAGTTGTAATTGAGTCAGGATCTCAAGTCTATATTGAGCCAGAACAAGAACCTTTAACTATTCAAAGTCTTATTCCTTTGTTATTAATGCTATTAGAAGCATTACAGGAATTAGTTGAAAGTTTAACTGAATATCGAGATAGTTTAATCAAATAAATAATAAGAAAACAAGTTCGCTAAAAGCGAACTTGTTTTCTTATTATAACATTTTATTTTACAATAGATTTATGTATATAAAAGTCAGGGTTTATCCTAAATCTAAAAAAGAAGAATTAAAAAAACTATCTGAAAATAGATTTGAAATAAAAGTAAAAGAAAAAGCAGAAAGAAATATAGCTAATAAAAGAATTATTCAAATTTTAGCTGAGTATTTTAAGGTTGATTATAAAGAGATAAAAATAGTAAATGGATATCATTCACCATCTAAATTAATTAGTATAAACATTGAATAATTGAATTCTGATTGTTATTATATAGGTAGATATTTAATAATTAATTTGAAGTAATTATATGCGAAACCTAAAAATACAAGCTATTAATATTGAAATGACTGGTGCGATTGAGAATTATTTTAGAGATAAAATGAATAGCTTGGATAAATTTATTGACCAAAACGATGAATCTGTTGAATGTAATGCTAGAGTAAGTAAATCTTCAGGGAGTAGCCAGTCGGGAGAATTTTTTAAAGCAGAGGTAAGTATTCATACAGCTGGAAAAAATTTTGGTGCGGTTTCAGAAAGAGATAATTTATATTCTGCTATTGATGATGTTCGAGAAGCGGTTGTAAGAAAAATAACTTCGCACAAAGATAAAAAACAATCATTATTTAAAAAAGGTGCCCAAAAAGCAAAAAAATTATTAAGAGGATTTTAAGGTTTCTGGAAAAAGCCTTGCTTCTGCCTGTAACGAAGTGAAAGGTGAAGCAAGGCTTTGAGGAGAAATTTAATTAAAAATTATAAATTATGTCAAACAACATTTATTATTATTTAATTGCCATCTTGGCAATATTAACAATTTTTATAATTCCAAAATTTATGGATAAATCTAACGAAAAAGAAGACAACTTAACAAGTCAAGCAGTTTCTGCTGTCAACAATTCTTACAACGGTGCTATTTTAAAAACTAACTTTGGGGATATTGAAATTGATTTTATGCAGGATGATGCTCCTCTGACCGTAAATAATTTTATTAAATTAGCTGAAGATAGTTTTTATAGCGGAACTAAATTCCATCGGGTTATTAAAAATTTTATGATTCAAGGAGGAGATCCGTTGAGTAAGGATGATAATATGAAGGGTCGTTGGGGAACTGGTGGGCCTGGGTATACCTTTGAAGATGAAATTCATTCAAATAATCAAAATAATACAGGAACAATTTCAATGGCAAACGCCGGTCCAAATACTAACGGCAGTCAATTCTTTATAAACACAAATAATAATGTATTTTTAAATGATAAACATACTGTATTCGGAAAAGTAACAAGAGGTATGGATGTTGTCGCTAAAATTAATCAAGTTGAAACAGGGGAGGCTGATAGACCAGTTGAGAGTGTAGTGATTGATGATGTTGTTTTGAAATAAAGTTACTAAAAGAAAAAACACAAGAATTGAATTGTTGTGTTTTTTAATTCATCCTCTTAAATAATCTAAATAATCCATTTCTTTTCTTCCTTCAGGTAAAACTTGTGTGATGATTAGTTCATTATTCTCAACTTTTACATCTTTTATAATCACTCTTATTTTTTTTCCATTTCTTTCTACAAAAAAATATGGTTTGTATTTTTGAAATGCATAAATTTTCCGTAAATTTTTTTCAGGGTTTTCGTTTAAGTCTATAAAAGCATCCTCTTTTTTGAATTTCTCAGTAAAAGTTGCTTTTTTATGATTTTGTTTTTCTGGTTTTATTTTTCCCCCAATCCAAAGTGGAATTATTTTTGTGAGTAATTTTCCTCCTAAGTTAGCCTGTAATTTTTCAAGCTTACTTATTTTTATCGGCCAGTCAGGCGTTTCTAATTTTTCTTGCGCCAAAATATCTCCGTGATCCATCTCGGCATCCATTAGTATAATAGTTGTACCTGTTTCATCTTTTGTTAATATTGAGGATTCGAGCGGTGTTGCTCCGCGAAGTTTTGGTAAAAGTGAAGGATGAAGATTGATTGTTTTGTGTTTGGGGATATTTAGAATTCCTTGAGGAATAATTTTTCCGTAAGAAGCCACAACAAACAAATCCCAGCTTGTTTTTTTAATTTCTTCCAAAAAATTTTCATCTTTGAGTTTTTTTGGTTGAAGATATTTAATATTATTCTCTTTTGCCCAAATTTTTGTTGGAGTAGGGGATAGAACTCGATTTCTTCCCTTTGGTTTATCGGGGGTGGTAATAATTAAAGAAGGAGTAAGTTTTTCTTTTTTCATCCATTCCAAAATTTCCACAGAAAATTCTGACGTTCCAAAAAAAGCAATTCTCAAATCATCATTCATATTGGTATTGTGTGATTCTGGGATTCTGCAGAATCCCAGAATATTAAAATGTATTTATAAATTTAATAAATTTTTTACCATAAGGAGAAAGGGAATGTGAAACTATGCCATTCATATATTTTTTATTTATCAATCCAGCAAGAACTAATTTCCTAGTGTGCTCAGAAATTGTTTTGTAATTTGCGTTTAATTTTTCGGTTATTTCATCTAACGAAAGCCCGTTATTTTTATGTAAGATTAGTAGAATATTTATTCTCCAATGATTTGCAACACCTTTAAAATGTCGTTCAAGTTGTTTACCTATGTTTGAAAAATTTGTCATATAATTTATTATAACATACGATTCTGGGATTCTGCAGAATCATAGAATTGGATTAGTTGGTGTTGGGTTGGATTTTTTCTAGGTTTTTTGCTTTGTCGATGAAGAGAATCCCGTCTAGATGATCGATTTCGTGTTGGAAAATTCGGGCAAGGAATTCTTCGGCTTTTTGGGTGAATTTATTTCCTCTTTCATCCAATGCTTTTATTGTACACTTAGAAAATCTTTCAACTTCTCCATAGACATCTCCTTTTTTGATACTTAAACAACCTTCCTCACCCCATTCTTTTTCTTCAGAATATTCAATAAATTCAGGGTTAATAAAAACAAAATTTTGAGTAAAATCCTTTTCAAAAATTTTATCAGATACAACAAAAATTCTAATTGATTTACCAATTTGAGGCGAGGCAATAGCTACTCCTTTTTCTGTTTCATCAAGAGTTTTTTTCAGCTCTTTGATTAAGTTTTGGATTTTCTCAGATGAAATATCCTCAGGGTTTACTTTCTGTGCCCTTTGTCTTAATATTTCGTTGTTTTGTTGTAATATTTTCATTTTATTATATTAGTATCAATAATATAATAAAAGGTAGAGTATGTAAATAAAAAAACTAAATAATTTATTAAAAAATCAAGAAAAACTTGATACTACTTACTTAATAATCTATACTTAGTTAAATTTTAAAGAGTTACTTTTGTTTTTTTGGATTCTCACACCCTTCGGGCTCAGAATGACTAAAGTAGGAACTATGTCATTAAAGTTTAAAATAAAAAAGAAATTAGATGGTACACTTGCGCGGGCGGGTGTTTTGAAAACTCCAAATGGAAAAATTGAAACTCCGGCTTTTGTGACTGTTGGGACAAAAGCGACTGTAAAAGCGTTGACTCCAGAACAGGTCAAGGATTTGGGCGCACAGGTTATTTTAGCTAATACTTACCATTTGTATTTACAACCTGGAGATGAACTTATTAAGAAAGCAGGAGGAATGCATAAATTTATGAATTGGAAAGGTCCAACAATGACTGACTCGGGTGGGTTCCAAGCTTTTTCACTTGGAGTTGCTTTTGGGAGTGGTGTGAGTAAGGTTGCTACTGCTAATAAGAAAGATGTAACCAGGTGTGGTGAAGAGGGATCAGGAATTGGCTGCTCAATGGCAAAAATTGATGAAAACGGAGTAACTTTTAAGTCTCATATTGATGGTAGTGAGCATAAATTTACTCCAGAAAAATCAATTCAAATTCAGCACAATATTGGTGCGGATATGATTTTTGCTTTTGATGAGTGTACTTCGCCACAAGCAGATTATGATTATCAAGAAGAAGCGATGAACAGAACTCATCGTTGGGCAGAAAGAAGTTTAAAAGAACATAAAAAGTTAAATAAAAAAAGTTTTTTGGAGAATTTGTTACCAGGAAGTGAGAAAGATAAAATTTCTTTATTTGGAATTGTGCAGGGGGGAAGATTTGAAGATTTAAGAAAAAAGTCGGCTGAATTTATTTCAAAACTAGACTTTGATGGGTTTGGGATCGGTGGTTCGTTTAATAAAGAGGATATGAATACAGCCGTTGGTTGGGTAAATAAAATTTTGCCAGAAAATAAACCTCGGCATTTGTTAGGAATAGGAGAGCCAGAAGATTTGTTTGGTGGGATTGAGAATGGAGTAGATTTGTTTGATTGCGTTGCTCCAACTAGAATAGCAAGAAATGGTACATTACATACAAAAGATGGAAAAATAAATATAATGAATGCAAAATTTAGAGAAGATTTTACCCCAATTGATGAGGGGTGTGAGTGTTATACTTGCAAAAATTATACAAGAGCTTATCTCGCGCATTTGTTTAGAGCAAAAGAAATTCAGGCGAACACACTAGCTACAATTCATAACTTATATTTCATCGTTAACCTAGTCAAAAAAATTCGTCAATCAATAATTGACGAAAACTTTGAGGAATTTAAGAAAGAGTTTTTGAGGAGGTATTTATAACGTTTCTGAGTATCCGAAGTTTTTTGCCGGATTTATCAGTATTTACTTATATTTTAGCAATTTCGTTTATTTATTGGAAGACGTTCAAATTCAGTACATTCGTAGGCAAAAAATTTGGGTGGAACAAAATGGACAGTCCTTAGCTTTTTAATAGAGTCCATTTTGTGGAACCGGATACTCAGTGTTATCGGATGTTGAATTAAGCGGCTCCTAGCAGTTTCAGCATTTTTTTAGGCCAATCAGTATTGCCCTTTATTATCTCCTCCTTGAAGAATTTTATCATCAGCTGTTTTGGCTCGTCCGATATTGCACAATGCCTGATTTCTGGCCAAAATTCACGATACCACAATCCGATATTATCATGTTTTAAATCACAAGCTCCACCATTAGGATCAGGCTCAATAAACAAAATCCGATCTATATGATTTGTAACGGAAGCTCCTAAGCATTGAATACAAGGCTCAAGTGTACTATACAGAGTAACAATCTTTGCATCATCCTTACGAACCTCCGCTAACTCTTTGCCGTATTTTATTATGAGAGAATTTTCAGCGTGATTCACAAAGGATTTTTGTTTATTGATTTCGTTGCCAGCGACACCAAGCGTTTTATCATTGATAGCCAAAACAGCCCCCACGGGATAGTTCCCATGCTTGAAAGTTTCTCTAGCAATACTGATGGCCGACTCCAAGCATTGCTTATCGAATTGTGTTATTTTTGTGATCATACGTAGCTTAATTCAATTTCCGATAATGTTAGGTGTATCTGAAGTTTCAGATACTTTTTTGTATCCCTCATTATTATTTTATCATAAAAGAATACAAAAAAGAGCTGAAATTTGGGTGAGCCCCGAGCCGAGGGGCGAACCAGATACACCTTGTTAAACGACCCGAACGGAGCGATAGCGGAGTGAGAGCGCAGCGGGGCGCGACTGGAAGGAGCGAGTTTTGATTGCCCTTAAAAATTTACCGATTAAAAGCCCTTTTTGATTTTTTTGTTTGCGGGCTTGACAAACGGTTGCTAATCTGCTATGATTAAGGTGTTCTTGAGATGACCTTGAGAGCCTCGGCTACGAGAGATTTCGTGGCAAAAAGTTCTTTTTATGGAGGTCCAAAATGGACGAAAAAAGAAAAGGTGAATTGGCAATTCTGTTTCTGAAACATCAACTCCGTCAAAAAGGAGTTCGCCTCACTCCAAATCTCAAACGCGAGATTGGAAATGAAGCGAAAGCCATTGGCGTGGAGGTTGAGGAAGCCGCCGAGTTTGTGGAGATTATCATCCGTGAGCTGGTGGAAGAATCTTTCGCCAAGTAGCCTTTGCCAGTCAGAAAACCAGAGTGGAGCTTTGCTCCCTAAAAGGGTAATTGCACCTCTCCGCAATAAGCGGATAAGGGCAGAATAAGAACCTCGCTCCGTTTTCTGACAACACCGCCCCATTGTTCTTCGGAATGATGGGGCTTTTTCTTGCAGAAAAAATCAAAAAGGGCTTTTCAAAAAATAGAAAAATTTTTAAGGGCAATCAAAATTTCGTTTAACGTTTCAGTATATGCGATGTTTTGCGGAACGTAGTGGAGCAAAATATGGGAGAGCGAAGTGCAACGAGTGAACCGCATATACTGTGTTAGGCGAGCCGAACGGAGCGATAGCGGAGTGAGAGTG
>CAYUZR010000010.1:0-16350 GCA_964449555.1 uncultured Candidatus Saccharibacteria bacterium
TCAATAGAATGATTCAATGTTAATTTTTATCCACAAATTACTTGATTTTTTAATTTATTCGAGCTATATTTAAAGTGTTACTTGGATGGGCTTGCCCTCTCACGGTCAATGTTTATCCAAACCGTAGCCAAGTAACACCAAAAAATATCGCCTTGGCGGTATTTTTTGTTGTTAATCTTCTTCTGGGTTTCCGTTATACACCTTTCTTTTTCCATTTTCTTTATTCATTTTCCAAAATGGAATAATACTCCAGAAATACTTTGGCGAATTTTCAACTTGTTTTACAACCACCCTAACCCGAATATTATCAATAACAGCAACAAATTCAAAATATTTTACATTAACAAGTTTATGCTCATTCCGATTATTACTTCTTATTATTTCAAAAGTTTTTCTACTTGAAATACCTTGTACTGTTCTAGATAACTTTATAATTTCAGGTGCTAAGTGTAATAATCTAAAACGAATAAACTGGTCATTCTCGGAACGAGAGTGATTTTTTCTTTTGAACTTCAAATGTTCCAAACCTTTTGCATTAAAATTAACTTTTTCGTTAAAATATGGGCATTGAATAAAATCTAAATTTTTATAAAATCTTTCTGCTTTTTGTTTTTGTATTTCAAATTTATTCTTATTTATTTTCATATTTTTCATTTCATCTCGTTAGAGATTACGAAAACCTTTAAATTTCTATCTCTAACAGAACTCATACATTCAACCTGTCTGCCAACAGGTAGGTTGAATGATTGAATATCTTCTTTCTGGATTGCCATGCTTACGCTCGCAATGACAAATTTTTGCTTCGCAAAAATTTTTCCATTTATTAAATAATTTCAAAACTGGATGAAGCCTACCTTTGCCGCCTGCCTGCCGGCAAAGGCAGGCTTCATCCAGTTTTGGAATTATTTCTTGAATTCTCCGGCTTGACGCACTCTATCTTTCTCAATTTTCTCATCTGATTCAACCTTTCCATCTCTAATTCGAATAATTCTTTCTGCATATTCGGCCGTGTATGTCTCGTGAGTAATTAAGATTACGGTTTTTCCTTTATAAAATAATCTTTTGATGATATCCATTACCTGTCCTCCGGACTTTGAGTCAAGGTTTCCTGTGGGTTCATCAGCAAAGATAATATCAGGATCTGTAACCAGAGCTCGAGCAATCGAAGCTCTTTGTTTTTCTCCAACTGACAACTGTTGAGCTTCATGTTTAATTCTATGCGTCATCCCTACAGATTCAATGGCTCTCCTTGCCATATCATCCCACTTACTTTCATCAATATCAGAATAATACAAAGGTAATTTCACATTATCCAAAACAGTTGTTTTTGGCAAAAGATTAAACGATTGGAAAATAAAGCCAATTTCTTTATTTCTTAAATGGGCTAATTCATCACCAGTATATTTTTCAGCATGTTTACCTTTAAAAAAATATTCACCTTTCGTAGAATTATCCAAAAAACTCAACATATGTAACAATGTTGATTTCCCAGATCCAGAAGGACCCATAATAGCAACAAATTCTCCTTTGTTTATATCAAAAGAAATACCTCTAACAGCAAAGGTTTTTCCACCCTCGTCGTCAAACATTTTTTCTAGATTTTTTATTGAAATTAACATCGATCTAGTTTTTATAGTCTTTAGTCTATAGTTTTTAGATAAACTTCTCTTAATAATTTTGCATCATCTAAGGCATTCCAACATCTTTGTATCCAGCCCTCTTTGTATATTTATATCTTTCAAACACCGCTCTCTGGATATCTTTTTTGTCTAAAACTCTTAACATGCTGTTTATATCCCGAAAATCTTTTTCTCTATACTCAACACTTTTGGCGATAGGCAAAAATATTTTTTCCGCTAAAAGATAAATCGGATTAGTTATCGTAAAAAACAAACCGTTTATATTTCCTTTATCTTTCAAGTATAAAAGTTTAGATAAAGTAAATTCACTTTCTCCGGCATCATATACGAAAATATCATTTTCGTAATCTTCTTTTTTAATTTGAATATACCCAATTTCAACCAAAGTATCGTCGATATTAAAAGTATAATAAATTTCGTTAAATTCAGGATTAAATTCAGCAAATATATTTTTTATCTTTTCCAAACCTTCCTTTCGTGATAAATACCCAAAAACATCAATATCAACATCATCATGCTTTCTGGTAACTTCTCCAAGAAAACCATCTAGGGCCCAGCCGTGTGAAAACGAAAAAATCTGCTCTTCTTTTTTTATGTAATCTTGTATTTTTTTAATTATTTTTGTTTTATCCATTTTTTATATCTGAATTCTCACGCACTTCGTGCTCAGAATGACTAAATTTATTTATTGTCATTTTTTAGAAGTTGAAAGTTAGAAATAATTTCAAAACTAGATGAGATTCGTTTCTTTTTTCTCAAAATTTCGTGGGTTGTATAACATACGGTGAATGGAATTTTGATAAAAAAGAAACGAAGGTCGCTAGTTTTGGAATTATTTAACTATTATTTCATCTCCTTCGTTTAGACCACTCAAAATTTCAATCTTACCATCTGTTCCTCGAATTCCTGTTTGAACAATTTTCTTTACAACTTCTTCATCTTCCGTAACTTCAACAAAACGATTTCCTTCGCTATCAGTTTGTAAAACCCGATAGGAAACAAAAATCACATCTTTCTTGTTCTCAGTTATAATATCAATATTTGCAGTCATCCCTGATCTAATTAACTCACTTTTATCTTCAAATTGAAAAATTGTTTTATAAGTAGAAACTCCTTCAACAATTGTTTCAGCTGGTTCAATAGAAATAATTTTTACAGCAAATATATCATCATCTCCATAAGCATCAAGTGTAACCTGTGCAATATCTTCTAATTTAACTTTTGCTATATCAGCTTCAGGAATATTTGCTTCGATTTCAAACTCAGCCCCACTAATAACTGAGATAACTGGAGTATTTAATTGAATGATTTCTCCTCTTTCGACATCAACTTTTGTCACAATACCGTTTATTGGTGAATAAATGATAGTTTTAGCAATCAAAGCTCCATAATTATTAACATTTGCTTGAGCAGATTTTACCTTAGCTTCTTGGGTTTTTATTTGTTCTGGTGTTGCGCCCGCTTCTTTCAAAGCAAGATTTTGCTTTTCTAGTAATAGGGTAGCTTCAGCAGTTCTTAATTTTTCATCAGCCGTAGAAAGATTGGTTATTGCAGTATTTACATTCGTACGAGCAGTTGCAATGTCAGTTTTATATCCATCAATTGTTGTTTGAGAAAAAGTTGCATCAGCACTCATCCCGTTTACAGCAAAAGAAAGTATATTTAAAAAAGAATTTAGTTCGTTTAATTTATTTTTAGCAGAATTATAATAATTATCTAAATCACTATCTGTATTCAAACTAATTAATTCTGAACTCCAATCATTTAAAACTTCTCCGATAGCCAATCTTTTTGTTTCTGTTTCGATTTCAACAACAAAATCAGTACTGAAAGTCAGATCAGGATTTGTTCTTCTTGGATTATTGAAAAGCTGATCTGCCCTATTTCTTACAGCATCATCTGATTTTGTAAAAGCATCCCATATTTTATCTACTAAACCATCTTTTGCATCCACGAGAGACTGTTCCGCATTTTGCACCTTCACAACCTGAATAGCCAACTCTTCTGATCGTATACCTTTTAATAATTCATCTAATGTCGATTGTTCGACTTCAAGACCTGCTTTTGCTTGTGCATATTGCGCTTGATATTGAGCGTTATTCAAACTCGCCAACATCTGCCCAGAGTATACAGTCTCTCCAACTTCTTTGTATATACCAGCAACTTTTCCTGTTGACTCAAAAGCTAAATCAACTTTATTCGCAGGCTGAACTTTTCCAGTTACACTTACTTCTTGAACAATATTACCCCTTTCAACCATCGAGGCTCTTTGTTTATCATCTCCATTTCCACGAAAAATAAAAAAACCAATAACAGCTAAAATAATTATGGCTATTACATAATATTTTTTTGGTAAATTCTTTATTTTTTGAAAAAATTCATTTTTTGTTGGCATAATTAAATATATATTAAAGTTAAAATTATATTTTAATGATAACATTTTTCAAAAAATAAATAACTACAACTACAAAATCAAAAGATGAGGGTATCGGATACCCTCATCTTTTGATTTAGGAAATTTTTTACTTCTTTAATAATTTTTTTCTTCTCTTCAAATTTAAACCACTTGATCCTCTTATCTTTCTTAAACCAAGTTTTTTGTCGCTTAGCATATTTTTGCTCTTCTTTAATTGAATTTTCGATCATTTCTTCTTTTGATAACTTCCCTCTTAGATATTGGGCAATGTGTTTATGAGCCAATCCTATTTCATTCATTCTCTTCCAAGAGACTCCTTGTTCATGAAGTCTTTTGGCTTCTGCTACTATTCCTGCTCGTACTCTCTTTTTAAATCTTTTTTCAATTCTTTTTTCTAAAACTTCTTTATCGGTGTTAATTCCGATTTGAAAAAAATTAAAATCGCTCTTGGGGTGTCGGACACACCCCTCCGCTTCGCTTCGGTGGGTGTCCGACACACCACTCGCTTTTTTAATTTTTGGGACCTTGCCGAGTTCAGTGGCTATTTCTATGGCACGCATAAGACGACGAGGGTTTTTTTGATCAATTTCTTTAAAACGACGGGGGTCTAGTTTTTTTAATCTCTTCCTCATTTCTTTTATTGCTTTTTCTTTGTCTTCTTTAAGTAATTTTTCTAATTCTTTTCTTAATTTTTTATTTGGTTTTACTTCCGGCAAAACAATTCCATCAACAATTGCTTGAATATAAAAACCTGTTCCCCCTGCAATTATCGGAACCTTCCCTCTTTTTAAAATATCTTTAATAACTTTTTCTGCTTTCTTTTTAAACTGAGTGACAGAAAAAACAGTCCTTGGGTGAACCATATCTAAAAGGTGATGAGAAATTCCCTTCATTTCTTTTTTTGTTACTTTCCCACTTCCAATATCCAATCCTTTATACACCTGTCTTGAATCAGCAGAGATCACTTCCCCATTATATTTCCTCGCCAACTCAACCGATAAATCAGTTTTTCCAGAAGAAGTTGAGCCGAGGATTACAATAATTTTTGATTTTTCTTTCATACAATTAGTATATTCACAAAAATTGTATAAGCAAGAAAATAAATGTATAATTATATCGAAATTAATAAATTAATTTAGATTTAAGATTTACGATTTAAGATTTAAGGATAAAATTTGCTTGCAAATTTTATTCACTAATTCCTAAATCCTATATTCTAAGTCCTAAAACTATGAACAACGAAAATCTTTGTAATGACTGTGGATTTGACTTCACAGGTTACTCATTAGAAGTAGGTCAAAAAATTCCAGGAATGGAATTAGAAGCTTACCACAACGATGAAATTACAAAAATTAATCTTGAAAAAGATTTAAAAGGAAAATGGGCAGTATTATTCTTCTACCCTGCTGACTTTACATTCATTTGCCCTACTGAATTAGGAGAAATGGCTGATGCTTATGCAGAATTTCAAAAAGAAGATGTTGAAATTTTGTCTGTAAGTACAGATACTGTTTTTACACATAAAGCATGGCATGACACATCAGATACTATTAAAAAAATTAAATTTCCTATGTTAGCTGACCCGACAGGAGAACTTTGTCGAATGATGGGAACAATGATTGAAAATGAGGGGCTATCTTTGAGAGGAACATTTATTATCGACCCAGAAGGAGTAGTTAAATCAATCGAAATTAACGACAATAGCATCGGAAGAAATGCGAAGGAATTATTGAGAAAAGTAAAGGCAGCAAAGTTTGTAGCTGAAAATGATGGGAAGGTGTGTCCTGCAAGTTGGAATCCGGGGGATGACACGCTAGAACCGGGTCTCGACCTAGTAGGAAAAATTTAGGCTGATGCGGAACTAACGCGGAAATTAAAAACGAATTTGGCTCACGCCAAATCCGTTTTCCCTTTGACAAAAATATCTTTTAGGCTAAGATTATAGTTAATTAAGTGGCTTGAATAATTTCAAGCAAATTGGGTGGAACCGCGGAGAAATTCGTCCCAATGTTATAAATTATGGACGAGGTTGTACCTCTAGCGAAGTAGAGAGGTCCAACCTCTGGTAGTAACTTATAACATTGGGACGAATTTTTTTATTTAGTACAATAATCATAAAAACATGGAGAATAACAAACTAGAAAAAATCAGACACTCTCTTGCTCACATTATGGCAAATGCAGTGCAAAAAAAGTTTCCAAAAATGAAATTTGGAATTGGACCAACTATTGAAAATGGCTTTTATTACGATTTTGACGATATCGATATCAAAGAAACAGATTTACCAAAAATTCAGAAGCAAATGAAAAAGATTTTGAAAAACAGTATCAAGTTTGAAAAAGAAGAAATTTCAACTGACGAAGCCAAAAAGCTTTTCAAAAACCAACCTTATAAAATAGAGTTGATTGAAGATTTAGAAAAAGAAGGAGATAAAAAAGTAATGATTTATAAATCAGGTGAATTTGTTGATCTTTGTGCCGGCCCCCATGTTAAGTCAACCAAAGAAATACCTGCTGATGCGTTTAAACTTACAAAGGTTGCGGGTGCATATTGGAGAGGAGACGAAAAAAATAAAATGCTTACTCGTATTTATGGAGTGGCCTTTGATACAAAAGAAGAGTTAGAAAATTACGAAGAAATGGTGAAAGAAGCCGAAAAAAGAGATCATAGAAAACTTGCTAAAGAATTAGATATTTTTATGATTTCTGATAAGGTTGGTAAAGGACTCCCTCTCTGGCTACCAAATGGTGCATTTATCTACAAAAAACTAAAAGAATATATGTACAAAAAAGAAATAGAGAAGAAATATAAACATGTAGAAACTCCAATCCTAACAAAAGAAAATCTTTATAAAACATCTGGTCATTTAGATCACTACCGCGAAGATATGTATAACCCGATGGATATAGAGGGTGAAAATTATTATTTGAGACCAATGAATTGTCCACATCACCATCAAATATTTAACTATAAACCAAAATCATATCGGGAACTCCCCTATCGTATGGCTGAATTCGGAGATGTCTTCAGATTTGAGAGGTCGGGAGTTTTAACTGGTATTATTCGAGCTCGCGGTTTTTGTCAAAACGACGCTCATATTTATTGCTCTAAATCCCAATTAAAAAACGAATTAAAAGAAGTTTTAGAAATGTTTAAAGATATTTATGGTGAGTTCAATATCAAAGATTATTGGTTTAGACTTTCGCTTCCAGATGAAGAAAACAAGGAAAAATACGGTTATTTAGAAGACAAAGAAATGTGGGAGGATTCAGCGCAAGCAATTCGCGAAGTCCTGGATGAAACAAAAATGAAATATGTAGAGGAAACAGGCGAAGCTGCTTTTTACGGACCCAAAATCGATATCCAGGTTAAAAATGTTTTAGGTAAAGAAGATACTATCGCAACAGTTCAGGTTGATTTTTATTCTGCGAAAAAATTTGATATCCAATTTACAAACAAAAAAGGAGAAAAAGAAAATGTAGTTATCGTCCATAGAGCAATTATGGGATCTTTTGAAAGATTCTTAGCTTTTTTGTTAGAACAAACAGCAGGAAATCTACCTTTCTGGCTCTCCCCTGTTCAAGTTAAAATTTTACCAGTTGCAGAGACACACAATAAGTACGCCGAAGATATTTGTAACAAACTAAAAGAAAAAGGATTTAGAGCTGAGTTAGATGACAGTAAGGATGGATTTGGAAAAAAAGTTAGAAATGCTAAAAAAGAAAAGGTTCCTTATTTCATTGTTATTGGTGACAAAGACATTGAGGCAAATAAACTGACTCTTGAAAGTCGAGATAAAGAAAAATCAGAACAAATCACACTAGATGAATTGAAAACAAAATTTGAGAAAGAAAATAAGTAAATTTTTACAAAATTTACAGATTTAAGATTTAAGAAGTAAGATTTAAGAAAAATTCGCCAAAAACCAATTTTTTAGCGTTTTAAATGGCTCACATAGTGAGCCATTTAAATTTTGTTGTATTTTTTAGTTTATTTTGATAATATCCTTACAGAAAAAGTTTTCCAACAAAACCTGATAAAAATAAAGCAAAAAAGGAGGAGGTCGAAATGTTAAGAATATATCCACTTCAAAGTGGCCCTGTAAAAAGAACATCGAAGCATTTTTTGTTTATTCAACAAGATGCCGGAGCAAGAATTGATGTGGTTACAATAACAACAGAACCACAACAAAAAGAAGAAGATTTGCCAATAATATATTTTGGCACACCAGTTACAATGGATTTTCCGAATCTATTAATACAAAGAAATTTGTATCAAATAACAAACATGAATTTTTTAATCCAAACAGGATCAAAAGGAACATTTAACTTCAATAGTAACAATAATCCATCGAATTGCATTGTAACAAAAGTATACCCCCCGAGACAGATTGAGGGGAAGATACTGTTGGTTGTTGATATAAGTTATAACGACGGAAGTCAAGCACAGATTGACATAACAGATACTTTTTTCTCTGTATTACCTAATACATAAGAACACGCAGTAGGCTTCACAAGAAGTCTACTGTGTTTTTATTTTTATAAAAAAAGGTTTCGCGAAGCGAAACCTTTTTTCAATAACTTTTAATTTATTTAATTTTGTAATAGCCAAAGAGTAATCCTCCAAACATCATAAATCTAAATAGAAATGCTAAAGTATTGGCTGGTAATACAGGGGTTGCGGTATATGGAATTTGACTCAAATAGATGAAAGACGGTTCTGTCTCTAAAGTATTTTGAGAAAGCGAAACTCTTGGAGGATCATCTCCGCCTCCACCAAGTTTAACTGAAGCGGTACAAGTACGGTCACCATATGGACCCGAGAAATATCCTGTGTAAGTTGCATTAGAACTTCTGAAGATAACCATTGAACCGTTTGGAGCAACAGCACCTATTCCATGATCAATATTTACGTCGGTCATATAGAGAGAATCCCAAGATAAAGTTATATTTCCTCCTCCCGCAGGAAGATTTGTTGGATTAAGACTCATAGTACATAAAGGCTCTGGATCTCCCATTGTACAAACCGCACTACATCCATCACCATCAATATTGTTACCATCATCACACATTTCACCCGGATCTAAATTACCATCTCCACAATAAGGGCCGCTTTCATACGTACAAGTTGCGCTACAACCATCACCATCTATATTATTTCCATCATCACATTGTTCTCCAGGGTCTAGATTACCATCTCCACAGTATGGACCACTTTCATAGGTACAAACCGCACTACATCCATCGCCGTCGATATTATTACCATCATCACACATTTCACCCGGATCTAAATTACCATCTCCACAATAAGGACCTTCAGAAAGTGGTTCCATTAGCATACAAAGAGCTACTAAGGAATTAGATCTTGCAGAAGACGGATAAGCACTATGCCATGCATTCACCTTATTTACACCAGACGGAATATATAGATTGTTGTTTACAACACCTTTCCAAGTAACCAAATCAACATAGTCAGCAAGGTCAGGAGTATCATTAGTTTCAGCAACAGAATTAGAACCATTCAAAAAACTAACATAATACTGTTCATAAGGCTGTGATTGATTTCTCCTTGTATTAGGATCGCCATCAAAAGAGGCTAGGCTTACCTTATAATTTCCAGAAGGAATTGAAACATTAGCTATTTCTCTAGCTCTACTAACTCCCATATCTGAACGAATACTTTGAGTTCTAAATTCTACGACAATATCATCACCGCTAGCACTAAAAGGACATCCAGGAGCAATAGTAATAGTCTTAAATTGTCCATTATTTTCGTTAGATGATGTCTCCTTTTTCTTAGTAGGAGTAGGGGTTGGAGTAAATGTCTGTTTTGATTGCTTTCTTTGATATTCATCAACCGTACCCAGATTATCCCAACTTCCGTTATTATATTGGAGTACATGCCCCCCAATAACACCAGGACAATTACTAACCCAACTATCACACTCAAATGGGTCATCTCCATAATCAGCAAAGGCAACATTATATCCACCCACAAAGATAGTTGCGATTAAAAAGGTTGTAACTAATGGTCTCATAATTATTATTTTCGTAATATTCATAATATTATTGTTTATTTCTTCGGGTTTGAAGAATTTAAATTTTGTATAAGTATACTAAATTGTTTTATAAATGTCAAGCACATCTATTGACAAATTGAAACATAGACATTATAATACTGTCACGATTAGAAATTCTGTAAAGTATTGACATATATAAATGAATATGCTAGTATTCTACACATAAATAATAAAAATAACCAAATTTTAATATGAACACTTTTAATAGACAAAATAATAATGAATCAGAAGTACCTGAAAACTTACCTCATATTGAGGTTGGTAATGGGAATGGAAATGAATATCATAACGAAAACAATAATACTGAAAATGTTGAATTAAAAATTTCTAAAAAGAAACTAAAAACTTTTCTTAAGATTGCTATCATAGTTATAATTATTCTGATATCTTTGCCAAGAATAGTAAACAATGTTTCTTCAACTTTTGCAGTCGTTCAAGGACAAGCTGAGAAATTTCCTCAAGTCTTCCCTAGCCTAACAGCTACCGGGTCAGGTATTGGATCTGTTGCTTATAATGGAGTAAAATCTTTTGCTAATTTTATAGGTGATAACCTAGCCTCAATGGCAGAATTACTATATAACCGAAGAATTCAACCCGGAGATATAATTATTGAATCAGGAGAAATCACCGAAATTAAAGCAACTCCTATAAAAATCGTTATTGATAAGATTGGTGTTAATTCTACGATTCTTAATCCAGAAAGTACTGATATTAATATTTTGGATGAATCATTAAGTTATGGTGTTGTAAGATACCCTAAATCAGGTCTATTAGGAGAAAATGATAATATCTATCTATTTGGACATAGCACAAGTATTGCTGTAGTTAGAAATCAAGCTTATAAAGCATTAAATGGTATTGAAACTCTTCAAAAAGGAGATATGGTTAAAGTGCAATCTTCTCAAAGAGAATATCTATACAAAGTTACTTCTGTAAAGATGCAGAGAAATAGTGATGCTGTTGTTAAATTCAACACAGGAAAGAAAACTCTGACTATTTCTACTTGTAATACTCTAGGTGCGAAAGAAGACAGACATATAGTCGAAGCTGATTTCGTTATAAGTTATCCTCTAAATACTGTTTCTGAAGGAGGTGGTGAAAATGGGAATACAGGAGGAGAAACCACAGGCGGAGGAACTACCATAGATCCAACCCCTGGAACGGAAACGTCTGAAGTAATTCAAATAAACCCAGGCGGATACCCAACTTCAAATCCATATGGAAAAGCTGATTTGGAAACAGAAATTACACAAATTGGTATTATTGATCCACTTACAAAAGATTTTGTTGCAACAACAACTTATTCAGTTGTAGACAAAATTGCGGTTAAATTTACTATCTCAAATATAGGAACTAAAACTGCTGAAGGATGGTCATTCAATGCTGTGCTACCTACTAATCCTCTTTACATTTATCATTCAAAAAGTCAGGCCAATCTAAGACTTGGAGAAAAAATAGAATATGCGCTTGCATTTGATAAACCTGCAATTACAGATACTGGAGCAATTATAATCAATGCAGATCCAACAGGAGGTCTAAAAGAATCAGATAAAACAAACAATATCGTTAAAGAAATTATAAAAATCAACGATATTTAAAAATTAAAAAAATAAAACCATGAGGGTATCGGATACCCTCATGGTTTTATTTATCTAAACCTTTAATTTAATTAAAAATTTCGAAGTCTATCAACTTTCTCATTATGTCTCATCTTTTCGTGAGCTTTTGCCTCAATCTGTCGAATTCTTTCTCGAGTAACACCAAATTCTCTACCTACTTCTTCCAAAGTATGTGTTATACCATTTGTAAGTCCATGACGCATTTCAAGAATTTTTCTCTCTTTTGGTGAAAGTTCTTCTAAAATTTCTCTAACCTGATCTGATAAAATACGACGAGCTGAATCTTGATCAGGAGTCATTATTTTATCATCAGCTATAAAATCGCCTAAGGTTGATTTACTACTATCAGAATCATCACCAACAGGAATTTCTAGAGAAATTGTTGTTTGATCAATTTGTTGAATATGATAAATTTTTTCTATTTCTAGACCCATTTCAACCGCCATCTCTTCTGGCACAGGCATCCTCCCAAGATCCTGGGAGAGTTTTCTCATTGTTTGTTTATATTTTGCAATCGTCTCAACCATATGAACAGGAATTCTAATAGTTCTGGATTGATCAGCTAAAGCTCTTGTAATAGCTTGTCGAATCCACCATGTGGCATAAGTAGAAAACTTGAATCCCTTTGTCCAATCAAATTTATCAACAGCCTTAAATAACCCAAGATTCCCCTCTTGAATAAGATCTAAAAGAGTTAAATTAGGACTTCTTCCTATATACTTTTTGGCAATAGAAACAACAAGTCTAAGATTTGCTCTTGCCAATAAATTTTTTGCTTCTTCATCCTCGGCTTCTATTCTTTGGGCTAATCCCCTTTCTTCAGCTGCAGAAAGTAGTGGGTATCTACCTATTTCTTTTAGATAAATCTGAATCGAGTCATATTTTCCTCCAATTTTTTTATCTGCACTACCATCTTCTGAGAGCTCTAACATTCCCCCACTCTCAATCAAATCAATACCAGCTTCGTCCAATGTTGAATACAATTCGTCTAGAATCTCAAGATTATTTTCTATATACGGAAATTCCTTCAAAATACCACCGTGAGTAACAAAACCTCTTTCTCTTCCAGCAGAAACAATTTTCTCAAATTTTTTATTCTTTTCTGCTTTAGTTAGTTTTTTTATCTTTTTTACAACTTTCTTTTTTCTAACTATTTTTTGCTTTTTGGAAGTAATTTTTTTTATCGCAACCTTTTTCTTCTTTTTTACAACTTTTTTAACCACCGCTTTTTTCGCCACCTTTTTAGTAGCTTTCACGGTTTTTTTATTCTTTTTTAATATTTTAACTTTTGACATTTTATTTAAATTAATCCAATCCGAATCAACGAATCTTGTCCGAATATCACGAATCTACGAATAACGAATTAAAGTTTACTTCGTAAACCAAAACTACATCCGAATGATTCGTATTGATTTCGGTTCGCCAAGGCGAACTATACATTCATTATTCGTAGATTCGTGGTATTCGTATTTATTCGCGGATTCGGATTATTTTAGTTTTTCTATCTTCTTCGACAACTCATCATACAATTTCATATTTTTTTCTTCATCTATACCTTTAGCTATTTTTTCTGATATCTTATTGCGTTTTTCAATTAATATTTCTATTTCTAAATTAGAAAAAGATTCATCTAATTTATCTTCTAGCCTCCTTACATCTATATATAAATTCTCTGTTTCAAAAATTATTTCATTTTTTATATTTTCAGGTAAATTTATAACTTTATTTAAAGTTTCTTTTCCTAAATCATCTTCAATTCTCTTTTCGATTTTATCTATATCTAATATCGGGTCTTTTAAACTCTTTTGCCAATGCAATATACCTGAAATTTCTCTCATAACTTTTTGTTTCCTACTTTTTATATTCTTTTCAATATCTTTTTCTACTCTCAAACCTGAATTGTTTTTTTTCTTATCTCCATTTTGCTCTATTTTATTTATTTCCTCTCTGACAGATTCCTCTGTAACTCCGGCTTTTTCCGCAATATTAGAGACAAAGTAGTCCTGTTCTATTTTTGACGGCATTCCAGCAACTAAAGGCAAAATGATATCTTTTATCTGAATACCTAATTTACGCTTATCAGATTCTTTTTCTAGTAAGACATTTAAATTAAATTCTACAATATGAACAGAATTCTTTAATGCTTCAACCCAACCATTTTTGTTCTTCAAAATAAAATCTGCTGGATCCATACCTTCTGAAATTTTTACTAATTTAACCTCCATACCTTCTGCTAAAGCAAGTTCAGCACCTTTATTTGCTGCCCTCAACCCAGCTTCATCTCCATCAAAGGCCATCATAAGCTTATTTGATAATCTTTTCAGAAGAATTAAATGTTGGTTTGTAACAGCTGTTCCTGAAGTAGCCACTGTATTAGTAAAACCTGCTTGATGCGCCATAATAATATCCATCTGACCTTCTACCAAAATAGAAAAATCTCTCTTTCTTATGTCAGTTTTTGCAAAATTATAACCAAATAAAATTTTTGATTTTTCAAAAAGAACTGTTTCAGGACTATTCAAATACTTTGCTTGACCATCTTGCTGTTCTGCTTCACCAAAAATTCTTCCCGAAAAAGCCACTACCCTGCCAGAACTGTCGAAAATTGGAAAAATAATTCTACTTCGAAACCTATCATAGAATCGTCCAGTTCCCTCTTTTTTGATGATCAGTCCAGATTTCTCCATCTCTTCATTCGTATATTTTTTTTCTTTTAATGCTTCATACAAACTCTGCCATTCATCCTTAACAAAACCTATTCTAAATTTTTTTATTGTTTCGTTATCTAGGCCTCTTTTTTCCAAATACTCTAAGGCAGTCTTTCGTTCTTGTAAATTATTTTCAAAAAATAATGTGGCTTCCTCCATTATAGAATAAATTCTTTTTCTTTCGTTTATTTTTTGTGGATTTTCTCTTGTCAGTTCCACTCCTGCCTTTTCTGCTAATATTTTCAATGCGCCTGAAAAATCAACTCCTTCAAACTTCTCAACAAAAGTAAAAATATCTCCACCCTCTCCACAGCCAAAACATTTAAATGTTCCCCTGTCTGGAGAGACAAAAAAAGATGGTGTTTTTTCATTATGAAATGGACAAGGTGCTTTCAAGTTTGCTCCTGCTTTTTGAAGTTTTAAATAAGCACCAATAACATCAACAATATTTAACCTATCTTTAATTTTTTCGATATTTGAAGACATAGATTTTTTTGAGATAATTTCAAAATTGGATGAGATTCAGTTCTGTTTGGACAGAAAAAAGAAAAAATTATTCGTGGGGTGTCAGATACCCCCGTTCCGCTTCGCTACACTACAGGGTATCCGACACACCACTCATAATTTTACATTCCTGGCCAAACAAAACCGAAGTTCGCCTATTTTGGAATTTATCTACTCTTCTTCAACTCGATACTTCTCCTCCAACTCTTTCTGCAATTCATCAATCATAGCCTTCTTTGGACTTCCTTCATAACCAGTACCAGCTGGAATTATTTTACCGATAATAATATTTTCTTTCAAACCAGCAAGTTTATCTTCTGCCCCTCTCAACGAAGCATTGATAAGCATCTTTGTTGTATTTTGGAAAGACACAGCAGACAAAAAACTTTCTCTCGTCAAAGAAGTTTCAGTAATTCCAAGAATTAGGGGTGTTCCTTTTGCTGGTTCTTTAGCATTAGCATTTGCATTATTGAAAATATATTCTTCAACAACAGAACCTTCTGACAAATTAGTATCACCAGTATCTGCAACTTTAATTCTTGAAAACATTTGCTTAATAATTACCTCAATATGTTTTCTTGAAATAGACGCTCCTTGAAGTTCGTATATTTTTGTTGCTTCTTCAATGATGTAATTTTGGGCTTTTTCTTTTCCTGCATATTTAAACATCTCAGAAATATTAGCTGAACCGTCTGTCATAAGCTGACCCTTCTTTATTTTATCTCCGATCTGAACTTGAATAATTCTCTTAAATGGAACAGAATAGACGGTTTCTCTTTTCTTTTGTTTTTTCTTACCCCCTACTTCTGGCAAAACAACAATTTCTTTCTCTCCGTTTTCATCTGTAATTTCAGTCACAATACCATCAATTTTACTAATTACTGCAGCTGTCTTAGGAATTCTTCTTTCAAAAATTTCTTCAACACGAGGAAGACCTTGCGTAATATCACCACCAACTGAAGCTGTACCACCAGCATGGAAAGTTCTCATTGTAAGCTGAGTTCCTGGCTCCCCAATAGCCTGAGCAGCAATTGTTCCAACAGCCTCTCCAAGATTTATGAGTTCATTAGTTCCTAAGTCTACTCCATAACACTTTTGACAAATACCTCTAGCAGCTTCACACGACATCGGAGATCTAACATCTACTGATTCAATACCAACCTCTTCCATTGCCCTAGCATCATCTCGAGAAATAAAATGTCCTTTTTTAAACATTGTTTTCCCTTTGTTATCTTTTACTTCCTTCGCCAAATACCGTCCCTTCAAATTCTTTTCAAGTGAAATTTCAAATCCAGCAGAACTACTTTTTGTAATAGTTATAAATCTCTTTGTTTTACAATCATTTAAATTAATTATCACATCCTGAGCAACATCAAATAATCTT
>CAYUZR010000010.1:16360-17315 GCA_964449555.1 uncultured Candidatus Saccharibacteria bacterium
AATAACCAGCTTTGGCTGTATTCAAAGCGGTATCGGCCAAACCTTTTCGAGAACCATGAGTAGTAATAAAATATTCAATCGGTGTTAAACCTTCCTTTGCAGAAGAAATAATCGGGAATTCAATAGTTTCACCCATTGTGTTTTGAATAAGACCTTTCATTCCTGCCATTTGAGTTAAATTACCCAAAGAACCTCTAGCACCTGATTTAAGCATATCGTAAACAGAACCTTTCTTATCTAATGAATCAGGGATCAATGCTTCAACATCAGATTTAGCTTTATGCCAAATTTCAATATTACTTCTATGTCTTTCACCCTCAGAAAGTAGGCCGTCATTATATTGATTCCAAATTTCATCTGATTGTTTCTGAGCTTTTTCAATAACTTTTGTTTTACCATCAGGAACCATAACATCATCAATTCCCCAGGTAATACCAGCTTCGGTTACATATCGAAAGCCAAAATTTTTAATTTTATCTAGAATGGAAGGGATTCTTTCAGTACCATATTTATCAATCAAATCATCAATCAAGTCATTCATCGATTTTTTAGTTAATTCATCATTAATAAATGAATAGTCAGATGGAAGAACTGAATTAAATAGTAGTCGCCCAACAGTTGTTTCAAATATTTTTCCTTCAAATTGTGCATACTTTTTACTGTCAGTTGCCATTACTTTTATTTTCTCTCGAAAATCAACTGCTCCTAAGTCATAAGCAGTAATAGCGTTGTTTGGATTTGGAAAGAACTTTACTTTATCACCTTTATCTTCAATTACTCTTGTCATCCAATAACAACCCAAAACAATATCAAGTAATTTAGCAGAAATAACTGGTCGTCCACTTCCTGGTTTCAAAACATTTTTATCAGAAGCCATGATTTCTTTTGCTTCCAATTGAGCTTCTTCTGACAACGGAACATGAACTGCCATTTGGTCACCATCAAAGTCAGCGTT
>CAYUZR010000010.1:17325-17540 GCA_964449555.1 uncultured Candidatus Saccharibacteria bacterium
GGGTGAACCTGAACAGCTCTACCTTCAATCAAAATTGGTTTGAAAGCTTGAATACCAAGTCGGTGCAATGTAGGAGCACGGTTTAGAAGAACATATTTTCCTTCAATCACCTCTTCTAAAATTGCCCAAACTTCTGGAACACCTTCATCAATCAATCTTCCTGCCCACTTGATATTGAAAGCTAAACCATCCTCTAAAATCTTTGAGATAACAAA
>CAYUZR010000011.1:0-17386 GCA_964449555.1 uncultured Candidatus Saccharibacteria bacterium
AAATCTTGAATTAAGATCTTCAATTAATTTTTTCGTCCTTCTGTTTAACTTACTCGGTAACTTTATTTTCAATTTAACCATAATATCCCCTCTCTGTGTTGCACTCATCGGCACACCTTTTTCTTTAATTCTTAAAATTTCTCCAAATTCAATTCCAGCTGGCACTTTTAGTTTTATATCTCCATCTAGTGTTTTTAGGTTATATTCCGCACCAAGCAAAGCATCAGTTAGTTTTATATTCAAATCAGTCACAAGATTGTATCCTTCCTTTCTCCATTTTTTATCAGGTGTTATATGGATTTTAATATATAGATCTCCTGCAACACCGCCAGCAATGGCCTCGCCTGCCCCAGAAAGTCTCATCATTTCTCCGCTATTTATACCAGCCGGAATATTAATACTAATTTCTGATTGTTTTCTACCAACCCCCTGACCATTACATTTTTTACATTTTTCTTTTGGCATCTGTCCTTTTCCAAGACAAGAATCACACATTCGAGCAACAGAAACTGTTCCTAAAATTGATCTTTTTGTTTCATGAATTTGTCCATTTCCATTACAAACCGAACAAGTTACCATATCACTTCCCTTTTTTGCTCCGGTTCCAGAACAAGTTTCGCAAGTTGAATTTTTAGTTACTAAAACTTTTCTTTTTACACCAAAGATAGAATCTTTAAAAGGAATTTCAATATCAATAGAGATATCACTTCCTCTTTTCGTTCGAGCTCTACCTTGACCACCAAACATATCACTGAAAATATCTCCTAAATCAAATTCCATTCCACCCTGTTGAGCAAAATTTGAATCAAAACCGCCAAAACCTTGTCCAGCACCCGCACCTCCGTTTCCAAAAGTTGTGCCGTATGTATCGTATTCTGCCTTTTTATTTTCATCAGACAAAACAGCATAGGCTTCACTCGCCTTCTTAAACATAGTTTCATCACCACCCTTTTTATCAGGGTGATATTTATGAGCCATCTTCCGAAAAGCTTTTTTAATATCACTTTTCGAGGCGTTTTTTTCAACACCTAAAATTTTGTAGTAGTCATTATTCATACCAAGACATTTTACATCAAAGGGTTTAAAAAATAAAGAAAAAGGTTGAGTGCTTAGCACCCAACCTTTTAGAAGTCATTAAAATCAATATTCCAACATTCTGATTTTTATACCACTAGCATCATTACAATTCATTTCAAAACTTGTAGTTTTAACAGATGCCATATCTTTGTTCTTTATTACTAGTGTAATCTTTCCTGGTTTCTTTAGATGAATAGAAGCACTTTTTATATATACTCCTTTACTGTAAATATTATAATTACCACAAACAGGGCCGTGATGACTACTTGCGTCTACAGTTACACGATAATCAACAACATCAAAAAACAAAGTTTCTCCTTTTTGGACAATAAATTCTTTTGCACATAAATCAGAACAAACAAAAACAACTATTATCAACGTCACTAATACAGTTATTTTTTTCACTTTTATCTCCTTTTTCTTTATTGTGTTTTTTTATTTTTCTGTAAGAACAATATAGTAAAATAGTAAAAAAATCAATAAAGAAAAGTGGGTACCGAGTACCCACTTTTTGAAACACTATTTTTAATTGCTAGGTTTGTCTTTTTGAATAGATTCTCTTATTTTTTGTGCTAACCCAAGAGCTTTTTCCCAGTCAGTTTTATTTTTTGTTTTTTTGTTCAAATTTTTTTTCATTTCACGAACAAAATTCCAAAAAGTTGTCTCATGACGAAATCTCAAATCCGTACAACAAACTCCTCTTAAAAACAAAGGGCAACGCTGACACCTTTCTCTTTCAATGTGGTGGTGGTCAAGCAAAAACTCTTTACAATAGCCACAAGAAGAAAGAACACTAATAACACTTACACGTCCTTTAGGATAAAAAATTAGCCAAAAAAGAGAGGTACTAAAAGGCTGTTCCTTATTTTTGACTTTTTCGTATATTAAATCCCACTTTTTTTCAGCTTGTGCATGATACTCCGGCCAATTTTCACTAAATTCATGTTTCATCTTTTTCTCCCTATCTTCGATTTAATCTTTAGGCTAATTTTTTCTACAAGCAATAGTACAATAATGTGGTAAAAAAATCAATGGCTATGCTCGTAGCCATTGATTTTTTGTTTGTTATTCCGCGTTTGTTCCGCATTAGTTCTGCATTTGTTCCGCATCAGAATCATCTTTCTTTTCTTCCCCCTCTTTATTTTCTTCAAAATCTGCATCTCGAACATTACCTCCTTCTGATCGTGGTTCTGTCGAACCATTATTCTGCGTTTGATCTGCGTTGTTCTGCGTTTGTTCCGCATCAGAAGCCATCGCTGAACCAATTTTTTGCATTTCTTGTGATAATTCTTCAGTTGCCTTCTTTATTTCGTCAAGGCTGTCTCCATCTTTAACTTTCTTCAAAGCATCAATTTTTGCATTCACACCTGTTTTTATATCATCTCCAACCTTATCACCAGCATCCTTCAATGCTTTTTCGGCAGTATAAACAATTTGCTCTGCAATATTTTTTGCATCAATAATTTCCTTCTTTTTCTTATCTTCTTCTTCGTGCATCTCCGCATCTTTTTTCATTTTCTCAATGTCTTCATCACTCAAAGCAGATGATGCTTCAATTCTAATTGAATTTTCTTTTCCAGTTGACTTATCTTTTGCTTTTACATTCAAAATTCCATTCGCATCAATATCAAACGAAACTTCAACTTGAGGAACACCCCTTGGAGCTGGTGGTATTCCATCCAAAATAAATCTTCCTAGAGATTTGTTATCATTCGCCATTGACCGTTCACCTTGAACAATATGAATTTCTGTTGAAGTTTGATTATCTGTAGCCGTTGAGAAAACTTGAGATTTTGAAGTTGGGATAGTTGTATTCTTTTCAATCAACTTTGTTGCAACACCACCCATTGTTTCAATTCCAAATGAAAGAGGAATAACATCAAGAAGAAGAACATCTTTTACATCTCCCTGTAATACACCCGCTTGAATAGCGGCTCCGTCGGCCACAACTTCATCTGGATTAATTGATTGATTTGGCTCTTTTCCTCCAAACAATTCTTTCACAGCTTCCTGAATTGCAGGCATTCTTGTTTGTCCTCCAACTAAGACAATCTCATCAATATCTGAAATTTCAAACGGAGAAGCTTCAACAGCTTTTTTTGTAATTTCAATAGATCTGTCAATATATTCTTGTGCTAATTCTTCCAATTTTGCCCTTGTAAGCTTCAAAAGAAGATGTTTAGGCCCTTCTGCATCAGAAGTAATAAAAGGAATGTTTATTTCTGTTTCGGTTGCTGATGAAAGTTCAATTTTTGCTTTTTCTGCACCTTCATCTAGCCTTTGCAGAGCAAGTGGATCATTTGAAATATCAACTCCAGATTCTTTTTTAAACTCATCGATAATCCATTTAATAACTTCTTGATCAATATCTTTACCCCCCATATGAGAGTCTCCGTCAGTTGATTTTACTTCTACCACATCATCTCCTACTTCCAAAACAGATACATCGAAAGTACCGCCACCAAAGTCAAAAACTGCAATTTGCTGATCTGTTTTTTTATTAAATCCATAAGCCAAAGCTGCCGCTGTTGGTTCATTGATAATTCTTTTAACATCCAGGCCTGCAATTTTTCCAGCATCTTTTGTCGCCTTTCTTTGTGCGTCATTGAAATAAGCAGGAACTGTAATAATGGCTTCTGTAACTTTTTCACCAAGTTTTGCTTCTGCATCTGCTTTTAATTTTTGAATAAACATAGCAGACACTTCTTCTGGCTTATGCCAATTATCTCCCATCTTAACTTCAACACCTCCATTATCAGCTTTTCGCATTTCATAAGGAACAGTATCTTTATCTTTTTGAACAACCTCATCATCAAAATTGTGTCCGATAAATCGCTTAATTCCAAAAACAGTATTTTGAGGATTTGTCACAGCCTGTCTTTTAGCCAGTAATCCAGCAAGTCTTTCACCTGTTTTTGACACAGCAACAATAGAAGGGGTTGTTCTATTCCCTTCTGCATTTTCAATAATTTTTGGTTCTCCTCCCTCGATAACTGCCATCGCGGAGTTTGTTGTTCCTAAGTCAATACCTAATATTTTTGACATATAATTAATTCTTACTTAATTTATAATTTTTAAAATTAAACTTTTTTAAACCTAAAAACTATAAACTAATTTGTCAAAAATAATTTTGAGTTTCGAATTTCTAATTTCGATTAAATTTTTAATTTTTTAATATTCTAATTTCGAAATTTAATCATTTAAACATTCGATATTTAATCGAAATTCGAAATTAAAAATTAGAAATTCTGAAAAAATCTTATTTTTTCAACTCTCCCACACGCACTTTAGCTTCCCTAATAACCCTACCGTTCAATTCATATCCTTTCTGCACAACCTCAACTATTATATTGTCTTTTTCTTTTTCGTCAATCTTTATTGTTTCTACAGCTGTATGTAAATTAGTATCAAACTCTTCTCCTTCTAGACCAATTTGTTTCACTCCATTGTCTTCCAAAATTTGCATAAATTGACTATGAATATGTTCTACTCCTTTTAACCATTGATCTGGAACACCATCTGTATTTTTGAAAGCCATCTCAAAAGAATCTAGAGCTGGAATGATTTGCATAATCAAATCTCCCTTTGCAAATTTAACAAAGTCTTTTCTCTGCTCATCAAAATCTTTTTTTGCATTTACTAACTCTGCTTTTGCTCTTTGCCAACCATCTAAATATTCTTGTTTTTCAGCTGTACATTTTTTCAATTTATCCTCTTTCTTTTTTGTAACATTACCAAAACCACTTTTTTTCTCTGCTAAATTCTCACTTGCAACATCATCAATTTCAAGAGTAATATCATCTTCAATATTTTCATTATTTTCCAAATTTTTTTCGTCTTTTTTTGACATAAAATAGATTTTTTACTGTGAGTATCATAACAAAAAGTGAAACAAATTTCAACTTTTCTAGTAAAAAACTCAGTGACTAAGGTTTTATGAACCTTAGCTGTTGGGTTTTTTACGATAGTTTAAATTTAGATGCAAAACGAGGAGATAAAGAAAAAACACTCGAGCCGTATGGTTATTACGGTGAGAGTGTTTTTTCTGAAATCGACAAAGTTATGTGCTAAATTTAGACTACCGTTTACTCCATTGTGGAGCTTTTCTAGCTTTCTTAAGTCCTGGTTTCTTCCTCTCCTTCATCCTCGGATCTCTCTTCAAAAGTCCAGCTTTTTTAATTTTATTTCTCAACTCTTTATCAAACACTACAAGTGCCCTAGCAATTCCATGCTTCAAAGCTCCAGCCTGAGCACTAATTCCACCACCTTTTATTTGAGCAGAAACAGCAAATTTTGTTTTAATTTTTGTTTTTGTGAAAGCATCACTAGCTACATTTTGTAATTCTGAAGTATCAAAATAATCTTCTAGTTTTGCATTATTAATTAAGAAAGAAATACTTTTTGCTTCCGTAAGTCTAACTCGAGCAGTAGCAGTTTTTCTTCTACCAACAGCTTCGTAATATTTATTCTTTTTTGATTTACCCGAACTTTGCTTTGGGGTTGTCTTTTTTTCTACCATAATTATTTAATGATCAAATTTTTCATTATCTTTGCTCTTAATTTGTTTCCCGGAAGCATTCCATAAACTGCTTTTTCAAAAATTTCTGCATAACCTTTTTTTGCAATAACATCTTTCATTTTTCTTACCTTTCGCCCTCCTGGATAACCAGAATATCTTTGATATTCTTTATTATCTAACTTCTTAGCATCGATATCCATTTCTGAAACATTTTCAATATTTACCTTAACATCCACAACTTTATTCTTTGCAAAATCAGGAGAATTTTTTCCCATCAATAAAATAGCTGCTTCACTGGCAACCCTTCCTAATTTTTTTCCTTTTACATCTATTGTGTGTTCCATATTTTTTATTTACCTACAAAGTATAGTTATTTTACAAGATTTTGCAAACTATCTTACTATTTATATAAGTTCTATAATTGCCATTTTACTAGCATCTTTTTTTCTAACTGGTAATTTTATAATTCTCGTATAACCACCTTTTCTATCTTTATATTTTAAAGCAATTGTTTCAAAAATTTCTTTTGTTGTATTAACACCACCACTTCCTAATCTAGATTGTACTAATCTTCTTGAAGCAACTGTATCATTTTTACCTTTTGTAATAAGTTTTTCTACAAAAGGTCTTAGCTCTTTTGCTTTAGCTTCTGTGGTTTTTATCTTTCCATGTTTAATTAGAGAAATAGCCAAAGACCTCAGCAAAGCTGTTCTTTGTTTTGTAACTCTTCCTAATTTTCTTCCTTTTTTATGATGAAGCATATTTCTAGTTTGTAGTTGGTAGTAAGTAGTTGGTAATTTGTAGTGAACGAATTTTGCCGAAGGCAAAATTCGATCTACTCACTACCAACTACTCACTAACTTTATTTATCTTGTTTTAATACAATTCCGAAATTACTCAAAGCTCTTTTTATTTCCTGAAGTCCTTTATCTCCTAATCCATCTAATTCGAGTAAGTCAACCTCTTTTTTCTTAGCCAGACCTCCTACTGTTCTAATATTTGCTTCAGACAAAGCATTGGTTGTTCTTACAGAAAGATCTAGACTATCAATTCTTGTTTTTAAAAACTCAATATCTTCTTTTTCATTCTTTTTCTCTTCTTCAATTTTTTCTTCCTCAACATTTTCTTCTTCAATTTCTTCTTCCTTAAACCCAACAATTGCCTTCAATTGTCGAATCATTATATCAATTGAATCTTCTAATGCTTCTCTGGGTAAAATAGTTCCATCAGTTTCAATAAAAATTTTAAGTCGATTGAAATCAGTTCTATCACCAACACGCATATTTTCCACATCATAACTCACTCTTCGAATTGGAGTGAAAAAAGCATCCATTGTAATTGCTCCTATTTCATTTTTTTCACCTTTTAAATCTTCTTTTGAAATATAGCCCAACCCTCTTTCTACGGTCATTGTAATATTAATAGAAGTGCTTTTATTAGTTATTGTTGCAATAGGTTGCTCTGGATTTAAAATTTCAGCCTGCCCAGGAGTCTCTATATCTTTTGCGGTAATCTCTTTAATTCCCTTCGTTTTCAATTTTAGTTCTTGTGGCTCATCAGTTAATAATTTAATCTTTACCTTTCTCAAGTTTAAAAGAATATTTATAACATCTTCCTTCACACCATTGATGGTAGCAAATTCATGATCTACTCCTTCAATTTTTACAGAAGTAATAGCGGCACCAGGTAAAGAAGAAAGTATAATCCTTCGTAGAGAATTACCTAAAGTATATCCATATCCTGGATAAAGACCGTCAATTTTATATTCACCTTTAAAACCTTCTTCTTTAGAAGCTTGTGGTTGTGATGGTAATACTATATTGTAATCTGACATAATGTTGTTAGCACTTAGCGTTTAGGGTTTAGGGTTGTAGTTATTTAAAATTTCCAAAGGAAATTTTCACTATAGCCCTAAACGCTAAACGCTAAACGCTCTTTTTATTAAATTGATAAAAATTTGCTTTTAATAATACCTATCTGCCATAAAAGTCATTTATTTATCTATATTTTTTGTTTTTTTACTCTTAATTATTTCAAAATTTCATCCAATTTTGGGATAATTTTATCTACTATAAAACTCGAATACTTGTCTCAAATTAAACTCTCTGCTATCAATCATCTTCGGCACACTAACAACTTTACCTTCTTTCTTTTTTATATCAAAAGCAAGCCAAGTTGGAATATTACTATTTTTCATCCTTTCCTCCAAATTTTCAAATAATGCTTTATTTTGACTCTGAGATCTTATACCAACTATTTCTCCTAAGGAAATTTTGTATGAAGGAATATTCATTTTTTTTCCATTTACTGTTATATGACCATGAGTAACCATTTGCCTAGCTTTTGCTCTTGTCTCAGCTAACCCTAATCTGTAAACAATATTATCTAATCGACTTTCAATATTTTGATAAAGACTATCATAAACATTCACTCCTTTTTTTGCCAAAACATCTTTTACATATTTCACGAGCTGTTTTTCTTTTAATCCATAAGTAAATCGTATCTTTTGTTTTTCAAGTAATTGAAGACCGTAATCAGAAACTTGTTTCCTTCTCTTTCTCTTTCTTCCGCCCTCTCTTTTTTGCTCAGACAATGCAAACTTCTGTGTTTGACATTTTTCGTAAACACCAGTTCCTAATCTTCTTCCTATTTTGTATTTTTTAGTTTTTATCATATTTTGTATATCTTAAACACGTCGTGGCTTTTTAGGCCTAGGTCCATTATGTGGAATTGGTGTTACATCTTTAATAGAAGTAATTTCAGCACCACTGGTCGCAATAAAACCTCTAATTGCAGATTCTCTTCCAGCTCCAACTCCTTTCACCACTACTTTTACTTCTTTTACTCCCATTATTTTTGTTTTTTCACCAATCAATTCACCCGCTTTAGCTGATGCAAAAGGTGTTCCTTTTTTCGCCCCCTTAAATCCAAGAGCTCCACTAGATGAGGAACATATCATATTTCCTTTTTTATCAACAAAAGAAACCCGACTATTGTTATAAGTCGATTGAACATACAAAATACCCGAAGCTAATTTCTTTTTCGGAACTCGAGATAAAGATCGTGATTTCAAAGATTTATCTCCTCCTGATTTTTTTATGATTCGTTTTTTTCCCATAATTTTCTTATGAGCTTGCGGATTAGAAAATTACGGCCCTGTTAATTTCATTTTTCGTAGAAAAATGAAACTTTTTAAACTTAAATTTATTTTCGTTACCTGGTAACCTGTCCTGTTGTCCTGGCTTACCAGGTAACCAAGAAATTAAGTTTAAAAAATATTTAACACGGGCTATTTATCTAGCCACACGCTCTATTTTTTATCTGCATTACCCATGTTAAATATCATCTTTTTGAAAAGTTTTTCAAAAATCTGATTTCATCCTAACGGATGAAATTAACAGGGTAAAATTTTGCATCCACGGATTTATGTTTGCTTTGCAAACACAAATCCGTGGGCAAAATTTTACTTTTTCTCTACTTTTGTTCTACCAGACCCCATAGTCTTCTTAACTCCCTTCAAAGTTCTTGCATTTGTCTTTGTACTCTGTCCTCTGCAGGGCAATCTTTTTGTATGTCTATCTCCTCTGTAAGAACTAATATCTTTTAATCTTTTTATACTTCCTGTTACTTCTCTCTTTAAATCTCCTTCAATTTTATACTTTTCAATAATCTCTCTTATTTTATTTTCTTCATCAGCTTTCAATTCTTTTGGTTTTTTTCCATAATCAATCTTTGCTTTTTCTAAGATTTCATGAGCAAGCGAACGCCCTACTCCATACAGAGCAGTCAATCCAATTTCTAGTCTTTTTTCATCTGGTATTGTTATTCCTAAGATTCTCATTGTTTTGTTTGATTATTATTTAAGATAATTCAAAAATTGAATGAAGTTTAGTTTTATTTGAAGATAAATGGAAGAAGACGTATATGTTTAAGTATGACGACTAACATTTCTATCCAAATAAAACTAAAATTCGTCAATTTTGAGGTTATCTCTGTCTTTGTTTATGCCGTGGATTAGTACCACAAATAACATGAAGACGGCCTTTTCTCCTTACTAATTTACAATTGACACAAATTTTCTTTACAGAAGTTTTTACTTTCATTAATTTTAAGATTTATGATTTAAGAATTCAAAATTTTGACAAAGTCAAAATTTTTCCTAAATCTTAAATATTACTTCTTAAATCTGTTTATAAATTTTTAAAATTTATAAACGCTTTATTATTCTCCCTTTTCCGCCATAGGGATCTGTCTTAATAAGAACAGTATCTCCGATTAGAACACGGATCCTATAACGTCTCATTTTGCCAGATAAATAAGCCATTGTTTCTCCTCCTTCATTTTCTAACTCAACGCGAAACATTGTGTTAGGAAGGGCTTCAACAACGACTCCACTTACATTATCGCTTTGATCTTGTTTATTCATTAACGATGGTAATATTAACAAAACAAGGGTTTTTTTGCAACCCCTAAATAGTAAAAACTTCAAAATACACTAAAATAACTTGCGGGCAAGAGAAACAAAACTTATTCAAAGCTAATTATCTTATTTTCAATCTTGATTTTGTTTAAATTTTTAGGAAATTTAATTTTCCAAAACGGACTTATACTCGCTTCTGCTTCAACAATTCCAGCATAATTAGACAAAATATTATTAGTATTTTTCTTAGTTTTTCCTGCAAAATCAGCTTTCAATTTATCTTCATCAAAAACCCAAACAAAATTAGCAAGTCCGTTCAAATTAAATTCAAAGCTGGAATCTTCTATAGGAAGAAAACTCTGACTATCATCTATATCAAAATTCAAATCCTCAATGTTTCCAATTTCGACATCACCTGATGAATAATCTGACATAACACTTCTTGCTATATAATTACTTAAATCTCTTTTATTGAACAAAACAGCATTTATGAAAATCTTTTCAACAACAGCTACTGAATCTCCCATATCTATATTTGGTTGAGATTCAAAATCAATATAAATATTATCGTCGAACAAAACAAAACCTTCTGGTATTTGAGAATAAAGTTGTTCTCTCAGTTCTCTGTCTTTTTCAAATCTAATATCTACTCTCATAGAATCTTTTTCAGAATCATCAATAACTTTCATCTGACCAGAAAAACCTCCTATCATTCTGGTATTTGATTTTGCATAAAACTTACTGAAACGATCAGTCCCTTTAAACCCTGGGATAGTAAAATCAGTTAAGTCTCTATTATATTCTTCTCCGGGAGAATCAGCATAAACAATCGCTTTAATACTTCCTGGAATAATTTCGCCATCCTTAACAGTCCTACCTGGAACTACTAAAGATTTTTGAATTCGATAAATTAAGCCATCAGAAGTCTCAAAACGAGTATTCTTTACTAATCTTTGATCAGATGAATCATAAGTATTAAAAACAGTAATTTCACCTGAAGCTTTTTGTTCTACCTCTTTTTCTTTAAAATTAAAAGTTGTTTTAGATCCAATATCTTCTATTGTAAAAATTTCAAAAGGAACACTGTTGTCACCAGAACTATCAAGTGAAGCTGTAAAATAAGCATCAAAATCTATAGTTTCTTGTTTTGGAATAATAGAAATAGTAGCACTTGAAAATACAAAAGATAAAGCAAATAGAATAATGATAAAAATAATAATTAATCCTATCCACCATTTTTTCTTGGACGGAGTTATTTTTGAATTTCTTATCCCTTCAATGGGACCAGAAAAATCAGCTAAATTATTTTTCTTTGGATTACTTTTAGTAGGCTCAGAAGTAATCTTGGAATCATTTTTTAAAGGAATGTCTCGAATCGATCTTTTCTTAGGAGGATTTACATCTTGTAGAATATTTTTAGGCATATTTAAAATTCAAAAATCAAAATGCAAAAATCAAAATATAATGCAAAATGAAAAATTATTTTATTAAAAACTAATCATTAACTATGATATCACAAATAATATCTGAACTCTATATTGATAATGTGAATTATGGTGACAATTCAAAAAGCCTGTTAATAAAAACTGTTTCTATTTCTAGAAAAATATCAATATCTCCAGAACAACCACAAAACTCTTTCATCTTACTTGAATCTAGTGAAATCACATTAGATGCCTCGTTGTAATCAGGAAAAACAAGATCTGTGAATTCTGCTTCTTTTATAGCTTTGTTAAGAATATTAACCATTTCATTATCAGCCATTAAATAAATATTTCTTGGGGAAAGACCTCCATGTGATAATTTCAACATTGCTTTTTCTAGCTCTTTTGACCATTTTTTATTAGCTTTTTTTATAACTTTTTCTAATTTAAAAATATCTGGAGTTTCTAATTTTTCTTCACCGAACATTTTTAATGTAGAAATAGCTATATCATGGGTTGAATTTAATATCTTCATAATCTCTTTAATAAAGAAATTTCTTCCAATAGGAAAACTGTAGACTTCTTGCAACACTCCGTTTTTTACAAAAGAAACATCTGTTACTTCACCCCCCATATCCAAAAAAAGAAAATCTTCTTCGTTTTTAAATAAGTCTCTAATACTAAGAAAAGATGCTAAAGAAAATGAATGAGTATGGATTTTCTTTGATAGAAATTTTTCTGATATTAGATTTTTTATTTGGTCTACAACATATTTTGGAGATATTGCTACAAAAATTGACATTTCTAAATCTTTTGTCTTATATTTTTCAGGATTATCTATTTTATAACCATTTAATTTTGTTTGAATAATTTTGTTGTCTATAATTTCAACAGACTCTCTGTCTCCGTAAATTTCTGCATTTTGTTCTAACTCATATTGAATAAATTTTTCTTTTTCTTCTAAAACAATTTCTTCTAGAAGTTTTTTTGAAACAACAAAATCATTTTTATTTTTTGTTTTGATAACTCTCGTTTGAGAAACATACCACGGTGAAGCTAAGAAAACAAAAATTTCTTTTATCTCTTTATTTTTTAATTTTAAAAAGTTTAAATGCTTTAATCCTTCTTTATCTAAATCCTCTAATACTTGATTTAAAGATCTTGTCATAGCTTCTATTAATTTTTTTTCGTTCACCTTCCTTTGTATAGTTATCGGTTTTCTTATATTATAGAGCATTTTTGGTTTTTTACCTTCATCTAACAGAACTAAACCGCCACCGATACTGGCAGTTCCAATATCAATAATAACAACAACGCCGTTCTTTATTTTAGATTTTGAGAATAGACTCATATAGAATAATTATAAACCCCCACACCTATTTTTAAAAGCAATAAACTGTTGAATAATAATTCAATGCATACGATTAACCAAAACCAAAATAGGTGTGGAGGTAAATTAGAATCTGAAAAGTAGGAAGTGGAAATCATACCTCATTACATTTAATACTCGAATTTCGAAAAACGAATTTTAGAATGATTTAATTTCTGAAATTAAAACATTAGAGAATTAAAAATTGATTAGAAATTAGAAATTCAAGCGACGAGCGTAACCGTTATGAAAATTACTTAAAAGAATAATTGTAGGGTTAATTATTTTAAAACAGCTTTAATTCGTCGCACTCCCGCCGATGAAGCTGATTCTTTTTTGATTCTTAATTTTCCGAGTTCATTTGTGTTTTTTATATGAGGTCCTCCGCAAATCTCTTTTGAATAATCCCCTACCGAATAAACTTTGACCTTATCACCATACTTATTATGAAACACACCAAGAGCACCCTGTTCTTTAGCTTCTTCAGGCGATATCTCTTCAACTTTAACCTCTAACCCTTCTTCTATTCTTTGATTTACCAATTCTTCCACTTTCTTTTTTTCTTCTTCTGTCATTTTTTCAGAATGCGAAAAATCGAATCGTAATCTTTCAGAAGTAATATTACTTCCACGCTGTTCAATATGCTCACCCAAAACTTCTCGTAAAGCTTGGTGCAATAAGTGTGTAGCGGTATGTAGTTTAATCGAATCTTCATCATCACCCCCAAGACCTCCTTTAAATTTTCCTGCCGATGCTGTTCGAGAAAGTTCTTGGTGTTTTTTCATTTCTTCATCAAAACCTTTTCTATCAACTTTCAATCCTTTTTCTTTTGCAATTTCTTCCGTCATTTCAATCGGAAAGCCGTATGTTGAAAATAAAACAAAAGCATCCTCCCCCGAAACAACTTTTCTGGAATTGCCAGTAACTAAGTTACTGGCAATTTTTTCTAATTGTTTTAGTCCTTTATTTAGGGTTTGTCTAAATTTATTTTCTTCTTTTTGTATTTCTTCTCTTATCTCATCTGCTTTTTCTTTTATGTTTTCATATACCCCACCATATTGTTCAACTACCACCTCGGCTAAATCAACCAATTTTCCATCTTCAATTCCTAATAAATCCATATGTCGAATTGCTCGCCTAATAATTCTTCGTAAAATATATCCAGCGTCTGTATTAGAGGGAGTAGCCCCATCAGAAATTAAAAACACAGTAGAGCGGATATGGTCAGCAATGATTCTTTCAGACTTTTTGTTTGAATTAGAAGAAGTTTCTTTGATTTTTTCAATCACAGAAACAAACAAATCAGTTTCAAATACACTTTTCTTCCTCTGCATCATTACCGCCAATCTTTCTAACCCAGCACCTGTATCAACATTCTGATTAGGTAATTTCCCAATCACTTTTCCATTCTCTTTTTTATATTCCATAAACACATCATTCCAAATTTCGATAACTTTTTGTTCGTCATCTGCTTTCAAAAAATCTTCTTTAGTTAAACCTTCTGTCAATTCACCCGTAACATCATAAAACATCTCTGAGTCAGGGCCGCAGGGACCGTCATCTCCAGCTTGCCACCAATTTGATTCAGCTGACATAAAGAAAATTCTCTTCTTTGGATCTAAACCAGCCGATTCAAAAATTCCTTTCCAGATTTCATAAGATTCTTCATCTTTTGGGGCATCTTCATTCCCTTCAAAAACAGTTACATACAACCTCTTAGGATCAAGTCCAAGACCTTCTTCTTTGTCTGTTAAAAATTCATACGACCACTGGATAGATTCTTTTTTAAAATAATCACCCAGAGACCAATTACCAAGCATTTCAAAAAAAGTTAGATGGGTATTATCCCCTACTTCATCAATATCGGTTGTCCTCACACACTTCTGAACATTAGCAATTCTATTTCCTGCTGGATGTTTTTCACCTAATAAATATGGCACCAAAGGTTGCATCCCGGCAGTATTAAAAAGTACCGAAGGATCATTTTCCGGTATCAAAGAAGCCGAAGGAATAATTGAGTGTTCCCTCTTTTCAAAAAAATCTAAAAATTTTTGTCTAATTTCGTTTGATTGCATATTTACTTAGTTTTTAGTCATTAGTTTTTAGTTTTTAGTAGGTTGTCATTAGTTTATAGTAATTTTTATTATAAGACAACAAAAAACAGAGGTTGAACCTCTGTTTTATATTTAAAAATAAATAAGATCAAAATTCCAACGATATCCGTTTGGAGTTTTTCTTATTCCTTTTCGCAAAATTTTTCCAAACAATTCTGCTTTGGATGAATCAGTTTTTATTATTGTTTTTCTTTTTTTGCTGAAAAATCTTTTTTCTAACTCGGCCATCTCAACCCTCCTTTATGTTGTCATATTTTTACTAATCTAGAAATAATATATCATAAAAACAGGTATATAAGAATGGTTGTTCTTATGTACCTGTTTTTGGTTAGTCCTGTATTTCATTTACAGTTTTTGTGTATAAACAAAAATCACAGTCTTTGTCTGCTTTTGGAATTCGATCATCTTTCAAACATTCGTGAGCGTTTACCAAAGTCTCCTCTACCCAAGAATCATTTCCTTTGTAAGGTATAATTGTGATATCAAATTCTAATTTCGCATCGAAAGCTTCTTTGTCTCGAATTCCATTTGCATAAACAAAATAACCTGTGTCAACTACTTTGAAACCATTTTTCCGTAAAAGCCATTGGTAAATTTCCATTTGCCTTTTATATCCAATTTGCCATTCAGCATCTAGCGAAACTTCCCCGTCTTTGCTAGTTGCTTTATAATCAACGACAATTAATTCACCTTTTTTATTTACCCAAATATCATCAACTGCTCCGAATACAAGAAAATTAGTCAGGTCGTAATGATATTGAACACCTTTAAAATTATTTCTCCACTCATCCATTTTTTCATGCTGAAATGGCACCGCTTCAATTCCATAATTTTCCATCAGCGGATGTGCTGTTTCTTCAGCTCGATGAATATCGAATTCTTTTTTCAACAAATGATCAATAGCAGAATTTAGATTAAAAGGAAATCCCGGAGGTCGTCCTGTTCCTAACCGCCTATCAATATAAAAACACCGCGGACAATTCAAAAATAAATCAATCTTAGAACGACTGAGTTTGAAAGATTTATCTGATTCAGGATCAAATAAATTTCTTGTTCTTTTGGGATTATAAAATTTTGACATAAATTTCTACTGTATCATATATTCAATTGAATACTTGAATACTCTATAAAACAAAGGTAAGGTTATTTACTCATGTCTTAATTATAACATTTTAAAAATAGACCCTGCTACGCCTCTTGGTAAACGTAGCAGGGTCAGGGTGGTTGGTAGCAAATGGAGTTCTTAGACTGTACCGAACTATCAAAAATCTTGGTGAAAGGTTTTCATCAATACAGAGAATACTCCTCGCCCAAGCGGTTAGATTAGACTGTGGTTAGGTTCTAAAATCCACCTCGGCTAGAGACATTACTACCAATGCCTCAATCAGTCGTCGCTTAATAAATACAAATCTTATTTTATTTTAACATCTTTTTCTTAATTTTTTATCCACCATTTCAATTTCTCCTAAAATTCCGTCGATTAAATCATACTCTTTTGCTTCTTCTAAAGTTACCCAAGCGTATTCAACACTATCTTCATCTAATTTAACTTCTCCTGATTCATACGATCCGTAGTAACTTAAAATAACAACAGGAATTCCGTCTGAACGAATAAAAGCAATATCCAAAAGATAACTCAATTTTCCTACTTTTAGATTTACTTCTTCTTCCACCTCTCTTCTCAAAGCGTTTTCGATAGCGTTATACCAATGACCTGTTTCAGTTGTTGGCTTTAGATTAATATAATCATCTGTTTCCAGTCCGCCTCCTGGAACAGTCCACTTTCCCGGAAAAGCTTTTTTATCTTCTGATCTTTTGGTAATCAAATATTTAATTTGATCACTTTCATTTTTATGAATAATAGCTGTTAGAGCAATTCTATGTAGTTCTTTGTTCATATATTTTTTATTTTATTATATTTATAATTTCGGTATGAGAAATTTTTCTAACTTCTACTTTAGTTTTACCGAGTACCTTAGTCTTAACAAGCCTATGCAAGCCATCAAGAATTAACCAACGATCTTTATTTTCCATAATATCAATTGGGTAAGACAAATCAGTTTCCATTGTTCTTTGATACTCTTCCTTGTGATTTTCTGGAAAATTAATTACCTCTTTTGGTTTTAAATCATAATAACCTGTTTTAGTATTCCAAAATGGAATTTCAAAATGCCATTCTAATTCCTGAATACTAATCTTTTCGACAGGAACATCCAGAGTCCATATCTTATCTTCTGACCAATTAAAGTCAAAGCTTATTTCTTCAATAATTTTTGGTAAAACTTTTTTCATATTTTCTATTTCTGGATTCCCACGACCTAAAGGTCTCGGAATGACAAAATGGATATTTAAATAATTTCAAAATAATTTAATTTTTTATAAATAATTCCAAAATTAGATGAGACTTGGATATTTTTTCGAAAAATTTTTGTGAATCGTATTTCAAGTACGGTGAACGAAAAT
>CAYUZR010000012.1:0-17027 GCA_964449555.1 uncultured Candidatus Saccharibacteria bacterium
AATCAGAAAACAAAAAAAAAGCAATAAGAAATCCCAAAATTGATGCCTAGCTTTGTCGCGATGCGTAAAATTTCATTTACCGTATTAGGTATACGGCTCACAAAATTTTACTTTCGCTCCTCGCTATGCATTCAATTTTGAAATTACTTTATATGTGTGGTGTTGGAATGAATTTTTAGTTTTGCTAAAAATTCATCAACGACCGTCGAAGACGGTCGTCATTGTGAGCCGAAGGCGTGGCAATCCAGAAAAAACAACCAATAGGGTATATCGATAGGGGGTATCGATACCAAAATCTTGTAAAAATAAAAAGTGTTATATGTGTTCATGTATTATTGTTAAGTCTTTACATATAACTATATCTATGATATTATTCTTGTCAGAATTAAAAAATAAGTAAATATTGAATAAAAAAGGAGAGTTCTTGTGGAACAAAAAACTAGAAACACAGACGAAGATACTGGCTATAATGATGATGAGATTGAAATGACTGAAAGTGATTGGAGACAGTTCGAAGCTGATTTTGAAATGGCCGTAGACATGTTTGAGTTTGGTTTGGCTGAAAAAGGCAGAAATTTGCCAGATATTGATGAGGATAATGTTCTCGAAAGGTTCAAAAAATCAGACTATCCTTCAGCCAGAAGATTTACTCTTTAAATTTTTTATTAAAAAACGAGCTAGGTGAACAGCTCGTTTTTTTGATTCTTATTTACAACTCATGGTTTTTATTTCTTCTCCAATCTATCCGGTCTATGATTCAAACATCCTTTATCTGAACATCTTTCTGGAATAGTTTTTGTTCCTTCCATCATCAACTTTCCACACATATGACAAAGTTTTCCGGTTGGTTTAGCTTTAATTGCTAATTTACAATCAGGGTAATTTGAACAAGAATAAAATTCTCCAAATCGTCCCATTCTTTTCATCATCAAACCATCTTTACACTCTGTACATTTAACTCCGGTTGAATTTTTCTTTTCTAATTCAGGATCTTTTCCAACATATTTACATTTTGGATAATTAGAGCAAGCAATAAACCTTCCAAATTTTCCATCTCTTTCTACTAATGGACTGTCACATTTTGGACAATCTTCACCAGTTTCTTTAGGCCCTTCTAATTCTTCTCCGTCGATTGTTCTTGCACCCTGACAATCTGGAAATTTAGCACAGGACATAAATTTTCCATTTTTTGCTAACTTAATTACCATTGCACTTTTACACTCAGGACATTTGAATTCAGCTGGAGCATCTCCAAGATTTGTAATTTTATCGAGAGATTCTTTTGATTTTACATCAGCAATAAACGGATCATAAAAATCTTTTAAGGTTTTTATATATTCTCTTTTTCCATCAGCAATGTCATCTAGTTTGTCCTCCATTTTTGCGGTAAATGAATCACTAATATATTTTTCAAAATGTTTTTCTAAGAATGAACTAACTACATCACCCGTGTCAGTAGGTTGTAGGGAAGTACCAACCTTGTCAACATAAGCCCTATCTTTCAAAGTCTTAATAATTGCGGCGTAGGTGCTTGGACGACCAATTCCTCTTTTTTCTAATTCTTTAATTAAGCCAGCCTCAGAATATCTTTGGGGTGGTTGAGTTTCTTTATCCTCAACATTTAATTGCAATAAATCAAGAATCTCATCTTTTTTGACTGGTGGTAAATCAACATCATCTCCACGAGCCATTGGGTCAGCTTTTAGCCAACCTTCAAACAAAAGTCTTGAACCGTTTATATTAAATTCTGGGATATCATCATTTGAACCAATTTTAGTAACAACTTTTGATCTTAATATTTTTGCATCAGTCATTTGAGAAGCGACTGTTCTTTGCCAAATAAGTTGATATAGTTTTTTTTGCTCTTCGGTTGTTCCTGCTTTTTCAATATTTGTATTTGTGGGTCGAACAGCTTCATGAGCTTCTTGTGCGTTTTTAGATTTTGTTTTGAATGTTCTTGCTTGAACAAATTCTTTTCCATATTTTTTATTAGCTATTGTTAAAATTTGAGCTTGAGCAGGTTTACTTAAAGTAGTGCTATCAGTTCTCATATATGTAATATGCCCAGCCTCGTATAATTTTTGAGCAAGACCCATAGTTTTGCTGGGTGCATAACCAAGTCGTGAACTGGCAGTTTGTTGCATTGTTGAAGTTGTAAAAGGTGCACGAGGGGATCTTTTAACTTCTCGTTCTTTAATATCAATAATTTGCCATTTCTCACTGTTTCCGGCTTTAAGAATTTTAGCAACCCTTTTTTTATCTCGTGGTTCTTCTGAGCACTTTAAAATAAAAGTATTACCAGTTTTGTTTTTTACATCAGCTGTGATCACCCAATAATCTTCCGGCTTAAAAGCTCGAATTTCTCTTTCTCTTTCCATAAGAATTCGGAGGGCGGGGGACTGAACTCGTCCAGCAGAAAGACCATAGCGAACTTTTTTCCAAATAAGTCCGCTTAGGTCATAGCCGAAAAGTCGATCTAAAACACGACGAGCTTCCTGAGCTGTTTTTAGATTATTATCAATATCTCGGGGAGTTTTAAGAGCTTCGATAATAGCATCTTTTGTAATTTCGTTAAAAGCAACTCTTTTTATAGGTTTTTTAGAATTTTTCAGAATTTCTGACAAATGCCAAGCAATCGCTTCTCCTTCTCGGTCGGGATCTGGGGATAAAATAATTTCATCAGCTTCTTTTGCAAAGTTTTTTAAGTCAGAAATTACTTTTTCTTTTCCTTTAATAGTTTCATAATGAGGAATAAAACCACCTTCAATATCGAGAGCTTTTTTATTGCTTTTAGGTAAATCACGAATATGCCCCACAGATGATGTGACGGTATAGTCGGTTCCAAGATATTTGTTTATTGTTTTAGCCTTTGCCGGCGACTCAACGATTAAAAGTTTTGTCATGGTTGAGACAATATAATAGATATTTATATTTTGCAAGCTTGATAACTTTAAAGAGATGAATTACGAATTAAGAATTATGAATTATAAAAAACAAAAATTGCCTTTGGTAATTTTTATCTTATTATTTTGAGTATTGACATAATGTATAATTTGTGTATAATAATAAGTAGAATAAAACCAGAAAACTGAAAAAAGGAGGAAGTAATGGAACCTGCAAAAATTGTTGGTAAAATATCTTTAAGGGAAATGAAACTTCGCCCAGCCGGTCAAGTTCAGAAAAATAAAAAGCAAGAAAAATGGGAACGAGACATGGTTGCTTGGACTTATCGCGTAATGGCAAAGAGACCGTTTCTCAAAACGAAGTATGAAGACGCTCTCGAGAAGGCTTTTGCCGATGTGGGAAAAACTACCCGCAAACAGCGACAAAAAATCCGATTCCAAGTTGCTGTTGATATTGCCAAGCAATATCGTAATACCAGATTTTAAATGGTCGGAGCAAGAGGCGGAATGTTGAAAAACATTTCGCCTTTTTATTTTTCCAAACCTTTGCCCTCTTAACCTTTATTCCTTAGTCCTTATCCCTAAATCCACACAAAACATTGTTGTTTGTGTGTTATTATTTATATTTAAGAATGTTAAAAAATCTAGAAATATCAGGTTTTAAATCTTTTGCGAAAAAAGGCGGGTTGGAATTTACCTCGCCTATTTCTGCTATTGTAGGTCCTAACGGGTCTGGAAAATCAAATGTAGCCGAAGCATTTCGGTTTGTTTTGGGTGAACAGTCATTAAAGTCTATGCGAGGAAAAAGAGGAGAAGATATGATTTTTTCTGGAACTAAAACAGAAAGAGCCTTAAACCGAGCGGGGGTGAAAGTAACTTTTGATAATTCAAAAAGATTTTTAAACATTGATTATGACGATGTAATTATCGAAAGAATTGTTCAGAGAGACGGGGGTAATCAATATTTTATAAATAAATCTCAAGTGAGATTGAAAGATATTACAGAACTTTTGGCTGGAGCAAATATTGGCTCAAGCGGACACCATATTATTTCACAAGGAGAGTCTGATAGAATTTTGTCGGTTAATCCAAAAGAGAGAAAGGTAATTATTGAAGAAGCTTTAGGACTTCGGGTTTATCAATACAAAATTATCGAGAGCGAAAGAAAACTTGGAAAAGTTGAGGAGAATATAAAAGAAGTACAATCTTTAAAAAGAGAAATTGCTCCCCATTTAAGATTTTTAAAAAGACAGGTAAAGAAAATTGAAAAGTCGGTTGAGTTGAAGGAAAAACTTCGTTCTCTATATAAAAAGTATTTTTATCGTGAAGATAATTATCTAAAAGAACAAAAAAAATATATTGAAGAAAATAAAAAACCTTTAGAAAATAATTTAGTTGGGTTGGACGCCGAATTAGAAAAGGCAAAAAAAGTTTTAAGTGAAGAAAAAAACGAGAGTAAGTTCAGTGATGAAGTTCTGAAAATAGAGGATAAATTACAAAATATTCGAAAAGAAAAAGATAAATTAAGTCGTAGAATTGGGCAGGCTGAAGGAATGATTTCTTTCGAAGAAAGAAGATTGAAGACAGAAAAAAGCAAACAAAAAGAGAAGGATGAAAAAGTTATTAAGTTTAAAGAAGTTAAATCTTTTTTGGGTGATTTAAGATCTAATCTTGATAATTATGATTTGAATAAAATAAAAGAAATTATTAGTGATTTTATTGCAAGATATTCTCAGGGTGAAGATGATCAAAAAGATATAGATCAAAGCGAATTACAAAAATTAGAAAATGAAAAAAATGGGCTTGAAAAAGATATGAATAGTATTTTGGGAAAAGAAAAAGATATTACAAGTCAATATGAAAGATTAAGAAAAAAAATAGAACAAGAAAAAGATTCTGGCCGAAAAGCAGAAGTAAAAATTTTTGAAATCAACGCAAAGCAATCTGAGTTTAGGTCAAAACTCAACTTACTTCTTGAAAAAGAAAGAAAGGTTTTGATTGAAGATGAAAATTTCAAAATGGAATTAAAAGAAGCCTTTGTTCTCGCTGGGCGAGAATCAATTCAGTTTCAAAACTTGGAACCCCGGGTTCCAAGTGATGAGGGGAGGGAGATTCAGGAGGGGAGAAGGAAGGATATTGAAAGAATAAAAATTAAATTAGAAGATATGGGAAGCGGTTCTGATGAAGAAATCATGAAGGAATATAAAGAAACCCAAGAAAGAGATAGTTTTTTGGCAGGAGAAGTTCGTGATCTTGAAAAATCAGCTGAGACTTTGGTTGAATTAATAAAAGATTTAAAAGAAAAATTAGATGTTGAATTTAGAGAAGGGGTTGAAAAGATAAATAATCAATTTAATGATTTTTTTGTTTTAATGTTCGGTGGAGGAAAAGCTCAGCTGAAAACTATAAAAATAAAGAAAAGAAAAAAGAAATCTGATTTTGACTTGGAACCCGGGGTTCCAAGTGAGGAAGATATTGATGAAAAAAGTTCTGATGAATTAGGAATTGATGTTGAAGTAGCTTTGCCAAATAAAAGAACCAAAGGATTACAAATGTTGTCAGGTGGTGAGAGGTCTTTAACTTCGATTGCTTTGTTGTTTGCAATGTCGCAAATAAAACCACCTCCTTTTATTATTCTTGATGAAACCGATGCTGCTTTAGATGAAGCTAATTCAAAAAGGTATGGTGATATGATTGATAATCTTTCTAAATATTCTCAGTTGATTTTGATTACTCATAATAGGGAGACTATGTCACGAGCGGGAGTTTTATATGGGATTACAATGGGAATAGATGGGGTTTCGAGATTGTTGTCGGTGAAACTTGATGAAGCGGTAAAAGTAGCTAAGTAATTTCCCCAGAATTAGCGACCTTCGGTTTTTTTGAGGCAAGAATGTCAGTTGTCGTACTTACTATATACGCCTTCCCCCATTCTCACCTCAAAAAAACCGAATCCCATCTAATTCTGGGGAAATTCAATAATTAAAAATCAACACCAATAAAAAGGCTCTGTTGAGCCATATAAACGGCTCACATAGTGAGCCGTTTAAATCGCTTAACAAAGCCGTTTCTAACATATCAAAAAAATAGCTCACCCCCTACACCATTATTAACATTATAAGTATATAAAAATTAAAATTAACCACATTTTGTCTGAAAGACGATGTTAAGAATGGTGTGGGGGCTCAACAAAGCCACCTAAACGGCTCATTGATGAGCTATTGACTTTTATTTATCAGAGTAATATACTCGAATTAGAATAGTAAAAAAACAATATAAAATTGGGGAGGATATATGCTATGGATAACAAAACTTTTTTAATTCTTGACAACGGTCGTACGACAAAAATAAAAATGACTCATACTCGTAACTTGGGAGATATGGGTAAAAAGATTAGTTGCTTATTTTCAGCTCTTTCCACAAACAATAATGTATATATTTATAATTGTTTGGAGAGTAAATGTTATTTGGCTGTAATAAAAAATAATAGAACTGGCAACTTCCAATTGTATGAACAAAGAGTCATAAGTAATCAATTAAATTGTCGAAACTGGAAATTAAGCAGCAATGCATCGGTACAGGAGGTATCTTAATGCGTGAATTACATAATATTGCAGATATACTAAATGTTTTTAGAGAAAATCCTAATGGGTTAGATCTTGAATCTCTTTTTTATCATTTTGTTGATCTCGATAATGATAGTCCTGAAAAAATAGAGAGACAAAAAGCTTTACTCTCAGATTTGTTTGCGGGGATATTGCTTAAGAGTTTTGTTCAGCTTGATATCGGAGAAGACAATCAAGTTGTTTACACTTTATCATACAAAGGAGAAATGTTTTTGAATAAATTACATCCAGAGAAAATGGATTAAACAAAAAAGGGGAACAAATGGAAAAGCAAAAATTTTTGTTTACGGAGAATGGAAAGGAGTTTCCGGTTTATGCAGTTTCTCCATCTTATTTAAGTCAAATAACACAAACAGAAATTACATCTTTAACTCGTTCTTTTTTGATGAATGGGTTCCCAGTTATCATTTTAAAAATAAGAAGTGAATTTGTTGTTTATCAGAAAAGACCATTTATTGGGGGAAAGTTGAGTATGTGGAAAGAATGGAGAGTGGAGGTTCAAGAGGTACAATAAAATATACTTGGTGTCCTAATAATTGTGGCGCCAAGTTTTTTTAATTCACAATTTCAAAATCAATTGTTCTTTTATCTAAATCAGTAGCAACTACTTTTATTTTCACCCTATCACCGAGCGTATACTTCACTCCTGTTTTCTTTCCGATTAATCGATAATTTTTTGTATCAACATTGAAAAAATCTCCTTTGAGGGATGAAGCTCTAACAAGTCCTTCAGCTTTAGTTTCTATTTCTTGAACATAAACACCCCAATCAACAATCCCACTAATAACTCCTTCAAATTCTTGCCCAATTCTTTCTGACATATACTCTACATATTTATACTTTGTAGAATCTCGCTCCGCATCAACAGCAGCAATTTCTTGACTGGAAGATACTGCTGATAGTTGGTTATATTTTCCAATTTCTTCATTTGGAACTTGCTCGTTTTTTAGGTATCTTTTCATCAGTCGGTGAACCATCATATCTGGATATCGTCTGATTGGAGATGTGAAATGAGTATAATGCTTGAAAGCTAATCCGAAATGTCCAATATTATTGGTTGAGTAAACAGCTTTTGACATAGATTTCAAGATTGCTTTTTCTATGAGGTCTTCCTCGTCGATTCCTTGAATAGAATCTAATAAGTGATTTAAATCTTTTGCTTCAACATTCCCAAATTCATCGGCTTTTAATTCAAAACCAATTGTTTGTAAGAAAGATTGTAGTTCGATAATCCTTTCATTTTTAGGTGTATCATGGATTCGATAGACAAAAGGATTTGTTGTCTTAGTTTGTTTGTTTAACTTATCGATATATTCTGAAACCTCTCGATTGGCAAGGAGCATGTAGTCTTCGATTAATTCATTAGTTTCAAACATTTCTTTTTCGTGTACTGCAATAGGGAAGCCGGTTTTGTCTAATTCAAACTGAACTTCTGATCCACCGAACGAAATAGCCCCGTTTTTGGTTCGGCGATTTCTTTTAAGTAATGCCATCTCATTTAAGAGAACTAATTCTTTCCAAAATTCTCCTTCGTGGCGATTAATATTTTTTTGAGCTTCTTTGTAAGTAAATCTTTTGTTTGAATTGATAATCGTTTCGCCAAACCATCTTTTCTGTACTTCACATTTATCATTTACAACAAAAATCGCCGAAAAAGCCAGCTTGTCTTCATTGGGGTTAAGAGAACATAAGTCATTCGACAAAATTTCTGGTAGCATAGGGATTGTTCTATCAACTAGATAAATAGAAGTTGCTCGTTTTTGAGCTTCTTTTTCGATTTCACTGTCTTCTTGTACATAATGAGTTACGTCAGCAATATGAATACCAATTTCGTACGTACCGTCATCTAGTTTTTTGAAGGAAAGTGCATCATCAAAATCTTTAGCATCAAAAGGATCTATCGTGAATGTAGTTGTGTTACGAAAATCCCAACCAGATGGAGGTGGATTTGACACGGCTGTTCTTTTAGCAATTTCTTTTTCTAAATCTGCTAGAGCTTGTTCCTTTATTTTCTTAGCTTCTTCCTCTATTTTGGGTGGGATTGTTGGGCTAAAACCTTTTTCATAAACAATCGATTCCATTTCAACATTATGGTTTCCTTTTTGCCCGAGAATTTTCACAACTTCTCCTTTTGGATTTTTTTGAGGATTCGTCCACTCTGACATTTTTAGAATTACTTTGTCGTTTGGTTTTACCTGTTCTAATTTTCTATTTTTTATTAAAGTAATGTCTCGGTAAATTTTTTTGTTGTCAGGAGTGAAAAAGAAAGCACCTTCAAAGTTTCCAACTGTTCCTACAAATTCAGTTTGAGCTCGTTCAATAATTTCTTTAACCTCTCCTTTTGTTCGATTTGATCGCTTGCTTTTGTAAGTTGAAACTTTTACTAAATCGTTAGGTAATGCAGTATTAAGATTATCTTTCTCAATCATGATGTCTTCTGATAGGGAAGGATCTTTTAAAAACCCGATTCCTCGAGCAGTCAACATAATATTTCCCTTAACTAACTTAGAAGCCTTGCTTCTAAGTTTTTTGTTTTTACGGTGTTTTTTACGAGAATGCTTATTTTTCATTATATTTTTCTTATGAACGAAGTGAATTAGAAATAATATAACCTTGTTAATTCAAATTTCGTAGAAATTTGAGTAATTTAATTTTTCTCCAAAAAAATTAAATTGTATTTAACACGGGTTTGTTTGAGTTTTTCTTGATACTTAAGTATAAACGAAAAATTAAAAAATATATAGGAGGGGTTTACAAAGCTTGACAACAGAAATTGTTTATGTATTTCAAGAAGACCACAACTGTTTAACAGTTTGTGGCTTTTTTGTTTTCTCAACGGTTCACCCGTGAGCCGTTGAAAATTAAATGAAAATAAAAGTACTTCGTCTTGTATAAACTCCTCGGCTCGGTAATAGAAAAACTCCGATAAAATCGCAGTTTTTCATGATGTGGATAACTTTGTTAGTTTTGTGGTCATTGGTGGTATATAATGGTATGTAAGTGGGAAGTTGTGGGATTTAGAAAAATAAGGAGTGAAACGACTATATTTTTCTAAACCCTGTTAATCAGCCTTTCAATCTTTATATTTTTAAATAAAAGTAAAACTTTTATTTAAAAATATAAAGATTGAAAGCTAGATTTAACGACCATAGAGGGAGTTAAATTGTATTTAACAGGGTATAGAAAGAAAAAAACAAAAAATAGAGTGAGTGGTTTAAGAAATAGACCCGTATTGAATATCTTTTGTTTTTCTTGGAGGAAAAACACAAGTTTCATTTTTCTACGAAAAGTGAATTCAACAGGGTAATGTTGTTTCTAATTCGCTTCGCTCATGAGAAAAACATTATGTTAATAGGCGAATATACACACACAATAGATTCAAAAAAGAGGGTGTCGTTACCTGCTAAATTTCGTAAGGAAATGGGAAAAAAGGTAATTATGACTCATGGATTGGATAATTGTTTGTTTGTGTATACGCTAGCTGAATGGAAAAAGGTTTCAGAAAAATTGTCTCAACTTTCGATAGGTCAATCAGATCAGAGAGGTTTTAATCGATTTATGTTAGCTGGAGCAGTTGAGGTGAATATTGATTCAATTGGAAGAATGCTTGTGCCGGATTTTTTGAAATCTTTTGCAAAATTGAAAACAAAAGTTGTTTTAGCTGGGGTACATAGTCATATTGAAATTTGGGATGAAAAAGCTTGGAAAGGTTATAAGGAAAAAATTCAAGGTCAGGCTGATAGTTTAGCTGAAAAATTGGGAGAAATTGGTGTCATATAAAAAATATGAAAAAACAGAAAGAAAAAGAATCGGTGCATATTCCAGTTTTATTGGACGAAGTGATAGATCATTTAAATATAAATAAAGGAGATGTTGTTGTAGATGGGACTCTTGGTGGTGGTGGGTATTTCAGGGAAATTTGCAAGAAAGTTGGAAATGAGGGAGTTGTTATTGGTATTGATCAAGATCAAAAAGCAATTGAGAGAGTCAGAAGTTTAAAAAATAAGAAAAACTATACCGGTATTTTGCAAAATACCAGTATAGAATGTAAGGAATTTTTGATTTGTGAAAATTTTAGAAATTTAGATAAGGTTTTGACGCATTTAAATATTGAAAAAATTGACGCAATAACATTAGATATTGGACTGAGTTCAGACCAGTTTGAACAGTCAGGTAGAGGCTTTTCTTTTCAAAAAGATGAACCACTTCTGATGACTATGAGAGAGGTTGGATCCGAATCCAGCTTTACAGCAAAAGAAATTGTAAATACTTGGGATGAAGAAAATATTGCTGATATTTTGTTTGGATATGGAGAAGAAAAAGCTTCACGAAAAATTGCTCGAAAAATTATCGAAGCACGAAAAGAAAAAACAATAAAAACAACTTTTGATTTAGTTGAGATTTTGGAAAAAGCTTTACCAGTTTGGAAAAAAAGAGGGAAAACTCATTTTGCAACAAAAACATTCCAGGCTTTGAGAATTGCTGTAAACGATGAATTAAGAGCTCTAAGAGATGGATTAGAAAAAGGATTTGATGCTTTGGATACAGAAGGGCGGATGGTAGCAGTTTCATTTCATTCGCTTGAGGATCGCATAGTTAAAAATTTTATGAGAGATAAGAAAAATGAGAAAAAGGGAATTTTAATAAATAAAAAACCGATTGTGCCTAACAAGGAAGAGATAATTAAAAATCCGAGAGCGAGGAGTGCAAAGTTGAGGGTGATACAAAAGATTTAATAGGAGAAATTCAAACAGACCCGTGTTAAATATCATCTTTTTGAAAAAAGCTTTTTAAAAATCTGGTTTGAATTTCGTAGAAATTCAAATTAACAGGGTTATATTGTTTCTAACTCACTTTGTTCGTAAGAAAAATATAATGAAAACAAAAACATTAAAAATAAATACAAAAAATATAGAACAGAAACTTATCTGGGGTGTTTTTGGTTTGTTATTATTTTTCTCAATTTCTTATGTTTATTTTATAAACCAAACTATTTTAAATATTGTTGCGAGAGAAAATCTTGAAGGGGATATTGTTGCTCTAAATTCAGAAATTAGTGAAATGGAATTTGAATATATTGCACAGAAAAATAAGATTACTTTAAGCTATGCGTATTCAGTTGGTTTTAAAGATGCAAATAATGTTAAATTTGCTTCGAGGAAGTTGGTGGGACAGGGTCTTTCGCTTCGCTCAGACCAGTAAGAAGTTAGTAAGTTGATAAGTGACGAATTTTGCCAGAGGCAAAATTCGTTATTGCGAAGGTTTTAGTCTGTGGCAATCCAGAATATTTCATATATTCAATTGAATACTTGAATAGTTTTTTGACAGAAAAAAGCCCCAGGCGTTACCTGTGGCTTAAAAAGGTGAGAGATTTGAGTGGTTTTGATAATCTATTCTCGTTTTTGCCAATAAATGATATATCAAAACCAAAGAGTCTTCCTCTTGCAACCAATCCAATTTTGATCTTTCTGATCAAGGCTTAGTTTCGGAAACGAGCAGACAAAGGTTTGCAAGCTGTCTCTATATGCACCAATGCCGGCCGGAGCTCGGCAATTGCCGGCCGGTTCTCTCGGCGTACAGACACTCTTTTTCTCAAATCTCTCAAGGTACTACGAATGGAAGCTAGGGTTGTTTCCCAGGTTTGACCTGAATATGTGGCCACCTTGTCTCGTCCCGCAGGGCCCGGCGGGGCGCTGGTTACCGGGTAAGTCAAGCCCCAGATTCCTAAAGTTGAGAGAAGGAGGTGGAGACTTTGCTCCCGATCCTCTTTTTTGACCTTCTCAACTTTTTTCTGCGCACAGTATAGCATAGTGAAATTATTTGTCAAGCTAAAAATTAGTTAAATAAGTTAGAAAGTAAAAAAGTTAAAAAGTAATGAATTTTTGCTTCGCAAAAATTCATCTTCTGCGTTTGTTCTGCGTCTGTTCCGCGTTCGTTCCGCATTAGTTTTAGTTTATGAAATATAATCGAATCACAGTTTTATATGGAATATTTTTTCTTGTTGCTTTGTTGTTGGTGAGTCGACTTTACTTTTTACAGGTAATGAATGGACAGGCGTATAGTGATCAGGCGGATAGGCAATATACAGCACCAGGACAAAGCATCTTTGGTCGTGGTTCTATTTATTTTAAAGATAAAGATGAAAAATTAATTTCAGCTGGAACTTTAAAGAGTGGATTTGTTTTAACAATGAATCCAAAAAACTTAGAAAATCCAAAAGAAGCTTATGATAAATTATCATCAATTGTTGAAATAAGTCGTGAAAGTTTTTTTAATAAAGCTAACAAAAAAGATGATCCTTACGAAGAACTCATTTATAAATTAGACTCTGAAACAGCCGAAAAAATTGAGTCATTAGAAATTACAGGAATTAAATTATACAAGCAAAGGTGGCGGTTTTATCCAGGAGAAAGTTTAGCTTGTCATACGCTAGGTTTTCTTGGTTTTGAGGGTGATTCTTTAGAGGGGCGTTATGGTATTGAAAGATATTATAATGATATTCTCCAAAGAGAAAATAGTGATCTTTATGTAAACTTTTTTGCAGAAGTTTTTTCAAATATTAAAAGTGGGCTAGAAGGAAAAAAAAGAGAGGGTGATGTTATTTTAAGTATTGAACCAACTGTGCAAGCTTATCTTGAAACGGAATTGGCACAACTGAAGGAAAAATGGAATACCGAGTCAGCTCTAGGTGTGGTTATTAATCCAAAAGACGGAAGGATTTATGCTTTGGCAGTTAATCCAACCTTTGACTTAAATAATTTTAAGAAAGAAGATACTTCAACTTTTGCTAATCCGTTCGTCGAAAATGTTTTTGAAATGGGTTCGATTATAAAACCATTGACAATGGCTATTGGTTTGGATACACGAGCAGTAACAGCTAAAACTACTTACAAGGATAAAGGTTATATGGTTTTTGATGAGGCCAAAATTTCAAATTATGATGGAAAGGCAAGGGGAGTTGTTGATATGCAAGAGGTTTTGAATCAATCTTTAAATACAGGAGTTGCCTTTGTAGTGGGTGAAGTTGGGAAGGAAACATTTGCAGAATATATGCTAAATCTTGGGTTGGGGGAAGAAACGGGGATTGATTTGCCTAATGAAACTTATGGATTGGTGAGTAATTTGGAAAGCCCTAGAGATATTGAATATGCAACAGCTTCTTTTGGGCAAGGCCTTGCTTTAACGCCAGTTGGAACTGTCCGAGCGTTGTCTGCACTAGCTAATGGTGGTAGGCTAATTACTCCCCATTTATCTGTCGGAATAAAAAGGTCTGTTGGGCTTCCTAAAGAGTTGATTTATCCTGAGGGTGAACAAGTTTTAAAAGAGTCAACTTCTGAAGAGATTACTCGAATGTTAGTGAGGGTGGTAGATGATGCTTTATTAGGAGGAACTGTTAAAATGGACAATTATAGTATTGCCGCTAAAACGGGGACAGCTCAGATAGCGAAAGAAGACGGAAGAGGTTATTATGAAGATAGATACCTACATTCGTTTTTTGGATATTTTCCGGCATATAATCCGCAATTTTTGACATTTTTTTATATAATAAATCCAAAGGAGGTTAGATATGCTTCTCATACTTTGACTGAGCCATTTATGAATATGACAAAGTTTTTGATAAATTATTATGAAATACCTCCCGACAGATAACATGACACGAATCTACTAATTTTATGCGAATACCACGAATAAATTTTATTCGAATAATTTAGTATAATAAACGGTGCTATGGAAAAAATTTTATATAAAGATTTGTGTTTTAAAATAAATGGACTTTTATTTAAGATCCATAATGAATTAGGTCGTTTTAGAAATGAAAAGCAATATGCTGATTATTTTGAAAAACTTCTTGAAAGTACAAATTTAAAATATGAAAGAGAATATAGGTTTGAGGATAACCGGTATGGCAAAGACAGGATTAGGTGTATTTGTGATTTTGTTATAGAAAATAATATAATTTTGGAATTTAAAGCAAAAGATTTTATAAATAAAGAAGATTATTATCAGTTGCAAAGATACTTGGCAACGTTAAATCTAAAACTTGGTATTATTGTTAATTTTAGAAATTCTAGAATAACACCCAAAAGAATTTTAAACAGTAAATATTTTCGTTAGTAATTTATTTTAGTATTTGCATGAAGTTTATTCGTGGTATTCGCATAAAATTAGTAGATTCGTGTCATGTTTAAATTAATCTTAAAAAAAATAATAGTTTTCATCCTTCAGCTAGAAGCTCGACTAGTGCTTTTAAAATACAAGCCTAAAAATGTCGCTGTAACAGGTAGCGTCGGCAAAACCACAACCAAAGATGTTATTTATACCGTTTTAAGTTCTGCTTTTTTTGTGCGAAAAAGCGAAAAATCTTTTAATAGTGAAATTGGTGTTCCACTGAGTATTTTGGGTTGTGATAACGGTGGGCTTAATCCGTTTATTTGGATGAAAAGTATTTTTGAGGGTTTGGCTTTGATTTTGTTTACCAATCACTATCCTAAATGGTTAATTCTTGAGGTTGGAGCAGATCATCCAGGAGATATTTCGAGTATTGCAAGATGGCTTAAACCTGATATCGCAGTGATTACTCGATTTGCAGAAATACCTGCTCATGTTGAATATTTTGACTCACCAGAGTCTGTAATTGAAGAAAAAAAACAATTGGCAAAATATTTAAAACAAGAGGGCTTGCTTATTCTTAATCATGATGATGAAGAAGTTTTAAAGATTAAAACAGAATATAACAAAAAAACTTTGACTTATGGTTTCGATGAAGACGCAAATATTCAAGGTTCAAATGTAAATCCAGCATATTTTGAAAAAGAAGGAAAAAAGAAATTAAAAGGGGTTGCGTTTAAGGTTGAACATGGAGGAACTTGTTTACCCGTAAGTATTAAAGGTGTATTGGGTGTTCAGCATGTTTATCCAGCATTAGCCGCGATTGCTGTAGGAGCTTCACAAGGACTAAATCTTGTTGAGATGTCACAAGCAATTATTGGTGGTCATAATGCACAACCAGGAAGAATGAGAATAATTGAGGGATTAAAAGGTAGTATAATTATAGATGATTCATATAATTCATCACCACTGGCTGTGCAATGGGCTTTAAAAACCTTAAAAGAAGTTGACGCAACTGGTAAAAAATATGCTGTGTTGGGCGATATGATGGAATTAGGGAATTACACAGTTATTGCTCACAAAAAAGTAGGTGAAGATGTTGTTAAGGTTGCTGATGTTTTGGTTACTGTTGGGCTGAGATCTCGAGATATTGCTGATGGGGCTCTTAAAAACGGAATGCATGAAAGCCAAATATTTCAATTTGAAGATTCACAGAAAGCGGGAGAATTTTTACAAAATAAAATTGAAGAAGGGGATTTGATACTTGTTAAGGGGTCTAGGTGGGCTACTAGGATGGAGAGGACGGTTGAAGAAATAATGGCAAGACCAGAGTTGGCTGATAAACTTTTGGTGAGGTAAAATTATCCCAAAATCGGCGAATTTTGAAATAATTTATAGACAAGGTTAGTCATTGAGACTTCGGATTATTCCTTTTAAAATTTAGAATAATTCGGAGCAACGACCAAAAGCGTGAAATTTTAACGGGTCATTTTATGACCCGTTAAAATTTCACGCTTTTTTATGAAAATCCAGCTTCTAGTTTTCTTGATTTGTTTCTGTAGGGTTGTTTGTCTTTTCTTCCATAACCACAGTCGGTGTATTAAATAATTTCTTTCCTGATTCATTCCATCTTTTGTACAAGTATCCTGCTGAAATAATATAAAGGATTCCTGTAATCACAAAAACTGCTTGGTTCATAGAGATATTCATTCCAATATTTGTTCCCAAAATACCAGCAATTCCTAAATTAAGTCCAGAGATAGTGGCAACTAGAAAAGCAACCACATCTTTTTTATTATTTCCTCCAAATATTTTTTTATCGTTGTTATACCATCTCCAAAGTAAATAAGCAGCAGCTACACCAGAAATAATCCAACAAATTGTGAGTAGAGAACTCGTAGTGCTATAAAGAGAATAGGGCATTATTTTTAAGATTGGTGGGAAACCTCCAAGAAATAACGCGACCGCGGCAATAATTAATCTTACTTCTGACCAAAGAAAAGAATACTTTTCTAAATTGTCAGGTGTTGTGTGTTTTTTAAAATCTTTCATATTTAAATTAAATTAGTTTATATGAGGAATTATAACATGGAAGGTTGAGATTTTGGTATGGGTGTGCTAAAACACGCTAGTTTTGTGTGGTCACAAGTTACTAAATATTTTAAGACTTTTTAGGTCTTAAAACATCTAAGTACTTGTCGACCTCGGCTCGGCTTTTTTGCTCATAGTGTTCGCAAAAATATGCCTGCGCCTTCACAAATCGCCGAAAAGCAAAGTCGTTTGCTTTTCTAAAAAATAACAAAAAAATCAATGGCTACGCTTGTAGCCATTGATTTTTTTGTTGTTTTTTGCGCTTTGTGACCCCACAGAGAATCGGTCACCAGTTCTA
>CAYUZR010000013.1:0-15517 GCA_964449555.1 uncultured Candidatus Saccharibacteria bacterium
AAATAGACGATAGCAAAACCCTTTTCTTTAAGGAATTAGGTTTAGATGTGCCTTCAGAAACTTTTTATTTTGAAGGAGGTCTTATGTCTTTGGTTAAATTTTATAATCAATCTCAGAAACATGTTCACAAAAATATTTTTTATGTTGAAAAAAGTTTTGATGGAGTTGAATCTGTTGAAGTGGCGTTGCAATATGTTGATGATATTTCTCCTAGATTGGTTTCTTTTGCAAACAAAACTTCGACGTCAGAGGGAGGAACTCATTTAACTGGATTTAAAACCGCTTTGACTCGGGCGCTTAATTCTTATGGAAGAAAGAACAAAATTATAAAAGATAAAGAAGGTAATTTTACCGGAGATGATGTACTCGAAGGAATTACAGCTGTTATTTCTGTTGTATTAAAAGAAGTTCAATTTGAAGGACAAACCAAATCAAAATTAGGAACAGTTGAAGCAAGAGGAATGGTTGAATCTATTTTTGGAGAAGCTTTTAATGCTTTTCTTGAAGAGAACCCAGATGATGCTAAAAAGATGATTAATAAGGTTATTTTGGCTCTTAGGGCACGAAAAGCGGCAAAAGCAGCCAAGGATAGTGTTTTGAGAAAAGGGGCGCTTGATGGAGTTACTTTACCTGGAAAACTTGCAGATTGTCAAAGTCGAAAAGCTGAAGATTCAGAACTATTTATTGTTGAGGGAGATTCTGCTGGTGGTTCGGCAAAACAAGGTAGAGATAGGGCAACTCAAGCTATTTTGCCATTGCGAGGTAAAATTTTAAATGTTGAACGAGCTCGTTTGGATAGAATGTTGGGCTCACAAGAAATAAAAAATCTTGTGGTAGCTTTGGGAACTGCGATTGGTGATACATTTAATGTTGAAAAATTAAGATATCATAAAATTATTATTGCAACCGATGCCGATGTTGATGGTGCTCATATTAGTACTTTGCTTCTAACTTTATTTTATCGATATTTCAAACCATTGATTGAGGCTGGTTATATTTATATTGCTCAACCTCCTTTGTATAAAATTAAACAAGGTAAGACTGAAAAATATGTATATACCGAAGAAGAAAAAAATGCTTATTTGAAAGAAATTGGTGTTGATATTACAGAGGAACTGGGAGAAATTGGAGCAGATGCGGAACAAATGCCGAAAAATAAAAAAGAAGAACAAAAGAAGGTTGGAAAAGTTCACATCCAACGATATAAAGGTCTTGGTGAAATGAACCCCGAAGAATTATTTGAAACAACAATGGATATTGAAAAGAGAATTCTGAAACGAGTAACTATTGGTGATGGAGAAGAAGCTGATAGAGTATTTGATAAGTTGATGGGGTCAGAAGTGGCACCGAGGAAAACATTTATTCAAACTAATGCTAAGATGGCAAACATCGATGTCTAGTTTTATTGTCTCAAAATTAGCGATATTCGTTTCTTTTTTCTCAAACTTCCGTTCACCGTATTGTTATACGGTTTACGAAAATTTTTCGAAAAAATAAACGAATCTCATCTAATTTAAAGACAATTAAAATCTTTCCAAAATTAAATTTTCCCTAAACAGAAACCGAATCCCTCCGATTTTGGAAGCTTAAATGAAATAAATAAAAAAAAGGTAACACAAAAGTGTTACCTTTTTAAATTTGATCAGATGGAATTTACTTTACAAACAAACCCAACAATAAAAGGCCAATTATACCAAAAGTTCCGGCCATGAGTTGAATGTAGTCTGGAAGAACACCTAGACAACCTGTCATAAAACAAAGAGCAGTCAAAACTTTGGTTATAATAGCTGAATTACTGTCCCTATATTGCATTTCTCTGAGATATTTATCTAATCTGGTTTCGGTTTTTTCTGCCATCTTTCACTCTCCTTTTTCTATTTAAGACAACAATTTCTACTGTCCAGTATAGGTTATTTTTTGTTCTTTATCAATTAGATTGTGATAAACTTAAACAAATGAAAAGCAAGTTAACCAAAACAAATTATCTAATTTATCAAGATTGCGGAAAAAATGCTTGGTTGAAAATGCACAAGCCTGATGTGTATTTTGAGTACCCATTATCAGCTTTTGAAGAAGGTATTATTGAAACTGGTAACGAAGTGGATGATTTAGCTCGAAAATTATCTTCTGGTGGTGTGGTTGTTGAAGATAGATGTGATTTTGATTACACCAAAAAACTTGTAAAAGAAAAAACACCTGTTGTTTACCAACCAGTTTTTGAAAGTGATAAGTATCAAATTGCTTGTGATATTTTAGTTTTTAATGAAGATACAGGTAAATATGATATTCATGAGGTAAAAGCGTCAAATAGCGGTGATGATAAAAAAAAGAAAGCCAAAAATGAGTTGTATATGCGCGATTTAGCTTTTCAATATATAACAATGAAAGATGCTGGCGTACCCGTTGGCAATATGTATCTCAGGCGTTTAAATCCAGAATATGTTCGTCAGGGTGAATTAGATGTACACCAATTTTTTACCAAAGAAGATTTTTCCGACAGGGTTTTAGAAAATGAAATGCTTATCCGAGAAGAGATGAAAATTGCTTATGATTATTTAACGCAAGATGAAGAACCAAAAGGATCTTGTTCTTGTATTACAAAAGGTAGAAATGCGCACTGCACGACTTTTGCTTATTCAAATCCTGATGTCCCAGAGTATTCCATTCATGATATTTCAAGAATAGGGATGTCAAAAAGAAAATTAGAGGACTTGGTTGATAGTAGTATTTTTAATATCTCAGATGTGCCAGATGATTTTGGATTATCAGAAAAACAAAGAAATCAAGTAGATATGGCAAAACAAACAGATGAGATTTTGGACCAAGAAGGAATCGCTGAATTTCTGGAGGAGTTAGAATACCCGATTGCATTTTTTGATTATGAAACCTATCCTTGCGCCATTCCTAGATTTGATGGATATAGTTCATATAACCAAATCCCGTTTCAGTTTTCGGTGCATATTTTAGATGAGCCAGATGGTAAGTTGCGACACGAAGAATTTATTCACACAAACACAAGTAATCCAGATATTCCTATGATTGAAGCTTTACAAGAGTATCTTCCAGAAAAGGGAAGTATTGTTGTGTGGTATAAGTCTTTTGAAATGGGGAGAAATAGAGATTTAGCAAAGAGGAATCCCGAACATGAACCTTTTTTGATGAATTTAAACAGTCGAATCGTTGATCTAGAAGATCCTTTTAAGGCACAGTTTTATGTCCACCCAGAATTTAGGGGTAAAACATCTATCAAGTATGTTTTACCGACTCTTGTTCCAGAATTGTCTTACAAAGAATTAGATATTCGAGAGGGAGCAACCGCTTCAAACACTTGGAATCAAATTGTTATAGGAGAAATTGTTGGTGAAGATGCGAAAAACCAAAGAAAAAATTTGTTGGAGTATTGTAAGTTAGATACTTTAGCTATGGTGGAGATATTCAAGCATTTAAAAAAACTGGTTTAAACCAGTTTTTTTAAATGTCTAAAAGTTTTAAAATTTACTAACTTAATTACTAAGGACTGTTTCAATCATTGCTTTAACCGATTCATAAGGCACAGCTCCATCAATTGGGGTAATTTCACCATCTTTTGTGATTAAGAATGATTTAGGTGTTCCCCTAACTCCAGCATCAATTCCTGTCTGTTGTTGAGCTTGAACCTTATCAGCTATTTTTTTGTCAGTTAAACATTCATTAAATGCGGTTATATCTAATCCAACATTTTTTGCAATAACAGGTAGCTGGGTTAAATCAAGCCCATCATTTGATTGTGTTGCTGTAAACGTTGCATCAAGATATGCCCAAAATTTTTCTGCACCACCTAGTTTTCCAGCACATTCTACTGCGATTGATTCTGTTCTTGCGTTTTGGTGAAGTTGATCAATAGGAAAATGTCTGAATACAAGAGCTAATTTTCCATCAGCACCATAATCTTCCATTAATTGTTTTGTTGTGTTATGAAAACTTTTACAATAAGGACACTCGATATCTGAATATTCTACAAGAATTATTTCAGCATCAGGGTTACCCAAAATATAATCTTGATCTGAAACTTTAGCAACTTTTGGTTGTTCATTGTTATTATCTGGATTATTTTGTGAAGTTCCATCATTCGACATAACTCCCCAAGCAATTAATCCTCCTGCAATTACAATTGCGATTGGTGTTAGTAGGTTATTTTTATCCATAAATTTTTTTTAAATTAATAATTAATTAGTGTATGTAGTATAACAAAAAAAGATTTAAGATGTAAGATTTAAGATTTAAGCAAACAACTTTTGGCTTTAGCCAAAAGTTGTTAAATGAAAATTGAAAATTGTCCGCCCAAGGCGGATCCGCCTTGGGCGGAAAACTTGAAAATTCATTATTTTAATTAAAATTAAAATAATGACTGGCTTATTCCATTTTCTTCCTTTTCTTCCCATCCACTAGTATTAATTTCAATTTCTTTCACTCCGTGTGTAATTTTGTCTTTGTATTTTAATTTTTTGTTTTTCAGTGCATACTCATAAATTTCTTTAGTAATCTTTACATCATCCAGGCAATATTTTTTGATTTTATCTATTTCTCCTGAATTCCACCATTTTATAGCATCAAGTCCGTGACCGGATTTATTTATACCAAGAGTAGCTTCAGCAACAGAATCAAGTTTAATTCTTTTTCCTAGTGAATTTTTTATTTCTTTAAGCAAATCAAGACTTTTTATCTTAGTTAAGTCACCATGATAATACTTATTTAAAATTGGGATATCAAAATGATCAGAATTGTAGCCAATTAACATATCAGCAGATTCTAAAAGAGGCCACAACCTATCTAAGTCATCGTGCATGAATGTATTATATTCTTTTGTTTCTGTATCATAGGTGCAAAGTAAGGACACATCTAAATCAACAGGGTTGTTTGACCCGACATCTTGGAAGGTATTTTTAGTTTCTATATCAAATATTATCTTCCTCATAGTTTTAAAATTGGCACATTTCTGCGTTGCTTCATTAAGAATATCAATCGTTGTATTTGAAAAATACGCCTCAATCTATTTTCGTCTCGCGCCTTGAACTGCACTCAATTTTAAAACTATGAGCAGTTTGCACGCGGACCATCTTTTATTTTTTATTTAAAATATCTTTTATCTCACTTCGTGAAATTTCTTCTTCTTTTCCATCAACCATTCTTTTCAAAACAAATTTATCATTTTTCACTTCATTTTCTCCTATACAAATTACATAGGGGATTTTCTTTTTGTCGGCAGTTTTTAGTTGTTTATCAATTTTTTTATAGGAATAGTCGACAACAACTTTTATATTTTGATTTCGCAATGCTTCGGCTAAATCATCTGTAAAGTCCTGATATTTCTGGTCTAGAATACACAAATATAAATCAGCTGTTGGTTTGTATTCAGGAATTAAATTTCTACTTTTCAAAAATTCAAAAGCTGTCATATCTCCCATACCAAAACCAACAACAGGAACTTTTTCTTCACCAAATACTTCAAGAAGATTATCATAACGACCACCACCAAACATCGAACGATTATTTTCTGGGTTAGTATCGTAAACCTCAAAAACAATTCCCGTGTAGTAATCTAACCCTCGCATTAGGAATAAATCAAAACTTATATTGGTTATTCCAGCTTTGTTTAATTTTTCAATTAGTTCGGAAACCGATTCTGGTATCTTCACCTCTTCAATCATTGACAGTAACTTAGTTACTGTCAATTTATCTAAAATTTCATTGAGTTGGTTTTCAAATTCCTCTTCTGTAATTTTATTTTTTCTATCAAATATTTTTGAGACTTTGTAAGCATCGTTTTTATTTAGCCCAGCACTTTCAAAAAAAGTTTTTACAAAATTTCTGTCATTTATTTTGATTTCAAATCCATCATCTAAAGCCCCTAACTCTTTCATTGTTTTATAAGCAATTGTGATAATTTCTGTCTCTGCTTCAATTTCTGAAAGTCCAAACAAATCAACATTTAATTGCCAAAATTCTCTTCCACGACCTTTTTGAGGTCTTTCATATCTAAAATTATTTACAATAGAATACCAACGAAGAGGGAAGGTTAAATCTCTTTTTTTCTTTGCAACCATTCGGGCTAGGGTAGGAGTCATTTCTGGTCGTAGAGTAACATCACGACCTCCTCGGTCTTCAAAATTGTAAACCTGTTCATTTATAAGTTCTTCTCCAGATTTCGCTCGATATAAATCCGTGGGTTCAATAATTGATGCATCATATTCTTCATAGCCAAAAAGCTCAACGACTTTTCGCATTTTTCCAAAAATATATTCTTGTACAAATTTGTCCTCTGGATAAAAATCTCTGACACCTTTGTACGATTCTTTGCTTAATTTTTGCATATATAGTAGTTAATTCAACGGCTCAACCCGTTGAGCCGTTGAATTAATTCTATCAAATATAAAGAAATAAAAAAAGCACGATATTCTAAAAAAAAGACTGCAACGAAAAGCCAGTAAGAATCGTTATAGTTACGATCGCCGTTCAGTGATGAAGCCTATATCATCAAAGCCGGGCAGAATATCGTGCTTAAATTTATACTAACAAAAACAAGGAAATAAAAAAAGCCCCGGAACGTTTTTAAATAGCTAACGAACGGGGGCTTCGGCGTCTTTTTTCTTCGAGTTACCCTCTCGATTTTTTTGCCTATCCTCCAGCGTGCTTTGTTTTGTCTGTCTCCTCGACGTTGACAGATAGGAGACAAACGCAAAAGTCGTGTGGGGATAAAGCTACGGAATTCTAGATTCCGTTTTTAACACCAGCCTACAAGCTGGTTTACAAGTGATATAACCGGAGAAGGGAGATTACTCTATTCAGAGTAGCTTCATAACTTTGCCTCCTTAGGGCGGTTCATTTTTCTTGTATTAGTCTACATACTAGCATACTATAAATATTTGTCAAGTGTTTTTGAGACAACTTTTTACATATACTTAAATAAGTGAAAAAAGCACTGGAATTATACAAAAAAGAAGGAGAGACTCCTCTGGAAACTATTGAGGGGTTTAAGGCTGAAAATCCTGAATATAAAGATGAAAAAATGACCTATGCTGGACGGCTTGACCCAATGGCGGAAGGTATTTTGTTGGTGCTTGTTGGAGATGAATGTAAGAATAAAGAAAAATACCTTGGTTTAGATAAAGAATATGAATTTGAAATTCTTTGGGGATTTAAAACTGACACCTACGATATTCTAGGAATACCACAACCTAAGTCAAAACAACCATTCTTGGATTCTGCAGAATCACAGAATCGGTTTGTTGAAAAATTGGAAACTTTGTTGGAAAAAAATAAAGGAAAATTTATTCAAAAATACCCACCATATTCCTCGATGACGGTGAGGGGTAAACAGTTACATCAATGGGCAAAAGAAGGAAAACTTGATGAAATTAAAATTCCAGAAAGAGAAATTGAAGTTTATAACATTGAATTTTTAGAAAACAAAGAAATTAAAATACAAAATTTGTTAAAAAATATTATTGAAAGAATTGAAAAAGTAAAAGGTGATTTTAGACAAGATCAAATAATAAAAGAATGGAAAAAAATATTTCATGAATTATCCGATGGCCAACAAAAGTTTGTAATTTCGAAGGCTAGAATTAAATGTTCGAGTGGAACTTATGTTCGAGGGATTGTGAATGAGTTGGGTGAAAAACTTGATGTAGGTGCAATTGCTTTTTCAATAAAACGAACCAAAATTTTTCAAAAATAATTGACGAAACACTATTGTTTGTGATATATTGATTTTGGAAAACACTAAAACAAGAACTTCAAAAAAGGAGATTCTGTTATGATGCAACTAAAAGAAGTCGAAGAAGGTAAGTTTGTAGTTGTTTCTACAAAAGTTGAAGGACATGAATATTTCGAAACATGTATAGCAAAAAATATAGGTCAAAAAGGAAGACCTACCCTTCAGGTATCACCGAAATTATCTGCACTACAAGATTTTGTCTTTTTGCCTGACGAAACAAAATTGCTTCACGAGATTGGACAGAATGAATTTGTTGGTGCTATGAGTGTTCATGGTCGCAAAATTTTTACTGGTTTTGGCTGTCTTGATGCCAAGGTTAGATCTCTAACTTTTGTGAAAGGGGTTAAACAATAAAAAGTAAGGAGTTTAAGAATGGCTGAAGAAACACAGATACGAACAGGTAGATTTGTTGTTGTTTCAGCAATGATTGAAGATGATGAACCTGAAATTTGCATTGCAAAAACAATGGAAGGTGGAAAAATAATGATCTCCCCAAACCAAGAGCTGTACGACTATAGTATTTTGGGGGACAAAACAGCGTTTTTGAGAACAAGAGGTTGGGAACCTTTTGTGAGAAAAATGAAAGCAGAAAATAAAAAAGTCTTCTCTGGTTTTAGAAGAAGAGGTGGAGATGGTAAAATTGAACAAGTAAAACTTTGCAATGATGTAAACTAATCATTTTACCAACCAAAAACCTGCACAGGTGATCGTGCAGGTTTTTCTTATTTCAAAAAGTAACTAAATTCGATGTAATAAATTATTTCTCTCAACAAAATCGAGCAAAACATTTTGTTGGGCTACAAAACGAATTATATCATCCATTGTTATTATTATAATGATAGTCAAAATAATCACAAAAATAGTTGTGATTATTTTTTGTTTTACTTGTAAGCTAGTTTCTTTCCATAAATTATAAAATACAATTATTGCTGAAATACTAACTGTAAACGGAATAATAAGAGCAATTACAAAAACAGCTCCCCAAAACATATAAGCTAGACCCAATAGGGGTGTTGAAAGTCTCAAAGTATAAATTAAAAATCTAACTGTAAGAATTATATTGTCAAAATAATAAATAGCAGAATATAAAAAAAGTAACAAGTATGGAATTGTCAAAAAAGAATACCAGTTATTTGAAAAATAAAATCCGGTTAGTTTTTTTAAAAATGTTTTTTCTGTTTCTTTTGATTCTTTTGACATAATAAATTTAATTTTTACTAAATAATTTCAAACTTGTGTACAGTCCGAGGAAACAAGAAGCAAAAATATAAGATGTACATTCTAGTACTTCGAATGTTTTTGCAACGCAGTTGACGACGGAATGTGTCAAATTTGGAATTATTTAACTTTGAGTCGAGTCTTTCGTTCCTTGTTAACTTTCGGTAATTTTAGAGTTAACAACCCGTGTTTTTCTGATGCTTCCGCTGCGTCAATATCTATTTCTTCTGGTAGAGTTATTGTTCTTGAGAAGGAACCCCAATACAATTCTTTTGCAAAATAATCATCTTCGGAAATTATATGTTTTTCTTCTCGTGTTCCTGTGATTGTAATCATATCACGAGTTATTGCTACATCTAAATCATCTGGATTAACTCCAGCAACCATTGTTTTAATGATAATTTCGTCTGGTGTTTGATATATATCTACTGTCAATTCAACATCTTCGACTTTTTCTTCCACCCAATCGGTTTTTTCCTCAACAGATTTTTCTTCACCATTATCATCTAAAATATCATCAAAAGAGCTTTCTTCATCTTCAATATTTATGGCTCCTGTTAGTTTTTCAAAAAAAGATTTCATGTTCTAGTTTGTAGTGCGTAGTGATGAGTAGTGGGTAGTACAAAAAGTTCTAAAGAAATTTTTGCGTTGACGAACTACTCACTACTAACTATTGACTAATTAATAATTTATTAAACAACTCGGTTTTAGTTTTTTTATTTTTTCTATTAAAAGTAATATTAAGATAATTGTTACCCAAATAAGAATAAAGACATTAAAAATATTTTCTTTACTACTATTTATTATAAAAAAATTAAAAGTTGTATGCAATGCGACAGATAGGATAAACCCAATTAACCAATAGATGATTTTTTTCCATATTTTTTTGCAGAGAGAAAAAGCTATAGCAATACCAATGATTCCCGAAGAGGCAACATGAAGAATTGTGGCTCCAATAAATCTTGTATTGCTTATTATCATACCTTTTATAATTTCTCCGTTACTAAAGATTTGCCAGAGATAGAGGATATTTTCCATAGCTGCAAAACCAAGAGCAATAGTTACCATATAGATAACAGCATCAACGGGTTCGTCCATAAATTTTTGTCGTAATGCAATAAAATATGCAAAAAGGTATTTAATGAATTCTTCTGAGAAAGCAAGTAGAGATAGTGATAAAATACCATATGATATAAAACCATTTGAAAATTCTTTTTGAATTAAAATCACAGCAATTGCTGATAACATACCAGCAATGAAGGTTGATATTATGAATCGTTTTGGTTCTGGATGAAGTTTATCTTCTTTGAGCCAGAAAAGTAGCCATATAATTGGGGGTATCATTCCTCCGATGAATGAGAGAGTTAGTGCTAGAGTCATATAAATAGTATATCAGTAATAAGTAATAAGTAATAAGTGGAAAAAAGATAAAAAACCCCACACCAAATTAAATCAGGTGTAGGGGGGTGAGCTGTTGAATTTTTATTAGTTTATTGATTTGGCCAATTTTCAATCATAAGTAGTTGTTTATTCTCTTTTGGAAAATCTTTCCAGATTTCTTCTGTGATATATGGCATAAATGGATGAAGTGTTTTTAAAACATTTTCGAAGATTTTCAGAAGCATATATTGTTTATTGGCCTTATCTTCAGGAGTTGTTTTATCAAATAGTGCTTCTTTTGATTCTTCAAGAATTTTGTCAGCTAATTCGTGCCATACAAAATGATAAAGTTTTTCTGATGTCAGATATAATTTATATTCTTCCATTTCTTTCGTAATTTCTTTAACCAGAGAATCAAAATTTTCGATATGTTTTGTTTCAGCTTTTGTTAATTTATTTTCATCAAATCCTTCGTAGTCAAATCCATCAACATTTGAATAAATAAATCGAGCAATATTCCAAATTTTATTTGCAAATTTTTTGTAGGCTCGGGTTTTGTTTTCGTCATATTTAACATCTTGTCCGGGAGCAATTGCAACTAAAAGAGACATCCGAAGAGCATCAGTTCCATATTTATCAATCATATCTAGTGGGTCAACTGTATTGCCAAGTGATTTTGAAAGTTTTCTGTTTTTGCTATCTCTAACTAATCCAGATAAGTAAGCCACTCTGAAAGGAACTTCTCCTGTAAGATAGGTTGTCATCAGTATCATTCTAGCTACCCAGAAAAATATAATATCATGGGCTGTTTCAAGTAAATTGGTTGGATGAAATTTTTCTAAATCTTTTGTTTTGTTGGGCCAACCCAATGTTGAAAATGTCCAAATTCCTGAAGAAAACCATGTATCCAAAACATCTTCATCTTGTTTCCATCCATCACTTTCGGGGGCTTCTATTCCCACATAAATTTCTCCGTTCTTGTGCCAAGCTGGAATTTGGTGCCCGTACCAAATTTGTCGAGAAATACACCAATCATGTAAATTTTCGATCCAGTGATAATAAGTTTTATTAAAGCGTGTAGGAAGGATTTCGACTTCATTTAGTTCAACAACATGTTTCATTAAAGTTTTTAGAGTTACCTCGTCATCAGTGGTGATACCTTTAATGTTTGAATGAGGAAGTTTAAACTTTTTATTTACATCAATAAACCACTGTAATTTTCGAAGTGGTTCGATCACAGCCCCGCTTCTTTCTGCTGTAGAAACAGACTGTTCAATTTTCTCTTCTTTTTTCATCAGGTTATTTTCTTTTAACCACCCGACAATAATTTCTCGCGCTTCTAATACTTTTTTTCCTTCAAGTATTTTGCCACAATTTTCCATTTTGGCATATTCGCTGATTACTTGTTTAATAGGTAAGTTATTATCGATTGCGATTTTTTCATCCACCTGCGAATGAGCTGGGGTAACTCCCAAAGCACCAGTTCCAAATTCTGGGTCAACCTCTCGGTCAGCAACTATTTTAATAGAGAGTTTTGTCCCGCAAAAATCCTCAATCTCAAAAGTTTGCCCAACGAATTCTTTGTACCTATCATCGTTAGGGTTCACTGCAACGGCCGTATCCCCAACTTTTGTTTCTGGTCGAGTAGTTGAGATTGTAATAGGGAAGTCTTTTGAATATTTAAAAGTGTAGAATGTTGCTTTTCGGGTTTCGTAAACCACTTCGTCGTCTGAAATAACTGTTTGTCCTTTTGGATCCCAGTTAATAACCTTATCTTTTCGATAAATTAAACCGTCTTCGTACATTTTTTTGAATGCTGTGTTTACAGCAAGGTTTCTTTCGTTATCCAGAGTAAAAGCCAAACGAGACCAATCCAAAGACGAACCCATCCTTTTTGTTTGGGAAATAATAGTTTTCTGTGAATCCATTGCAAACTCATTTACTTTTTCTAGAAATTTTTCTCGACCCAAATCATGCTTTCTAATTTTTTCTTTTGCAAGAAGTTTTTCCACTTTTGTTTGGGTAGCAATAGCAGCGTGATCAGTTCCAGGAAGCCAAAGAGTTTTTTTACCCAGCATCCTTTGAAAACGAACAATAGCGTCTTCAAGAGAAAGTCTGTTAGCATGTCCTAGGTGTAAAACTCCTGTCACGTTGGGCGGCGGAAGAACCATCGAAAAAGTTTCTTCGCTTTTACTTGGCGAGTTATCCGGATTAAAAAAACCAGAATCTTCCCATTCTTTATATATATTTTCCTCAACTTCTTGGGGGTTGTAGGGTTTGGTGTATTTTTCGTCCATATTGAAAATAAGTATAAAGGATATGGGTTGAAAATCAAAGGGGATGAGGGTGAGTCATAAATTACGATTGTTTTGAATAAGTGTTTGTGGTAATGTTTTTTGCAGAAGTGATTTATTTTGTCTAAGAAATTTGAAAAAGGAGAAGGTATGGTAGATGAAGGTTTGGTAGATCTTGTTGAAAAAACTGCTGAATTTCGGGGAGAAGACACTGTTGCAAGAGGGTTTATAATTAAGGCTTTAGAAAAAATAGATTCTGGTGAGATAGATGTGGTTAAGTATCCACTCGGATGCCCGTCTTTAAAAGATGTATATAAACTAGCTCTTATTATAAAGGCAGAAGAAAATATTGATGTTTCAAAAACTGCTCAATAAAACAAAATAAGGAGTAGAAAATGTTAAAGATAAAGTTTATTCGAAAATGGTATATAACATTTCCTGTAATTGAAGGAGTTGATTTTCCGGAAGAGGGAAAATGTTTGATACACAATTATGGAGAGATTGAAGTAAGATCTCAAGTTGAAGTTTCGCCAATAGGCGCCCTTGGACTAATTTCCAGAGCAGTTCCATCATCTGTATTTGAGGATACAAGTGTGTGCTGGGGAGGAAGTTGTCCAAACACCAACAACTGTCCTGTGTGGGAAAAGCTTTCTTCAATTTTAAGAGAAGAAATTTTTAAACACCAGAAAAAGTAAAAATCACCTCAATCGCCCAAACTGAAAATTCTTTCGGTTTGGGTGATTTTTTTATATTTCATATATTCATGAATACTTGAACGATTCGGCTATCGCATAGCCGAATCACTGATTTTTTCCACTTGTTTTCAATTATGTATTTATGTACAATATTAATATAATTAAAATGTACAAAACATGAATGTTTTATCTACAACAAATTTTCGAAAAAATTTACCTTCCTTTTTAGAAGAGGTTATTTCTGATAAACCGCTTGTTGTTGGGAGAAGAAATAAGCCAGAAGTTGTTATTATAAAATTTCCAGAGAATTTAAATAAAAAAGTTACAAATGTTACTAACTTTAATGCAAATTCATCGTCCTTTGATTTTTTAAAAGATGAGCCAAATATTTATTCTGCTGATGATTTAAAAGTGAGATATGTATAATAAATATAAAATAATTTTAGTTTCATTTCCTTTCACTAATTTATCGGGGGATAAAATTCGTCCGGCTGTTATTATTTCTGATAAAATTATAGGTGACGATATTGTTGTTGCTTTTATCTCTTCTTCAGTTAAAAAATTATTTACTTTTGATATTAAAATCAAAAAAACAGACAAAAATGGGTTAAAGAAAAATTCTGTCATAAAGACATCAAAAATAGCCACTATAGATAAAAAAGTAGTTTTGGGTGAAATCGGCGAAACAGAGAGTATTTTAAGAAGAAAAATTGATAATAATTTAAAAAAAGTTTTAGGATTATAAAAAACTATGCTAAAAATTCACATTATCAAAAATTTTTTTGAAAAAATGGATCGTTATCGAATGGCGGTTGATTTTTTGATTATTCTTTTGATGATTTCAACTGTTTTTATTTTTTGGTTTGGTTTTACAACTATTAAAAATTTGAATATAACCAATACTGAGTTGGGTGAGAAAATTAGTTTACTTGAAAACAAAATGGCTTCAACCACAGTTGAGATTCAGGAAAATATTGCACAAACAGAAACATCTTTAGCACAGGCGTTGGAAGAAGAGGCTAGAAGCAGAGAACAACAGCTTTCGGGTGTTCAGGATAAGGTTGGAACAATTTCTGGCACAGTTACTGATCTAGAAAAATTGAGTAACACTGATCCAGAACTCCTTCAAAAGTATTCAAAAGTTTTCTTTTTGAACGAACATTTTGCTCCAGCTAAATTGGTTGAAATTCCAAATGAATATAAGTATTATGAGAGCCGAGTTTATCAACTACACGACAAAGTTTGGCCATATTTAAATAGTATGTTGAATTCAGCAAAGGCTAGTGGAATTGATTTGTATGTATATTCTGCTTATCGTTCTTTTAATACCCAAGAAGCTTTAAAAGGACAGTACACTGTAATTTATGGGGCTGGTACAGCTAATCAATTTTCTGCTGATCAAGGGTATTCAGAACATCAATTAGGGACGACGGTGGATTTAATTACAACGGGGATAGGGGGGACATTGGCGGGGTTTGATGATACAGAAACTTATAATTGGCTTTTACAAAATGCACACAAATTTGGTTTTACTTTGTCTTATCCTAAAAATAACGGATATTATATCTATGAACCATGGCATTGGCGATTTGTTGGTGTTCAGTTAGCTACTGATTTAAAAAATCAAAACAAAAATTTTTATGATATGAATCAACGAGATATCGATGAATATTTGGTGAATATTTTTGATTAATTTTTGAACATTTTTTGAAGTTAGGATTTGTGTGTTTCTAAATCAAACTAATTAATAATCTTTGTGCTTAAGATTTTTTAAATCTTTTTTTGTGTTCTTGATAAACTTTCCAAAATCACGATTTTTTTCTCTTTTCTCCAGTTCTGTCATATTGTAATGTTCAACTTCTTTTTTTAAATTAGTGTAATTTGAATATTTGTCTTCGTCTAAATCACCAGAGTTTAGCGCTGACAATACCTCGCAATCAGGTTCGTGGGAATGTGTGCAATTATTATATTTGCATTTTTTTGATAACTCAACTATTTCGTCAAACGAATTATCTATACCAATATCAGTATTCAGCATCCCCACCTCTCTCATTCCTGGATTATCAATTACAATTCCTCCGTTTTCTATAAAATACATTTCTCTATTTGTTGTTGTATGTTTTCCTCTGCCGGTTTGAAAACCTATACCTTTAGTTTTTATTATATTTTGTCCA